>CAISJI010000098.1 GCA_903885565.1 uncultured Planctomycetaceae bacterium
CGTCGATCGCCAGCGACGCCATCACGGCGCCAGTGGTGCTTACGTTGCCGTTGCCCGCAGCGTCGGTGAAGGCGTTGTCGTAGACAACCGCGTAGCCAGTGCCTTTGGAATTTGGGGTGGGAGTAAAATCGGCAGCGAACGTGGTGCCGCTGACATAGCGGAAGCCGGAGAGCGTGCCACCGACGGCATAGAGATCACTGACGGTGAATGTGCCGGAGGGTTCGCTGAGGGTGTAGGAGATAACGGCAGTCTCCCCCGCCTTGAGACTCGCCTTGTTCGACTGGATCGAGATCGTGGGGCGAACGGCGTCGATCGCCAGCGACGCTACCACGGCGCCGGTGGCACTTGTGTTGCCGTTGCCGGCGGCGTCGGTAAAGGCGTTGTCATAGACCACGGCATAGCCAGTGCCGGTGGAATTGGGGGTGGGGGTGAAGTCGGCGGCGAACGTGGTGCCGCTGACATAGCGGAAGCCGGAGAGTGTGCCACCGACGGCATAGAGATCGCTCGCGGTGAACGTGCCGGAGGGTTCGCTGAGCGTGTAGGAGATGACAGCGGTCTCCCCCGCCTTGAGGCTCGCCTTGTTCGACTGGATCGAGATTGTGGGGCGGGCGGTATCGATGGCGAGTGAAGCGACAACGGCACCCGTGGCGCTCTTATTGCCGTTGCCGGCAAGATCTCGGAATGCGTTGTCGTAGACAACGACATAGCCAGTTGATTTGGTGTCGGGAATGGGGGTGAAGATGGTTGTGAAACGGGTCTCGTCAACCTGCGTAAGAGGCCCCACCGTTCCGCCCACGGCGAAGACGTCATCGGCGGCAAACGACGACACAAACTGCCCCGCGCCGATATGCAGTCCAGCCACGCTTCCCACGACATCCTTCGCAGTCGGTTCGCTCAGCGTGAACGACACAAGGGCAGTCTCGCCCTTTCTCAGGCTGACGTGATCAAAACTGATGGTGATTCCAGGCGGCGTGGCATCCACCGCAGCCAAGAGAAGACGCGGTTCCATGAACTCCCACTGAAGCACGGGGTGGCAGACGGAAGGCCTCCGCGTTGGCTTCTTCGGGCGAGGATGCACTCCGCGTCCCATCATTCGCCACGCTTTATCCCAGAGTCGGAATCTTCCCATGGTGGAGCCCCCCAAGAGTCCCGTTGAATAGTTCGATTGTGAAAGGTGTCTGAGGGCGCTGCAAGCCTTTTTTTCAACAGCGTGTCGGTTGCGTACGAGGCAACATGCCGCGAGCCATTCCGGCCCTATGGGGAAAGGGCTTGAGTTGCGATTCGGCATAGCGACAGGCCCGGGAAGTGAAGATCTCTGCGCCTCCATCTTTAAATAGGCGGGATGCCCCTTAAAAGCGGACACAAGCTAGGCAAAAAAATTTGCCCACCCCCGGCTGCCGTAGGGACTACCGGTCAAAAACGGCCGGTTCGGCGGTGAGGCCTGGGCCAAACGCCAGCGCCACACAGGGAGGGAGGGCTCTTCCCGCAACAGCCGGTCGAGAATGAAGAGAATCGTGGCACCCGACAGAGTGCCATGCTGGGACAGCACGCCGCGGGAGGCGGTCAACGCCCCTGAGTTCAGCCCCAACGCCTCTTCCACCCGGCGGCCCAGCCGGCAGCGTCGGCCTGCTTGATCTGCCAGGGTGGCACGGCGGTGCCGACTCCCAGTATCGCCAAGCTCATCCGTGCGTTGCCTCCGCAAGCAGAGCAGGTTGCGCACCAGCCGGCGACCAGCCAGCGCCGATGAGCCCCGGCACCACGTGGCCAGCAGCCCAGGGGAAGCATTGGGCCAATCGCACAGCTCCCCCCACCAGCCCCGGCCGCCGCACCGCCCAAGCCACGCGCCGGCAGCGGGCGTGGTGGGCTCCCAGCAGCCGCCGGTGGAGATTGCCGTAGCGGCTGGCGATTTCGGCGGTGGCGAGCGCGGCGGCATATTCCGGGGCAGATGCGGCTGCGGCCAAGACTCGCGCACTGGCCAGCGCCCAGCCGATCCCCTCGCCGGTGAACGGCTCAACATAGCCAGCCGCATCGCCGACGCGGAAGATCCGGCCCGCCTTCCCCACGACGAGGCTGGCAGCGTGCGTCAGCGCCGGAGTGGCCCGAAAGGTGGCGGCGGCCAGAGAGGCTGCGCTGGGCACACGCCTGTCGCCCGGGCCGCATCCCTGGTTCACAATCGCTCCCGCGGCAGCAGCCGGGCTGCCGGCTTGGGCCAGCAGCCGCTTGTCAACAGCGGCGGCCAGATCGATCCGCCCATCCTCCAGCCGCACCAATCCACAATAGCCCTGCTCTGCCACCGCCATCAGCAGTTCGCCTGCCGGCAGGTCGCTCGCCTCAGGGGGCAGCGTGGCGCCGATGCCGATTCGGCTCTGCGCCGCCACATGCCGTCGGGGGCTTTCTGCGGGATCGCCCGCCGTGGGGAGGCGCACGCTAGCGGCCAAGCCGGTGGCCAGCACCACCATCTCGGCCTGCAGGTGGAGCGCTGCGTCGCCGGCACTTGAATCAAGCAGCCGGGTGGTGATCGTCAGGGGTGACGGCCGCAACGCCGTGCTGCCAGTGCCAGGGCCCTCGCCGAGGGCTGTGACCAGCACCTCCGGTAGCCAGTGGGCTCCCGCGGCGATCGCCTGCTGCACGAGGTGCGTGTCGAGCGTTTCCCGGGAGATCACGCCGCCGGAGGGCAAGGGGATGCGTGCCACCCGGCCCGCTGCCGCCAGAGAGACACCCGCCAGGGGCGTGGCTGGTATCCGCCCTGCTGTGTCGTGCTGTGCGGGCAGAAGCGATTCGAGCATTTGCAGTTCGGCATAGGCCACCGGCGAGAGACAGCAGCCGCAGACTTTCCGCCGCGGCATCGAGCTCCGATCGATCAGCAGCACCCGCCACCCCTGCGCGGCCAGTCGCAGCGCCGCAGCACTCCCGGCGGGGCCGGCACCGATCACAATACACTGCCAGGGAGTCGCGGCGGCCGCTCCAGCCGAGAGCGTCGCCGGCAGCGTGGCGGGGGCTGAAAAATGGAGTATGGGAAGGCTCATCGCCGCTGCTCCCGGGCGATGCGGTCGCGGTGGGCAACCGGCCAGACAAGCAGCGCCCGCTGCGGCCAGCGGCGCAGGATGCGTGCCGATTCCATGCCGGAGCGGTCGAGCAGTTGGCGGTATTCCGGCAGCGTGCGGCTCGCGCGCACGGAGAGAGGGCCGTCCACCCGCGCCACCCGCGACGATGAGAGGAACGTCGTGCCGAGCTGCGCCAGCCACAGGCCCATCCGGCTGCGGAGCAGATCAGAGACCACGACTCCGACACTGGCGGCAGCGGCCATGCCCGTCAGAATCTGTTCGGCCTCGGCATCGGAGAGATGGTGGAGAAAGAGCGAGTTGACGGCGAAGTCGCAGGGGGGGCAGCCCTCGGCCAGCGCGTCGTGCACAGCAAAAGTAACGCCCGTGACACCCCGCGCATCGGCCATGCTCTGGGCGCGGGCCACTGCCCGGGGGCTGATGTCGATCCCCGTCACTTCCGCACCCACGCCCCGGGGCAGGCGGCGCTGGAGCTTCCGCGCCAGGGCCACGGTGACATCCCCGCCGCCGCTGGCCACATCGATGATCCGCAGCGGTCGCGTCCACTCGATGCCCTGCGACAGTTGCAGGATCGCCGTGGCAAGCGCCGTGGCGGTGCCGGAGAGGGCATTGATCCGCGTGAGCGCATTGAGCGCGTCGAGGTGATCCTGATCGGGCAGGGACGGATCGTCCATCAGTTCCGGCTGCCGCGACGGAGCAACTGACCAAAGTGGCAAGAGAGAGCCCCTGCTGAGAAACGGTGCGCGGGATGAACGTGTGCCGGCTGAGGGCGGCTGTGCCGCCTGCCACAGCATCACTCTATCCGGTCTGGCCACAGCCCGGGGGGAACAGGCTGAGATCTGGTCAGCAGCGGCGGCAAAACCCTTGTGTGTGGGGCCTGGGCCGGCCCGGCGGGCAGTTCTCAGTACGCGGTCGGACAGGGGGGCGTTTGGCCGCCGCCGTCGACCACCATCTGGCTGCTTCCCATGACGACATGCCCCTCTCCCATCACCATTTCAGGCGGGCAGGCCATTTCGGTCGCGGCCATCACCGGGGCTCCCATGACCGGCGCCCCCATTGGCTGCCCGGGCGCCATCATGACGCCGCCGGTGGCGGGCATCACCTGCCCCTGCACGGCTCCAGGCGCCGCCGCATAGGCGACCGGCTGGGCCGTCGGTTGGTGGGGCTGCGGATAGACCGGCGGAGCGTAGGGGGGGGCGTAGGCGTAGTTGTTGCGATTCTGGGCGCACCCGGACGTGAGCAGGGCCACGGCCAAGACACCGAGTAGGGAAACGCGCATCGTAAACCGGCTCCCGGAGGGCAGTCAGAAGAGAGGACGGTAGAAATCGCCTCTCTGGCCAGTCAAGCCCAAAGATCGGGGGCTCCAGCTGGCTGTGGAAAAAGCCATCCATGGCCTCTGGTTTGAATACAGTCCACGAAGTCGACCGGTGAAAAAGCCGAGGTTTTCCACAGTCGACGGGCATCGCATCCAGCGATGCTGCACTATCCACAGCCTGCCAGCGATCCCTGATGCGCGCTGGTGAACCGGTTCACTCGGCTTCCGACAGATCCTTTTTGTAGACGTTTCCCAGATCCTCAAGGGGAGAGTCTGGTGGCGGGGCCTCTGTTGGGGTGGTGCGGTCGCCGGACGCTGTGCCCCAATAGGGGTTGGGCGGGGTCTGCCATCCCCCCACGCGTTCCTGCCAGATCAGGCGGCAGCGACGCTCGAGTTCAACCTGATCGGCGAGTGGGTCCCAGATGGTTTCCGCGACCATCGCCGGAACGCGGCGCATTTTGAGATCGATCAAGCCGGCCTCGACCAGCGGAAAGATCCCCTTCGACCGGGGTGGTCCCTGGGCCAGTTCGCCAGACCACTCCAGCAGCGTCTGGAAATTCGGGTTGTCGAGCAATCGCCCTCCGGTCGGAGGCCGCCAATCAGAAACGCAGGGATAGCCGACATCCTTGCCGTCCACCACAATCGGCCACGTGCTCCCCGATTCGGGCAGCTGGCCTTCTTCGATGTAGTGCCAGAGTTGGTCCACACGGTTCAACCACACCCGGTCTTTTTCCCCGCCGTACGACTGCCCGAGCAGATCCATCCCGCAGTTCATGGTGATCCGGTAGATCCCGGCACAATCCTCCTCGGCCCCGCGGTAGGTCATCTGGGTTTTGAATTCCTCGAGGCTGGAAGCCCAGGTGGTGCCTGCTTCCCAGCAGATATTCACATAGCTGGGCAGGCCGCGGAGAGCGGCGTACTGCTCCCCTTTGTTATGCATTCCGGCTGAGATTTTCAGCGTTGGATGGCGGCGGTGGAGTTCTTCAATGATCGGAAGCACCGTCTGCATCACACTCTCGCCAATCGGGATCTGCTGGCAGCGCTGGCACGGGCAGACCGCCTCGGTGGCCGTCTGGAAGTAGATGCCGTCGATGTCGGGAATCCAGGCGTACTGGTTTTCGTAAACGTCGAGGACGAAATCCTCAAGCGCCTGCGCCGTCTCCGGTTCCTGAGGGCAGAGATTGGCCAACGTCGGGCCGATTTTTGCCTTCTGGGCTTCGTAGAGCGCCTGCAGCCGCGCTGCGAGGGCTGGAGAGGCATCCTGAAAATCGCCGGCTGTCCATCCGAAACTGAAGCCCCACCAGATTTTGACGCCGCGCTGGTGCGCATAGTCGTTGATCCGATCGGCATTCATCGGTACGCCCCGGTTCCAGAAAATGATGTGGTTCAGCTTCCATTCGCTGGCTCGATCGATGTAGGCAAACACATCCTTGCAGCCGTAGAGCCAGGTCCAAAAACCACGGACCTGCACTGACGGCGCGGAGAGCCTGTTGAGCTCCAGCGGCCTCCCCTTCCGCAGCCCCTCCAACCAATCTCTGCAGTAGTAATGTTGAAAGTCTCGTACTGCCCACAGCAGGCCTGAGCCATCCGCAGCGATCAACTTCACCGAGCCGTCCGTGGCGGCGATGATTCGGAAGCTTTCCGGCACCACGTCGGCCGGAGGGTTCACGGCGGCAGGATCGACGAGCAGTTCAATCTGACAATGAGCAGGCGCAGTGGGGTCGTCGGCAAGAGAACCGACGGCCCCTTCGCTGGCGAGGTGTTTCTGCAACTCTGTCACGGCGTGGCGGACCACAGGTTGCCCGTTGTGGTGAGGCACAGAAAGCCTTGCCACAATTGAACCGGCCGCTTCGGCCCCCACGGCGGCCTGTGGCACCACTCCAGGCAGCAGGTGCAGCCCAACCAGGAACAGGCAGGCCACGCTCCCCCTCCATGCAGCTTTGAAGATGGCGCTCAGCCCGTCAGAAATCAAACAAGCCATGAAAGCACCCCCCAAGGTCGAGCGGATATGTGCGGACTGAATCAGGACGATGATATGAAAGAAGGCTTCAAGGCGCGCATGGGGTCTCTATTTTGCAGCGGAAGTAGAAGCTACGGCGGCCCTGGCCAAGCGATTGCCTCACGCCTGCTCAAACAGCGCGATGCTGGCGGTGAACCCGTGCAGGCAGTTGTGGCGGCCGATCGGGCCGATCTCTCCCTGCGCAAAAAAGCCTGCCGCTGCCACCGGGCCGAGGCACTCCTGCAGGCAGCGGGCATCGTGGCTGGCCTCGGGGAAGAGCCGGCTGCCGCGGCCGTTGCAGGTAAAGACCAGGGCCCCGGCCGGGGATGAGGCGGTGGAGGCCTGTGCCGAAAGGAGATGGTGGAGGTCATCGTGGGCGCTGGCCGCATCGCGCACATGAAACTGGATCGTCTGCCCGGTGCGCACCAGATCCCCCACGGCGATCACGCCCGAATCGGGATCGGCACCCACGACGTTGCGCACCAGAAAATCGCCGCGCTGAAAGCTCTCCTGATATTCACTCGCCACCCGCCCCACATGGAGGCTCGAGCGCACAAGCTGCCGATCGGCATCGTTGAGATCGCCGTAGATTTCGCGCAGCCGCTCAAGCGCCGGCCGCCCGCCGAGCTCCACGATCACGTTCTCCTCCGCCTTGGTGATCACCAGCGGCCGGCCGATCGGCTTGCAGCCCTGCGACACCACCGGCCGCACCCGCACGCCGCCGCCGATAATGGCGCCGACAGCGCCTGAGTCGTACGACCGCGGCCCCACGAGGAGTGTGTTGCTGCCGGGAGCATGGCCGCCGCTGGCCATGCCGCCGATGATCGGCACGCCGGGATGGTCTTCCTCAAAGCGGCGGATCAGCGTGTCGACCGGAAACGAAAACGGATCGGCCAGAAGCAAAAGCGACGCTCCTTCCGGCCAGCCGCCCGAGAGCTCTGCCGGCCAACCGACAAACATGCCGCCGTCGGGGGTCTGTTGGTATTCAAGCGCCAACGGCACGATGCTGGCTCCCGGCAGGCGGGCCAGCCAGACCACGACCGCCGGTCCCGTTTCGATTTCGGTGTCGCCGGCGAGCACCCCCTCGGCCGTCGTGCCGATCAGGGCGGGCACCCGCAGTTGTTCGCCGAGGGTTTCCAGTGCCGGGCGGATCGACTGCCCGTAGGCGCTTGAGACAAACACCACCGCAAGATCGGCGGGGAGCGTCGAGGTGATCGGGCCGGTGGGGGCGTCGAGGCCCAAGAGCGCCTGGCTCGTCGCCTCAGCGAGAGCCATCTCGATTCTTGGCTGTGTGGAGAGGCCGACGGCACACCGCAGGGACGGGGCAGGAGGAGTGGCGGCGTGCATCGCGAAAGATTCCCCAAAGAAGTGAGCCAGAGAAGTGAGCCAGAGAGGTGAGATTTGAAGCGTGGCAGAACTGCCGCGGGAATGAGTCAGAAGACGATGTCGGCAAACGATTGAAGCGCCTCGTGCTCAAAGAGACCGCCGGCTGGCCTGTTGCCGGGCCGCTCGGCGAGGGCTGTCGCCATGCCGGCTTGGCGGGCGGCGTCGAGTTCCTCCCCGATATCGCTGACAAACAGAATCTGCCGCGGCTCAAGGCCCATATCGGCCGCTATTTTTTCGTAGCTGACAGGATCGCGCTTCGGCCCGGTGGTGGTGTCGTAATAGCCCCGCAGATGCTCGGTGAGATCACCATGGGCAGTGTGGCCGAAAAAGAGCTTTTGCGCCTGAACCGAACCGGAGGAATAGATCCGCACGTCGAGCCCCGAGGAGGCCCAGAGTTCAAGCGCCTCAGGCACATCGTCAAACGTGTGGGCCACCAGTTCCCCTGACTCAAATCCCTCACGCCAGATCATCCCCTGCAGCGCCTTCAGGGGCGTGCTCTTCACGTCGCGGTTCATCAGATCGATCGCAGCGAGCGCCAGTTGCACTCCATCGCTGGTCGGCGGTATGCCGGCATCGGCAGCCAGCGCGGGGAGCAGGGACAGCACAGCAGGGGCGCCTGAGTGCCGAGTGAGAAAATCGGCCACATGCTCCCGCGCGAAGGCGAAGAGCACGTCATACACAAAGCTGATGGAGGAGGTGGTTCCCTCCACGTCGAGCAGAATGCCGCGGCCGGCAAAGAAGATCAAGAGGGCGTTCCTCCCGATCCGTCGACCCAGGCTGGCCCCAGGCAGAGCGGGATGTAGCCGGCGTGAACGCCGTTTTCGAGGTAGTGGGGAGTCCAGCCGGTCATATCCTGAAACAGGCGGATCGCCCGGATGCGGCGGTCGGAGCAGAGATCAAACCAGTGGCGGGTGCCCAGCGGCACGCTGATGAGATCCCCCGCCCACACCTCAATCGCAAACACGAGTCCCGGCTCCGCCGCGCCGGCAGCAGGCGGGGCATGGATATGAAACACCCCCCTGCCCTGCAGGATGAACCGCACCTCGTCTTCGGTGTGCGTGTGTTCCTTGCTGAATTTGGCGAGCATCGTGTCGAGGTTGGGCGTGTCGGGCCGCACGTCAATCACGTCGGCGGTCACAAACCCGCCGCGGCGTTTCAGTTCGTCGATCTCGGGGGAGTAGGCAGCGAGAATCGCCTCGGCAGGGGCGCTGGGGTCGACCCGATCTTCCAGCGGCCAGATCTCGTAGTGGAGCCCTTGGCTGGCCAGAAATTGAATGATCTCAGGGATCTCGGTGATGCGCCGCCCGAGGGAGGGAATCGTGACGATGGCCATGGAGAAAACCTTCTACTGGAGTGAGACGCGAGGCTTTGAAAACTCTGGTGCGATCGGGCGTTACGACTACTGCTGTGGCTGGGCTTGCTGCTGCCGGCCGGGGGCTGGCCCTGCGCCTGCCAGCGTGGCGGCCCGGGCGGAAACCTCAAACAAAAACTCAAAAATTTCAATGTGGCGGCGAGCCTCAGCCAGATCCTTCCCCCAGGTGTAGAGGCCGTGGCCCGAGAGCAGAAATCCGTGAAACGGCTGCCGCGGCAGGCTGAAATCGGCGTGAGCCAGCCGGGCGGCGATCCGCTGGGAGAGTTCGCGCATGTCCTGGCTGTTGGCGAAGATCGGCACCTCCTCAAAGGTGTCGTGCGTGCCGATCCCCTCGAGACCTTTGAGCATCTCGTAGCCCTCGATCCGCAGGCAGCCCTGCGGCAGATACTGCCGGGAGAGAATCGTGCCCCACACGGAGTGAGTGTGGAGCACCGCGCCGACGGAGGGAATCTTTTCGCAGATCAGGCAGTGCAGGAGTGTTTCTGCGGAGGACTTGCGGGCGGAGCCATCGACCACCTTGCCGTGGGCATCGACGCGCACAAAGTCGTCCGGGCCGAGGGCCGATTTATCCTTGCCGCTGGCGGTGATGAGCAGTTCCAGCGGGTTGCGGGAGGCGACCACGCTGTAGTTGCTGCTGGTGCCGAGCGACCAGCCGCGGGCATGAAATTCCCGGCCGATGGCCCGCAGCTGTTCGGCTGGGTTGTCGTGCGACGGGGTGGATGGTTCGCGGTGCGTGGCAAGCGTTGACGTCGGCATGGATTCTCCCCGCACAATAAAACACCGAATCTAAAGCACGCCCGCCCCGCTGGCAACGGGGCCGATGCGGGAGCCGCTGCCCTTTGGCCGTAGATCCCCAGCTGGCCCTGCGACGGGGGGCGTTTTCACCGGTCGACGGCGAGGAAAACGCACACCTTCACGGGAATCGCCGGCTCATACGGTCGCCCTTGGCGGGCCGAGCGATGCGCCGATTATGCCCGCGTGTGGTTGCGGCGCAATCGATGATTTACGAATGCTGGAAACGACGCCTGAGCAGGATCGCGACGAGCACGACGAAGAAACCGGCGTTGAGAAGCATGAGAACGATCTGCCAGGAGAACCATTGTCGCGTTGTCGGAGCTTCATGACTGGTTGCGAGAGAGGCAATCTGCTGCAGGCTCGATCGCGCAACATCGCGCATCTGGTCCGTACAATCAAAACTCTGCTTCGAGTCGATGAACGCCTGAAAATACTCGCCTGCCCGCTCGTTCTCTCCGAGGTCATGCAGCAGAACTCCCAAGCTGAACTCATGTGATGCGCGGCGTGAATCAGCCGGAAATCGGTCAATTGCTTCCTCGCGATAGTGCACTGCTTCATCTAGTCTGCCGCACAGGATGCTGGCGGCAGCGAGGTTCCCGTAGAGGTTTGGCGACCGACTTTCGGGGGGCATGGCACGATAGGTTCCCAGAAGGATCTCCCGGCTGGCGGAATGATTCCCCACCGCGGCTGCGTCACCAGCAAGTCGCAGGAGTGCGGCCTCGATGCTGCCGGTATGGCCGGGCAGGCGGTCGACCAGAGCTCCAAGTGCGTCTCCAGCAAGAGTCCAATCCCCCTCCCCTCTGTAAGCTTCCGCGATCACGGCTGTCAGTTGAATCACACGCTCCGGATCTTCAGTGCGGGAAAGCTGTTCCTTGGCTGCTGCCAGCATGGCGACGAAATCGCCCATCGCCCGAGGCCGATCGATCAGTTCCGCTGCCGCATTTTGAACTCGGTCGCTCTTTGGGAAGCGGTCATAAATGACGCGGGATGCTTGCATCGACTCTCGGTGATCGCCAATGACGCGAAAAAAATCGGCTCTCAACTCCCAGACAAGAGCCTGAGCGGCAGGTGATTCAACGCGACTCAATACGGAGTCAAACACTTTTGCCGCCGTTTCCCGTGAAGCGATCGGCATATCCCAAGACTGGTCACCCCAGACAGTGTCGTGGATCTCCCTGATAACGAACAGATCTACCTCAGGAACAGTCTCCGCTGCCGCCGTTATCGCCCAAGCCGATGTGATCACCACGAAAGGCACATAGAAGAGCATTCGCAAGACCGTGGGGCCCGCCAGTCCTTGTCGCGAATCGTTTCCTTGAGAACCATAGACCTGAGCCATAGAAATCCTTCTCGAAGTCTTAAGGAGAGTTAACAAGGATGCTCCGATGACGGTCCCGATCACCAGTAGAAATTATGGTGACGGCGGATCGGCGTCGACGCGCAGGATGTGGATCGAATAGCCAACGCGATCGACCTCAGGGAGCGTTCTGAATCGGCTCGAGGCTGTGCCATCGCCGCCGGTTCCCTCGTCGTACGATCCGGCCAGCAGCGTGGCGCTGACAGCATACCAGCCCGGCGGCAACGGTTCGCCGGCATTGCCGGCTGTGATCAGCCCGGAAACTTTCTCGCCCTCCACGCCCGCCAGCCCAGGCTCGCAGGGGCCGAAATAGGCAATGTGCAGCGGCTTTGCCTCAGGGTGGGCGAGCTGCCATTGCCGCAGAAAGAGCAGGTCTTGCCCCCAGTCGAGATTGCTGTGGATGAGGTGGCGGATACCGCCGGCGGGGCCACCAGCCAGTTCGTTGAAGTAGGAGAGATTGTGGGGAAACGAAAACTGCGGCTGCACCATCGCCCACACCAGCGCCGCCCCGGCTGCGACAGCAAGCCGGCCGTCTCCACTGGTCAATTGCGCTGGCGGAAGGGGCCAGATGGCGGGAGTGAGCCTGCCGATCCAGATAAAAAAGAAAGGCAGAATCGGCAGCACATACCGCACATGCTCATTGAGGCCCGTCTGCAGGCTCACAAATCCGAGGATCACCAGCGCCGGAGTGAGCAGCACCACTTCGTCCCGCCTGGCGGCCGGCCCTCTGCGCCAAAATCCCGCCAGCGCAGCCAGCCCGAGCAGGCACCACGTTCCCAGCGGCAGCTTGCAGCCCAAGCCGTAGAGATAGTAATACCACCAGCCCGTTTTCTGCCAGCGGCCTCCCAGATAAAACCAGTGGTGATACTGCTCGAAATCGCGGCGCTGCAGATCGATGCCCAGGACGTAATGTTCAGGAAGCGGCACCGGAACATGCCCCAGCCACGTGCCGGCAAACCGGTTGCCGCCGGCTTGGGTGTGCTGGTTTTCATCGCGAGGGCCGGTGAGGGCGCTACTTACAAAGCGGAATTCTCCGAGTGGCTTGCCGGTTCCCTCGTAGCCATACCCCAGATTCACGACATAGATCGCCAGCACCGTGCGGACGACGAGCATCGCCCCCTCCCGCCCCCACCGTCGGCGGTTCATCTGCTGCCGCTCTGCCCAGCGATAGCCGGCCCACATCACAAACCAAAGCGGGTAGAAAATCACGAGCGTGGTTTTGGTGAGTTCGGCGATTCCCAACACAGCGCCGCTGATCAAGGCCGATTCCCACGTCGGATTTTTGAGCCACAGCCAAAAGGAGTAGCAGGCGGCCACTGCCAAACTGGTGGAGGCCATGTCGGAGGTGATCAGGTGGCCGGCAGCGCCGATATTGGGGCAGGTGCACCACAGGCCAAGCGCCACCAGTCCCGCCGGCCAGCCGTAGAGCGCGCCTGCCCAGCGGTAGCAGACCCACCCTCCCAGCAGGGCAAAGGGGATGCAGGCCCAGCGGGCCAGCGTGATCAGCCAGAACGTGCGCTCGCCATTGGCCCGGCAGAACGCAGCCCCCAGCCCCATTTCCGGCCGCGCTCCCGGCCCCGAGTAGAAATCTTTCCAGTCGGTTTTGCAGCCGGCAAGCAGCACCGGTGCCGCTGCCACCATCCGCACCAGCGGCGGATTGACCGCATACACATCAAACCGGTTGAAGTGCCAATAGCTGATCCCCGCCACGAGGTGCGCCGGTTCATTGAGGGTGGGACTGTCAACCTGCGCCGCAATTGCCAGCAGGACTGTCTGGAGCAGAAGCAGACCGGCCGCCAGCCAGGGGGCAAACCGCGGCGCGGGGCGCAGCGAGCCCATGGCAGGCTGGGCGGCAGCATCAACAGTTTGCCGCTCCGGAGCAGCCGGACCATCCTGAGCAGCAGGGGGAGTGGGATTCATCGCAGTCGGTTCTCGTGGGGATGCGGCAGATACTTATGGTTTGGCGGGAGCCTGGGCCGCTGCGGTCGCTGGTAGCTGTTGGCTCCACAGCCAGTTGAGGAGTGCGGGGTTCTGGTAGACGTCGTCCCAGACGTTGTGTTGGCCCTCGGGATCGATCGTCAACTGGGGCGTGCCCCCCGCATCGCGGATCGCGTCGACCATTGTGATCGATTCAGAAACCAGCACCGCCTGATCGTGCTGCCCATGGAAGGCCCAGACGGGCATCCCTACGAATTGAGCCGCCTGAGCCGTTTCGCCACCGCCGCAGATCGGCACGATCGCCGCAAACCGCCCGGGATTGAGTGCGGCTGTCCGCCATGTGCCTGAGCCCCCCATGCTGTAGCCAGTGAGGGAGATCCGGCGGGGGTCGATATTGAATTGACGCTTGAGATAATCGATGACCGCCATCACCTTGGCTGCATCCCAGATGTGGTCCGGCGGGCACTGTGGCGAGGCCACCACAGCTGGCGGGTGGAGGCCATTGTCAATCTGACGGGGCAGGCTCTCGCGGCGCACAATTGCCAGATCGGTTCCCCGCTCACCGGCGCCATGCAGATGCACCACCAGCGGCTGCGCCGGCCCGCTGGCAGAATAGCCAGCGGGCAGAAAGAGGAGCATTCGATAGGGGAGCGTGCCGTCTGCGAGCCGCGAGTCGCCAGCCGCGGGAAACTCTCCCTGATATCCCGGACGCGGGCGCAGCCACCAAGCAATAGCCGACGGGACAAGCAACTGTGCGACGAGCGTCCCCGCGGCCAGCAGCAGGGTGAATTCCAGCAGACCGTACTTCAGCAGTCTACAGAGGGGGCGCACGGGGGGCGGAGGTGGCTGCATGGGAGGCACGTATCGAGCTTGTGGCATGGCCGTGGCCGGCAGGCAGCGGAAGAGAGTATCGGCAGAGGTTTTGGCGGAATGCAGGTGAGGTTAGCGGTCGGCCTGGGTGCGCATCCTGACTTGCGCCTGTGTGCGGGCCACAGCGCGCAGTTCGCAGATGTATTGCCCTGCGGTGGGAATCGTGACGCTGAATTCCTGGGCATTCTTGCCGGAGATCGTGTCGAGCCAGCGTGGATTCGGTTGCGGTTCGAGGGCCGTGCGATACTCTCGGGCCCCGATCTCCATTGCCCGCCAGGTGACGTCGCCGAATTTCAGAAAATAGGTGCCCGGCTCGAGCAGCAGCGTGCAGACATAGGTTTGCTGGCCGACAAACGTCATCCGGTTGCGGTCGTCGCAGATGGCTCGACTGGCCGCGGCATCGGAATCGAGGAACGTGCCGCGGACAAAAATATCGCAGCCATAGGGGCGCGCGCGGCCGGGAGGCGGCGGATCGCAGCCCAGCACTGCCGCGAGTACAAGCAGGAGCAGCAGACGAGGGGCAATACAGCGGGGGCGTTTCATTGTGCTCTTCTCCGGCGAGACAATTCCTGTTTGATGGCGATTCCGACCACGAGCAGGACGGTCGCTCCCGCAGCCACCATTTTCCAATCGATAGGCTTGAGCCCCGGCGGCACCAGTCGGTTGGGCCCGCCGCGCCGCTGCCAGAGCAGCCACTCCAAGAGGCCATGGTTGCGAAATGCAGCGGTCCAGCAGTCGTGGGCGCCCGAATCGATCTCCGTCAGGCTGACGCTGCCCCCTGCTGCTTTGAGCGCAGCAACTGTGTCGCGCACGCTTTGCGGCGAGAGGCTGTCGTCGGCCCGGGAATGAAAGGCCCACACCGGCAGGTGTGTCAGCGGGGCGATCCGCTGGGGATCGGTACCATAGCCACTGCCTGCCAACGGCGCGGCCGCAGCGAAGAGATCGGGCCGCCGCGCCAGCATCTCCCAGCAGGCACTGCCCCCGGCCGAGAGGCCGGAGAGATAGACCCGCTCGGGATCGATCGGCTCGGTGCGCAGAAGGTGGTCTACAAGATCCAGACAGACAGCCGCCGGATCGTCGCCGGCGGCAGCGGCCTGATTGTCAGTCCAGCCGGTGGCATCGGCTGGCAATTGCATGACAACGCAAAAAAATGGGGGGCCGAGCTGCCCGGTTGGCTTGTCAAACATCATCTGCAGGTGCCGCAACTGCGCGTAGTTATTATCCCCTTTCTCGCCGAAGCCGTGCATCCACACCAGCAGCGGCCAAGCTCGCTGCCCCCCCTTCGGCCGCAGCAGCCGATAGGGAATCTCCTGATCCTGATAGCGGCCCCGAGGACAATGGAAAGAGTGCGGCTCGAAGAGGTCGACAAGATACGCGGGCACGATCCCACCAACCCATCCGCCGTTGCTCTGCGGCGCGGCGGGAGCGAGCTTGTCGAGAGCGGGAGACTGCCCATAGCTGGTGGCAGGAATTGCCAGGGAGCAGGCGATCATCGTGATGGTGATCCAGCAGATGTCTCCCAGTGCTGCCCTCCTCCACGGCCAAGAGGTTTTGCTGGCTGGCTGTGAAAAAAGCCCTCCATGGGCTTTTTCCACGAAGTCGACTGGTGAAAAAGCCGAGGTTTTCCACAGTCGATGGGCATCGCATCCAGCGCAGCAGAACTTTTTCCACAGCCTGCCAGGAAAGCTGCTTCGGAATGGATTATTTGGGGAGTTCGGTGGCTTTGCCATCTGCTCGGTTGCCGAGGTCGCGGTGGGTTTGGGCATCGATGTCGTAGGAGTAGCTGTGCGTCGAGCCATCGCACATCACCGCCTGCCAAACCGAGGGGTGAGCGCTGCCGAAGGAATTGGTGGTGTTGGCGTAGTTCTGATCGTTGTCGGGGGTCAGGAACGTGGAGCGGCAGGTGTCGTTATCACTCCCGGTGTACACGCTTTCGTTGTCGCCTGCGTCGGCGGTGGGATCAGACTGGCCGCTGAAGATATATTTTTCCCCCAGCAGATATGTTTTGGTAAGGCCGTCGCTGATCTGGGGAAATGTCGTCTGGCTGTGGCCGTAGATCACCCCGGTGAACGGGGGCTGGATGGTGGGCCAAGCAAATTCATCGCTGTCCCCTTCCTCGAGCGAGGTGGGGCCGCCCCACGGAGGCCGGTAGGAACGGCTGAATTCGGCGTCGAAGGTATCTCCGGCATTCGCTGCATAGTCGCTTTTGGCCCCCATCTCGAGAGGCTGCGTGAGCGGGCCGCCGAGCGTGAATGGGGTTTGCCATTTGGTGTAGGGCCCGACTCCCTCAGCGCGTCGTGAGGGGCACAAAAGCAGCGGCAGGGGCGTTTTTACGCGGGCCACCAGGGCCAGCGTGCGGTCCGTTCCGGTGAGCCCCAGCCCCATGCTTCGTAGCGCCGGTTCCTCGATGTAATCAAGGATGCTAAACACCCAGCTGCCCGGCTGTTTGAGCCCCGTGCTGCGTTCCGGCTCGCCGATCCAGGTGAAATGCCAGCCCCCGGATGGCAGGCGCCGCGTAGCCGATTCATGGCTGAGCACCCCGACTCCCAATTGCCGCAGCCGATTCCCGCAGGCGGCCCGGCGGGCCGCTTCACGTGCCGCTTGCACTGCCGGCAAGAGCATCTGCAGCAGCAACCCAATAATGCCAATCACAATCAGCAGTTCAATCAGCGTGAACGCGGCCGGCGCACCACGCCGGCGGTGGAAAGGAATCGGAAGTGCCATGGAAATGATCCCGGTGGGGGCAAAAGCGCGCGGCGGCTGAACCAGAACCTGACCGACTCAAATACGGTGGCGATACCTCTCGGCGATTTCGTGGGCGAGTTCGCGTTCCTGCTCCTTTTCCAGTTCAAGCTGCCGTTGTCGCCAAGCTCGCCGCCTCGTTGCGCGGAAGGTAGCCCAGTCGTTGGCCCATTCGGGGCCATAGCGGAAGCCAACCAGCACCGCGACAACAGCGAGGTTCGCGAGAAACCAGGCTGTTCGAGACCACGTTCGCATGTCCAGCGCCGCCAGCAGCCAAACGCCGAGTTCTGGCACAAGTTGCCCGGCCAGCGAGAGCAGCGTGGCCAACAGCAGCAGTTCCAGCCAGGGGATATGCGAGAAGATCCGGCGCATCGGGAAAGGTCCTCCGACCAAATATCCGTCATGTCAGGAAGGCTGACGCGGTATGTCGTGTACAGCTCGAAGAAATGCAAACCAAGGTGCCGCCCAACCTGCGTAAAGGCAACCCAAAAGCGCGTCTCGACGTATCATGTGATGATCAAGCATTGCAGCATAGCCACCCCCCTCTTCCGCCCTGTATGATACTCCTCAGGGGAATCGCGTGCAATCAATTTCCGGCGAACAAAGCGGCGCTTTTTTCTACCGGATCTCGGTCGTGATTCCGGCTTTCAACGAGGCTGCCACGCTCAGTGAGGTGATCGCCCGTCTGGAGCGGCTGCAGGGGGCGGTGGAGATTGTGATCGTCAACGACGGCTCCGACGATGGCACCGCCAAGATCCTTGAGGCGGCCCGCCCCACGCGGCCGTTGGTGGTGCTCCATCATCCGACCAACTGCGGGAAGGGGGCGGCCCTGCGCACCGGCTTTGCTGCGGCCCGGGGACGCGTGGTCGTGGTGCAGGACGCAGATCTGGAATACGACCCGCTGGAGATTGAGCGGCTCGTCAGCCCGATCGAACGCGGCGCGGCAGACGTCGTGTACGGCAGTCGATTTCTCCACAACAGTCGGCAAGCCAATGGCCCGGTCCATCGGTTCTCGAACTGGTGTCTGACCGCGCTCTCCAATCTGGCTACGGGCCTGCAGCTGACCGACATGGAGACCTGCCAAAAGGCCTTCCGTCGCGAGGTGCTCGCGGGGCTGGAGCTGCGTGAGAACGGGTTTGCGATTGAGCCGGAGATCACCGCGCAGGTGGCCCGCGGGGGGTGGCGGGTGGTGGAAATTCCCGTTTCCTATGCGGGGCGGACCAAGGCGTCTGGAAAGAAGATCACAATCGGCGACGGCCTGAGGGCGGTAGCAACCATTCTCAGGCAGTGGTGGAAACGCGAGCAGCATCTGGGATAGCCGAAGCGAATGCTGCCTCCATACACCGGTGGCTGAAGGCGGAGGGCTCGACGAACGGTTGAGGAGCGCCAGCGACGAAACTTTTGCCGGCCCGCAGCCGACCCTCCATGGACGTCGGATTTCCATTGGGAAAATCACAAAAAAACCCAAGGCTGTTGGGGGTGGCTCTCCTGCCTTCAGCGGCAAACCGCATGAATCCAGAGCCAGTCAGGGGGCGGCGGTGATGGCGACGGCGATGCAGGGAACGACTGCAGAAAAGGGCCTGCCGTCGACAGTGCCCGAGAGTTCGAGATCAAACTGCCGCAGGTCGGCAGGGGGTTCGCTCGTAGCGAACGTCACGTCGAGCACAACCGCCGACTTTCCTGCGAAGCAGGCATGGCTCGCCCCCGCCCAGGCCGGGGCTGTAACCCGCTCGATCGTCACAGCCCGGGGCTCCCCGCGCGCGGCGATATCGAAGCGGAGTGTCTTGGTTTTCCCCGGCATGAGCATGCCGACAAACCCCGTGGGGGGATGGATTGTCACTCCCCCCACCACCCTGCCCCGCACCGGCACCTCATACACCACATCCCGTCCCCGGTAGCCCGCCACCTCAACGCGCACAATCCCCTGAATCTCGCGGGCCACCTCCGGCGCTGCGAGGGCGCAGGAGATCGTGTATCGGCCGGGCCTGTCCGGGCTTTCAGCCACGCGCACCGCGAGCCCTTCGATGCCACTGCGGGCACTCACTCCAGTGATCAGATTGCTCGCGGGAATCTCGATCGAAATCTCGCCGGCTGCGGTGGAGGCCAGCGGCACCTCGCCCAAGTCGAGCGGCGCGCCCTGCAGCCGGATCGACTCGGCGTGGTCGATCTTGATCTCCTTATCGGCAGTGATTGTCTTGCCATCGGCGAGGGTGATAACGATCGGGAACTGCAGATCGATCGCTGCACTGTGGGAAGAATCGTAAACAATCTCGACCGTGGTTGTTTCGCCCTGCCCGATCGTCTTCGGCTGAAACGACGCCGTCCGGCAGGCACAGCCGGTGGAGATCGACGCGATCTCAAGGGGCCGGCCGGTGGCGTTGACGAGCCCACAGGCGATGCTGCGGATTTCACCGAGTTCAACCTCAAAGGGCTTGTCGACGCCGATAGCTCTGATGCCGCCAGTGGCCCCGGCCCCCGACGGCTCGCGAGCCGCTGACGCCACTGACGCCACTGACGCCACTGACGCCACTGACGCCACTGACGCCACTGACGCCACTGACGCCGCAGGGGCCGCAGCGCCTGGCGAGCCCGTCCACGCTCTGGCCACAAGCAGCAAAGCGAGTACCGCCGCGCCTGAGATGAGCAAGAGCCGTTCTTTGGTGATTGGCCTCATTGAGCGGTTCCCCCAACATCCGTCTGGCGGCGCAGGAGCAACTTGCGGATCGTGAATGCCGCCAGCACAAGAACGGCCAAGAGGTTGAGGCCCCAAAGCCAATTTGTAGGGCGAACGCCCAAAGGCAATTCAGGCTTGATTGCCGGGGTACCCCAGCCGTCTTTACCAATCAGGTAAACCTTTGAGTCGGTCGGCGGATTGAAATCAAATTCCGCCGGCGGTGCATC
Organism: uncultured Planctomycetaceae bacterium; assembly: GCA_903885565.1. Lineage (GTDB taxonomy): Bacteria > Planctomycetota > Planctomycetia > Pirellulales > UBA1268 > CAISJI01. The sequence continues at coordinate 19,738 of CAISJI010000098.1, forward strand.
GTAGTCGGTATCTGCCTTCAATATCAGGTATGAGGTCTTTTCCCAAAGCCCGTCAGGTCGCCGACGCTCCCATATCTTCTCCCGCGGAATTCCGAATGCGTCGAAGCCGTCAGCTGTCACCTTGAGCACGACATCGCCATTCGCCGCGTAAAACGTCTGCTCTAAGACGCGACGGAAGTCTTTCTTGTCGACTGTGATCGTGGCAAACGAATAGCGGCCACCAAAAGAAAGGATCCCTTTGGAGCGGACCTCCACGCTTATCGCTAAACGCTGGTCTGGCTCACTCGGGATCTCGGCCACTCGCAAGACAAGATCAGCCTCACCTTGCAAGAAGGCGCGTGTTTTTTCGGGACTCAAGCCAGCCCATGGAACGGCTGCCGACGATGCTTGGCTGTCATCCGATGAGGCGGAGCACATGGCCAACACGAGGTCTTGAAGCAGTGGTTCGCACCCGACCAATTCACGCCAGATATCGCGGATAGAGCTGGAATTCGAATTTTCCTTGGTCCATGCGGAAGCTGGCGGATTTCCTGTGTTTCCATAGCAATAGCCATGTGACCGCCGGTCTCTGGCTTTCCAGTCGCCGGGTTCAACTACCGTTTCCCAAAAAGGCGTCGATGGTGTGATCTCTCCTTCAGCAAATCCCGAAGAAACCATGTCGATGCGTTTCGCCTCGCCACGCTTGACAAACCGTTCTCTGGCGAGCCGAGGGGCGATCTCATGATCGAGATTTCCTTGGACGTTGATTGCGATCCAGTGTTTCTTGTCTTTCTCTGACCAAGTTCTCCCGGCAGCCTGCATTTCCTCAGCAGACTGGCTGCAGATTCTCTCCAACTCCTCGCGGGTTTTTTTGGGCTTATCAATCGCTGAAAATATTTCGATCTCGTACGTTTTAGGGGGTTGCCGCGTGAGGACCATGAGGAGTTGGTCCAGTTCATCCGCATCAACCAGCCGTTTTTCGTCGCCGACTGCCTCGACGGCAAAGCATATTTGTTGGGTGCCTGCCGGAGCGATGAGCGCGGCTACGATGGCGAGCATAACGGCAGTAATTCGCAAAGGGAGCCGATGGCGACGATCTCTGAATCGGTACATGAAGTTGCCTTCAAATGGTTTAGGGGGTGTGTGGATTGAGAGGGCTACGGCAATAGAAGGCCCCCAATCAGCTGATACCTACGACCCGGTGACACAACCAGGAACCCAAAGATCGTAGAAAGGCTCGTAGACAGGTATTGCATCCCCCACCGGAGAGCATTCTTCGACGGCAAGGCAGGTGAGGCGAACCCCAAGGTTTCCGGCAGATGCCCCACCGACAACGGTGAGCCATGCCGGGGAAGATGCAGCACAGGTGTTCATGCAGGGGACAAAGAGCGGACCAGTGCCTGCGCACACAGTTCCGCAGGCTACGACGATAGCGGCCACCACGCCCGATCCCATGCCAAGGATTAGTTTCGCAGTATTATACTTCGGCCCACATAGTCTTTTCGTACCGACCGGGACACTCTTGTATGTCGATGGAGAGCATACGACGTGACCGGATGATGCTGGAGCGCAGATGTCAAAAGCAAAGGTGCGATAGGCGGGCATTGCGCATCCTCCTGAGGAGCACGCTCCGCAATCCGTAATGCGAACCGGACCGTCTGCTCTGCGTATCCAGCATTGAGCCTGTCCAGTATTTTGAGCGTAGGCTTGAGACCAGAGTGCAGTGCCCGTGAGCTGCAAAACGCTCATCGACACCACCAGCCCCCACGCCACATTCTCAAGCCATGCTTTTTTTGATCGCTTGTTCATCGTCCTGCCCCTAGTAGGTGAACCGATCCCCTCTTCGGCCCCAACCCAACTTAATTGAGCAACGGGGGGGCGCGTCAAGGTTTTGGCGCGACGGAGGCGGCGGTGAGCGCCAAGTGAAAAGAGGAACGCCGGGGGGGGGTAAAAACGGACTCGCCAAGCCTGGTACCCCAGGGATCGATCTCTCATGCCGCTGGTGCCTCGCCGCTGCCGCCTGCGGGCATCGCAGAGGGGGGAGCGGCGGCCGCGGCGAGACACTCGCGGCAGGGCTAGCCTTGGCAAACGCTTCTCGGGATGCCTATCCAGAGCCAGAGGGCGCACTCGCGTGCGCGGGCACGAGGGGCGACTGTGACCGGTGTTACAGATAGGGGGAGAAGAGCCGGGCGACGCCGTCGCGCAGGCGCACAGGCAAACTGCGGCTATCGACCTCGGCGAGCGTTTTGCGGCGGGAGCGGCTGATCACTCCCTGAATGTGCCGGTCGATCCGGCCGCAGAGATCGGGATCGTACGTCTCGACGTTGAATTCAAAGTTGAGCCGCATGCTGCGGTCGTCCCAATTGCCACTGCCGAAGAGCCCCCACGCCCCGTCCACCACCATCAGTTTCGTATGGTCAAACGGCGGCGGCGACATCCAGACCGCGCAGCCCCGCCCGAGCACCTGCCAGAGCATCGCCGTTGAGGCCCAGCCGACCAAGGCAAGATTGTTTTGCTCCGGCAGCACGATATCGACCTGCACTCCCCGCATCGCCGCCACGTCGAGCGCCTGGCAGACGGCGTCGTCGGGCAGAAAATAGGGGGTCATGATCCGCACGGAGCGCTGCGCTGCGGCGAGCGCGCCGACCAGCACCAGCTTGATGCGGCCGATGTCGGGATCGTCGGGGCCATAGCGAACCCCCCGGGCCAACTGCGTGCCGGCGGGAGAAAGGTCAGGAGCCCAGGCGGAGGGGCTCGCTGTCGGTTCGGGCCCACCATCCAGCAGCGCTTCGCCCGAGGCAAAGGCCCAGTCTTCGACAAACACCTCCAGCAACTGCGCCACCACCGGGCCCTGCAGCTGAAAATGCATATCCCGCACCGGATGCTTTGGATTGTGGGAGAGCCAGCAGCCATCGCGGATGTTGAGGCCGCCAGTGAATCCGGTGGTGCCGTCGACGACGAGAATCTTGCGGTGGTTGCGCAGATTGGCATAGGGGAAATAGATCGGCACACCGGTGGGCAGAAACCGCTCCACCCGCACCCCCTGCTCCGCCAGCAGGCCCACGATCGACGGCCTGCTGTAGCTCGAGCCGATGCCGTCGATGAGCACACGCACCGCCACTCCCCGTTTCACCGCCCGGCCCAGCGCCGCGGCGAAGATCTTCCCGGTGGGATCGTTATCAAAAATATAAGAGGCCAGCCCGATGCTGCGGGTGGCTCCGTCGATCGCTGCGAGCATCCGCGGATAGGCCTCATCGCCGCCGTCGAGTGGCTCAATCGAGTTGCCGTCTATCAGCGGCCGCTGCGTCACCTGCTCCACCAACTGCGCGAGGGAAACCAGCGGTGAGCATTCCTGCCCGATCGCCGCGTGCAGCCGCTCGGGGCTCGCGGGAGTGAGCGCCCGGTTGACGCGCAACTGCCCCGCCCGCAGTTGGCTCGCTCGGGAGCGGATTCGGTTGACGCCCAGAATCGCATAGGCCACGGCACCAAACACCGGCGAGAGCCAGATCAGGCCGACCCAGCCGATCGTGGAGCGGGTATCGCGCTTCGTGAGGATGGCATGGCAGGTGGCCCCCACGGTGATCGCCAGCACAGCGGCGGCGAGGATGTGGGGCCAGAGGGCCAGCCACCAACTCCAGAGTGTGGCAAGAAAGGCTTCCATCAATCGTTCGCTGCAGCGCGGGCCTTGATCGCCTTCACCGCAGACGCCTCCGGCTCGAGCGTTTTGTAATAGGGATCGAGCGGATAGCAGCCGCTGCGGAGGCCATGGCGGGGAGCGGTGGTGCAGTCGCTGAACGTGCGGCAGATCTGCGGGCGGGTCATGCTGCGGCCGGCGAGTGTGTCGGCGGGCAGTTCCGGATAGGAAAGCACCATGCGGCCGAGGCCGACCAGATCGATCCATCCCGCCCGCACCGCCGCCTGCGCGGCATGGGGCACAAATTCCTGCAGATAGGTGTAGCCCGAGCCAACCATCACCATCCCCGGCACCGCCTCCTTCGCCTGCCGGGCCGCATCGATCTGCCGCCAGACACCCGCCAGCGGATCCTCCGGCGGGGGATAGCCATCGGAGGGAGGAAAGGCAGCCGGCCGCGTGATGTGTGGGGCGGCATAGGGACAGCCAGCGGAAAGATTGACGGCCGCCACGCCGAGGCCCTGGAGCAACTTTAAAAGCTCGATCGGCTCGCGGAGATCAAACTGGGTGGGGTCATTGATATCGACGCCAAACCCGCAGTCGTAGGGGAGCGAGTCGGCAAAGGGCCAAGGGGCGCCCACGTCGCCAGCCTTCCGCCAGGGCACGATGTCAAACAGCGAGAGCCGCACGCCGATGACAAGCTCTGGGCAGGCGGCACGCACGCGGCCGATGAGCGTGGTGAGCAGTCGGGTGCGGCCGGCGAAATCGCCGCCAAACTTTCCGGGGCGCCGGCGGGCCGAAAGAAATTCATGCACGAGATAGCCATGGCAGGCCTTGAGGTCGACCATCGCAAAGCCAGCCGCGGCGGCGTCGGTGGCCGCCGTTACATAGCGATCGATCAGCCGCTCCACATCATCGTCGCTGAGCACGCAGGCGGGATCGGCCGGCGGTGTGCCATGGCGGGCGTCGAGGAGCGGATGGTGGCAGGGGATGCGCGGCTGTCGGCCGGCGGACGTGGGTTGGGAGAACCGGCCGGAGTGGGTCAGTTGCAGGGCCACCAGCAGATCGTCGGTGGCGCCATGGTGCTGCCGATGGCTCGTCTGCAGGGCGTCGAGCAGTTGGGCAAACCCCTCGCGGCCGCAGGCTGGAGCGCACAGCTGCCGGGGATTGGCCCGCCCCTCCGGCACCACCGCCACCGCCTCGCCCCCCCAGATCAGCTTGGCACCGCTGGCGCCAAACCGCTCCCAGCGGCGCAGGAGCGGCTCGGTCGGCAGGCCCTCAGGTGTCGCGTCCCAGCCTTCCATCGGATGGATGCACCAGCGGTTGCCTACCTGCCTGCCGCCGATCGAAATCGGCGCGGCCAGCGGCGAGCCTTCGGCGGCTGAGAGGGGCTCATCGTCGAGCGGGATCGGCGCGCCGAGATCGGCCAGATGGGCCCGCAGTTCGGCGGGGGAACGAAACCGGGCAACGCGGGGAAAACTCACTTGTGTATCCAGCTTATCGAGGTGTTCAGGCGGCTGATTCGCCATGGCAGTGGCAGCCCTGACGCCGTCGGGCGATACTACCACACCATGACACCAACCCCACTCAGCGTCCGTGAGTCTTTCGCCCCTCCCGCTCCTTCCCAGCGGCTCCGCCGGACGATCCAAGGGATGTCGGCTGTGCTCGTGCCATTTGCCCCCTCCGGTCAGATCGACTGGGAGGCGTTTGCCCGCCATGTGGCCCGCACCTCTGGCGTGGGGCTCGTGCCGGCGATCAACATGGATACCGGTTATGTGCAGCTGCTCGACAATGCCGACCGGCTGCGGGCCCTCACCGTGGCCCGCGAGGTGCTCGGACCGACGGGCGAGATGGTGGCGGGGGCCTGCGTCGTCGATCGGCCGGGAGATCCGTTTGACCGGCAGGCCTACGGCGAGCAGCTGGAGATGATTGCCGCCGCCTGCGCCCTGCCGGTGATGTTTCCCTCGTTTGGCCTGACGGCCGGGGGGGATGCCGAAACGATCGCCCGGCTGGCAGAGCTGGGCCGGCAGGCGGGCCGCTTCATCGGGTTTGAGCTCTCGACTGAGTTTGTCCCCTGCGGGCGGATCTTTTCGCTGGCTGCCTATGAGCAGTTGCTGCAGATCGAGCAATGCATTGGCGCCAAGCATTCGTCGCTCTCGCGGCGGGCGGAATGGGAGCGGCTGGCGGTGCGCGATCGGGTGCGGCCCGACTTCGCCGTCTTCACCGGCAACGATCTGGCGATCGACATGGTGCGCTACGGCAGCGACTGGCTGCTCGGCCTTTCAACGGCGGTGCCGGAGGCGTTTGCCCAGCGCGATGCATGGTGGGCCGCCGGGGATGGCCGGTTCGACGAACTTGACGACGCCCTCCAGGCCCTCGGCGACTTTGCCTTCCGCCGGCCGGTGCCCGCCTATAAGCACACGATGGCGCAGGCACTCTTTCTGCGCGGCCTGATCGCCACCGACGAGCCCCACCCCGAGAGCCCGCGCCGCCCGGCGAGCGACCGGGAGATCGTGGCCACGATCCTGGGGCGGATCGATCAGGCGCAGCACGCGTAGAGCGCCTTCGGGTTGGCTGGAGCGCCAATTAGGCACATCCATCGAGCGGCGGAGGCGGAGGGGTCGGCGAACGCTCGAGGAGCGCAGGGCCGCTGCGGCCCAAGCGACGAGACTTTTGCCGTCCCGCAGCCGGGGGCACACCGGAAAGTCGTAACCAACCGAACACAGCGGGCGACGGAGGCGGAGGGGTCGGCGAACGCTCGAGAAGCGCAGGGCCGCTTCGGCCCAAGCGACGAGACTTTTGCCGTCCCGCAGCCGGGGGCACACCGGAAATCGGAACCGCTCTAGGTCCGGGGCTGCCCATGCCCGACGCCTGCCGTTCGCTGCGGCCCTCCAGGCCTTTCGCTCACTCGAAAGTCGGCTGCGCTTCGCCATCCATGGCTCCGCTGGCCGCCTACGCCGGCTCCTGGGGCACGGGCAGCCCCTCCCCGAACATCGATCAGGAAGGGTGGTGAAGGATGAGCGACGGAGGCGGAGGGGTCGGCGAACGCTTGAGGAGCACCAAGCCGCTGCGGCCCAAGTGACGAAACCAGTGCCGTCCCGCAGCCGGGGGCATTACGAAAGTCGTAACCAACCGAACACAGCGAGCGGTGGAGGCGGAGGGGGCGGCGAACGCTTGAGGAGCTTTCGCAAAAAACTTGTGCCGGCCCGCAGCCGAGGATGTACGTACGTCGCATGCGCTCTCCTGTGCATGCTGTCGGCCACCGTCAGCGGTCGCCCTCCTGCCACCAGAGTCGCCGAAATTCAGGCTGAGTTCCCACCCAGTTCTTGGTACCGAGCAGTGTTTCACCACTCTCGTAGTAAGCCCGCAGGGTGAGCAGATCGATATTTTTCCACGAGGAGAGCCGCTGGCCGTCGAGCGTCTGAAAAGCCTCCGGTGTCAGCGCCACCGATTGCCACTGGCCGCCGCCGTGGAGCTGCGCGACCGCCACGAATTCCCGCGTCTGGCCCCGGTAGGGACGGAAGAGGTTTTCCGTGAGGATGACGATCAGTGCGTTCGGCTTCTCAGCCCTCAATTCCAGCGTGAGCCGCTGACTGGCTTCTCCCTGCCACTTGGGATCGGTCAGCTTGCGGGTTGAGTATTCCCAATGATGGGGATTGTCTGTCGAGAGTTGGTACCAATCGCGATAGCCGTGGGCGAAGTCATCGATGAGTGCGGAAGGGGTGTCTGTGGCCTTTATCCCCGCACGCTGCAGTTCGGCCGGAGACACGGTGTGAAGGAGTGAGCTGAGCGAAAAATGGTCGGTGGGGTGGGCGTACGGCTCCGATTCCCTGCTGGTCATCGTGTACACGACGTTGGCGAAGGCGAAGAGGGGTTGTTCGGTGGTTAACACAGGGAGGCTGGCCGTCCAGGAATCCCCCACCCGCTCTACGGTTGCAGATCTCCAGAACCGGGCCCGTGGATCAGGGTCGACCGAGTAGTAAACGCGTACATCGGCCACTGGCTGCGAGGCATCAGGGACAACCTGCAGCCGGGGAACCCGGTCTTCCGTGGCAAGGAGAAGGTGTGTTGCCGGTGTGGTCGGAAACGTAAAAGCCCCCTTGAGGTGCTGGTCGAACCAGAGCGGTCTGGTGACAGCAAACTCGGGCGTGAAGCGATGGTTCAGATGCGGCGTGAAGGCATAGCGGATGTTGTGATGCGGAATCAGGGCGCCGGTGCGGTAGGTGTCATCGATGATGCCGTGGAAGTCGTTGGTCGCTCCCAGCCACAGCAGCGGCGCCTCGATGAGCGGTGCATACGACTCAAGTCCGATGGTGGCGTCGAACAGATCGACAGCGCCGGTCGGAGTCTCAATGGCCGCCTGCTGCGGCAGGAGGGGCCACTGCTTCGTGCGGAAGCCCGAGCCGCCCACGGAAGGAGCCGCGGCCTTGGTGCGTCGGTCGGTTCCGGCGACGTAGGTGGTCAGGCAGCCCCCCATCGAGTCGCCATACACACCGAGGCGTCCGGCATCGACTTCCGGTTGTTGTTCCAGAAAGGTAAGTCCCCGTCTGGCAGCGACAGTCAGCAGATACCAGTTGTTATTGCGGGGCGACTCAAACGGATCGAGGGAGTTGGGGCCGGGCTTGAGATTGAAATATCCCGGGACGTTGGTCTGTGTCGGATCGACGGCTCCCCAGTCGGTATTCGGATCGCCGGGCATGGCGTTTTCCATCTCCCGACCACCCCAATTGATCGTCAGGCAGGCATACCCCTGTTTGGCATAAAACTCGATCTGGTGCAGGAAGGCCCGCTGGCCCCCGCCGTGGAGATGGAGCAGGCCGGGCAGATGTGTGGCCCCCTTGGGAAAGCCGAAGAAGGCCGCCATCCGGGCCGGTTTGTTGTGAAACGTGCCGATGTGATAAACGATAGAGCGATAGACGATGCCATCTTTCTCCCATTCCCGCACCACCGAGGCATCGAGCGCATCCTGGCGGGGGTCGAAATCAGCCCAGAGTTCCTCGACGGAATTGGGGGGCTGCGGTTGGTCGGTGGCGAAGGCGATGGCCGGAACCAGGAGCGTCAAAACAACGGCAACGCACAGCCAGATCATGCGCAGGCAAAGACGAGAACATTTTTCTGTGATAGCGCCGCTGTTGGCCACCGGGCTGTCGTTCAACCTCTTCAGCATGCAAGACCCCCGTGACACGATGCCAGCAGTTCGTCCACCTCTCGGCAGCAAGACGACTGGCTGGTTGTAAGGGCTGGTTGTAAGGATAGCGGCGATCGCCGGTTGGAGAGGCGAAATCGGCCCGTTACACCCGGCGCAGCGCCTCGTCGAGCACCTCCAGCAAAAAGTCGGCGTCGGCTTCATGCAGGCACATCGGCGGCTTGATCCGCAGCGTGTTGCCATGGAGGCCCCCCTTGCCGATCAACAGCCCCAGCTCCCGGCAGGTTTCAAACACCTGCATGCACTCTGCCTTGGCTGGCTCCTTCGTGGCCTGGTCCCGCACCAGTTCCACGCCGAGCATCAGCCCCATCCCGCGGACGTCGCCGATGAGATCGTGGCGGCCGGCCAGCTTCTCCAGCCCAGCTTTGATCCGGGCACCGATGCGGGCGGCATTGGCCTGGATCCCCTCGGAGTCGATCACCTCCAGTACCGCCCTGCCCTGCGTGCAGGCGACCGGATTGCCGCCAAAGGTGTTGAAATGGATCCGCGAGGCGAGCGCCTGAGCGATCTTCGGCGTCGTCACAACCGCCGCCAGCGCCGCGCCGTTGCCGATCCCCTTGGCCATCGTGACGATGTCGGGGGTCACTCCCTGCGTTTGGAAGCCCCAGGTGTGGGAGCCGGTGCGGGTGAAGCCGGTTTGCACCTCGTCGGCAATGCAGAGGCCACCGGCTGCTCTTGCATATTCGTAAGCGGCCTTCAGATAGCCGTCAGGATAGACCACCACGCCGCCGACCCCCTGGATCGATTCGGCGATGAAGGCGGAGATTTTCCCCGGCGTGCCGTATTCGATGAGATTCTGCACGTCGGCAGCATATTTCGGACCGGCGAGCGGGTCGCTATAGCCATGCACGCCGCGATACCGGTCGGGACAGAGGGCATGGTGCACGCCAAAGCTGTGCGGCACATTGAATTTCCAGGTGTGGTGGCTGGTGAGCCCCATCGTCTGCATGCTGCCGCCATGGTAGCCGTTGCGCAGTGCGATCACATCGAAATTGCCGGTGGCGGCCCGGGCCATCAGGATCGCCAGATCGTTCGCCTCGGAGCCTGAGTTGACGAAGTAACAAACCTTCAGTTCACCCGGCATCCTCGCGGCGAGATCGCGGGCATAGAGGGCGATGGCGGGATTGAGATAGATCGTGGTGGTGTGCTGCAGCGTTTCGTTTTGGCGCTGCACCGCGGAAATCACGTTGGGGTGGCAGTGGCCCACGCTCACGGTGACGATGCCGCCGAAGCCGTCGAGATACCGCCGGCCGGTTTCGTCGTAGAGGTATTGCATCTGCCCCTCCACGATCATCAGGGGCGTTTTGTAATAGGTGAAGATCGCCGGATTGAGAAACTCGCGGCGCAGATCGGCCACCTCCTGCTTCGACGGGCCGTCGTAGCGGCGCGGCTGATGGGAGGTGGGGGGGAGCTGGGGGAGAGCGGGTGAAATCGTGGCCATCGAGAAAAAACTCCTGCTGAGAGCGTTGGTGATTCGGTGCTATTGATTATTTATCGGCCCAGATCGTGCCTTCCCCGGCGCCAAACCAGCGCGTGGTGGTCACTTTCTGCTGCGTGAAGAAGGCGACGCCATCCCGCCCCTGCAGGTGGAGATCGCCGAAGAACGAGGCATGCCGGCCGCTGAACGGGAAAAAGGCGAGCGGTGCCGGCACACCGATATTGATCCCCACCATGCCGGCCGAAGAGCGATGGCGGAACTCCCGGGCGGCCTGACCGCTGCGGGTGAAAATCGCGGCGCCGTTGCCATAGGGGGAGGCGTTGGCCAGTTCGATGGCGGCCTCGAGCGTTTCCACGCGGGCCACGTTGAGTACCGGCCCAAACACCTCCTCCTGCATCGTGATCATGCCCGGGGCCACCCGGTCGAGGATCGTGGGGCCGACATAGAATCCCTGCGGCACAGCACCGATCTTCACGTTCCGCCCGTCGGTAAGTGGCTCGGCCCCTTCCCCTTCTGCCTGCGAGATCAATTGGCACACCCGATCGGCATGCTGCCGCGTGATCACAGCCCCCATCTGCGCGGCGGGATCGCGATCGGTCGGGCCGACCCGGATTTTTGTCACGGCTGCGACCAAGTGGGGCAGCACCGTCTCGGCTGCCTTCCCGACCATGATCGCTGTTGAGCCGGCCATGCAGCGTTCACCGGCGCAGCCAAAAGCTCCCTCCAGAATGCCGGTGGCGGTGGGGCCGACATCGGCGTCGGGCATCACGACGATGCTGTTTTTGGCACCGCCGGCCGCCTGCACCCGCTTGCCGTGGGCGATCCCGGTGGCCTGGATGTATTGTGCGATCTTGGTTGAGCCGACAAACGAGATCGCCTTGATCTGCGGATGCTTGAGCAGTGCATCGACCACCTCGCGGCCACCATGGACGACATTGAGCACTCCCGGCGGCAGCCCCGCCTGGCGGGCGAATTCGGCGATCCGGTTGGTGGTCAGCGGCACCTTCTCGCTCGGCTTGAGCAAAAATGTGTTGCCGCAGGCGATGGCGAGCGGCCACATCCACAAGGGGACCATGGCAGGGAAATTAAACGGCGCGATTCCCGCCACCACACCGAGCGGTTGGCGGATCGAATCGCAGTCGATCCCGCGGGCCACGTTTTCAAGTGCATCTCCCATCAGCAGGCTGGGGATGCCGCAGGCATATTCGATGTTCTCCAGCCCCCGGCGCACATCGCCACGGGCCTCGGTGAGCGTTTTGCCATGTTCCTGTGTCACCCCCTGGGCAAGTTCCTCGAAATGGTCTTCGAGCAACACTTTGAGCCGAAAGAGAAGCCGGGCCCGTTCCACCGGCGGCGTTTCGCTCCAGCGGGGAAAGGCGGCGGCGGCTGCAGCGACTGCCTCTTCGACAACGCCTGCGCCGCACTGGGGCGTTTCGGCGATCACGCTGCCGTCGGAGGGATTGTGTACCGGCGTGGTGGCCGTGCCGCTGACAGTGGTCCACTCACCATTGATAAACAGCGGGCAGGGAATGAGCTTGGTCACAGAAGGTGTTCCGTGGGAGAAGAGGCGTTAAAAAATATTCGGAATAAACCGGCCACCACGGCAGCGTTTGAGGTAGTCGAGGGCCGCCACCTGGCCGGTCGTTTCCAGCCGATCGCGGTAGACGGGGTCGTGGAAGCCTTCGATATCGATGCTGCCGCGCCAGCCGCACATCCGCAGCGTGCTGATCAGGTCGGTCCAGTTGGTGTCGCCAAAGCCGGGCGTGCGGTGGTGAACATACGGCACACCGCCGCGGATGCCGTGGGTCTTCACCACATCCCACAGCACGGTGGCATCCTTGCCATGGATGTGCCAGATGCGATGGGCCCACGCCCGCAACTGCGGCAGCGGGTCGACGAAGCTGACAAGTTGGTGGCAGGGCTCCCACTCCAGGCCGAGAACGGGGCTTTGCACCTCGTTGAACATCGCCTCCCAGGCCTGCGGGGCGTGGGCGATGTTCCAGTCTCCCTGCTCCCACGTGCCGCGCTTCTCGCAATTTTCAAACGCCAGCCGCACGCCCCGGTCTTCCGCCCGCTTGGCCAGCGGCCGAAACACCTCGCCAAATTTTTGATACGACTCCGGCACCGGCCGGCCCGGAATCCGGCCGGCAAATCCGGAGACGATTGAGCAGTTGAAATCGGCCGCGGCATCGATCAGCCGTTCCCAGTCGGCGACCGTTTCGGGGCTGGTGAGCGGATTGCCATAGACGCCTAGCGCGCTTACCACCGGGGGCAGGTCGGCGCCGGGCTGGGCGGTGTGATGCGCGGCAAAAACCTCCCGCACAGTTTCGGCGAGCGCCGGGAGCGGAAAATCGCCCACGCGGGTGCCGAAGGCGATCTGAAAACTTTCAAAGCCATGGGGGAGCAACTGCCGCACGATCTCTGCGGTACGGTCGTGGGCGGGAATGAGGGTTCCCAAGCGGATGTCGTCGTGGCCGTTCATTTTGGGCAGCGTAGCATGTTCCGCTGGTATCAGGCACCCGTGAACCCCGTGCGTTACCAGCCCGCAGGGGCCAGCGAACCGGCCTCTGCGGCTATACTTTTCGTATGAACAAGGCCTTCTGCCGGGAGCCCGATGCTGACATCCCCCCCCGTTGCCCGCAGTGCGGTGGCGAGGGGGCTGCGGTGGGATCTGCCACGCTGCAGGCCCATCTGCTCCCTGCGGCGCAGGGCCTGCTCGGCGATCCGGCCTATTTCTGCCCCACCGATTCCTGCCCGGTGGCCTATTACGATCTCTGGGAGCGGTCGATTCCTGTTGCAGAGGCCTGCGGTCTGTTCTGGCCGAAGGATCCGGCCGGCCCCCTCTGCACCTGCCATGGCCTCACCTGCGACGATGTCGATCTCGACATTGCCGAGGGGAAGCCGGCGCGGGTGCGTGAAGCGGTGCGGCGGGCGGGGCTGCCGGGGGCCGAGTGTGCCACCCGCAGTGCCGACGGCCGGCCCTGCACAGCCAGAGTGCAGCGTTATTTTCTGCGCCGACGCGCCGCGGGTGGCTAACAGATGCGGCTCCTCAGCTGGAATATCCACAAGGGGATCGGCGGCCGCGATCGGCGGTACTCGCTGCAGCGGGTGATCGATTGCATCGAAGCTGAAAACCCCGATCTGATCTGCCTGCAGGAGGTCGATCGGTTGGTCAAACGCAGCCAGTTCGACGATCAGCCCCGGTTGCTGGCGCACTATTTCCAATTTTCTTCAGTGTTTCAAAGCAACGTCCATGTCGGTAACGGCACGTATGGCAATCTCGTTCTCTCCCGCTGGCCGGTGAGCCATTGCCATCGCATCACGCTACGGCAGGAAAACCGCAAGCCACGGGGGGCGCAACTGCTGGTGATCGAGACGCCCGAGGGACCGCTCCATCTGGCGCACATGCATCTGGGGCTGGCGGAGCGCGAGCGCCACTGGCAGGTTGCCCGCCTGCTCGGGCACACGCTCTTCCGCTCGGCGGAGCCGCTGCCGACGCTGGTGGTGGGGGATCTCAACGACTGGCGCAACACGCTCGCCGACGCGGCCCTGGCGACGGAGGGCTTTCAGCACATCACCAGCCCGATCTCAAAATTCCGTTCGTTTCCCTCCTGGCTGGCGATCGGCAGCCTCGACAAGGCATTCTGCCGGGGGAAGCTGGCTGTTCGGCAGGCTCGCATCAGCAAAACGAGCCTGTCGCAGGAAGCCTCCGATCACCTCCCGCTGGTGATCGATTTTCATCTGCGCGAGCCGGTCACTCCATCCCGCTGAGCACTTCCTCGGCGGCGGCCAGCGTGGCCGCGATGTCGGCGTCGGTGTGCATGCTGGAAAAGAAGAGGGCCTCGTATTGGCTGCAGGGGAAGTAGAATCCGCGGTCGATCATCCCCCAGAAAAACTCAGCATAGCGCCGCGTGTCGCTCTTGCTGGCCGTCTGCCAACCGGTGACGGGGAAACCGGCCGCTGCTGGTTTCTGCCGCGAGCCAGGTTGAAAAAACATCGTCAGCATGCTGCCCCGTCGGGCAATCCAGACCGGCAGCCCCGCTGCCTGTGCCGCCCGGCGAAACCCTTCTTCAAGCACAGCGCCATGGCGCTCCAGTTGCGCGTAGGGAGGCCGATCGCGCAGTTCTTCAAGCGTTGCCGTGCCAGCCGCAACCGCCAGCGGATTGCCTGAGAGCGTGCCGGCCTGAAACACTTTGCCAGCCGGGAGCACATGATCCATCACATCGCGGCGGCCGCCATAGGCCCCCAGCGGCAGCCCGCCCCCCACAATTTTGCCGAGCGTTGTCAGGTCGGGCGTGACGCCGAGGATCTGCTGCGCGCCGCCGTAGGAGAGCCGAAAGCCGGTCATCACTTCGTCGAAGACAAGCAGTGCACCACTCTTGGCAGTCAGCCGGCGCAAAGCAGCCAGGAATTCTGGTGTCGGCACCACCAGCCCCATGTTTCCCACCACCGGCTCCAGCAGCACTGCCGCAATCTCAATTCCCCGGGAGCGGAAGAGCGTTTCGAGAGCCTCAGGATCGTTGTATTCCAGCACAATCGTGTCTTGCGATGTGCCGGGCGTGACGCCTGGAGAATCGGGCACGCCGAGCGTGGCCGCTGCGGAGCCAGCGGAGACGAGCAGGCTGTCGACATGGCCGTGATAGTTGCCGGCAAACTTGACAATTTTCACTCGGCCGGTAAACCCTCGCGCCAGCCGCACAGCGCTCATCGTCGCCTCGGTGCCGGAGCTGACCATCCGCACTTTCTCGACGCAGGGAACGGCACTGATGATCAGTTCGGCCAGATGCGATTCGGCCTCGGTCGGCGCGCCGTAGCTTGTGCCCCGCGCCAGTGCCGCTTCAATGGCCGCCACCACGCGGGGATGGCGATGGCCGAGGATCATCGGCCCCCAGGAGCCGATGTAGTCGAGGTAGGTGTGGCCGTCGATGTCGGTGAGCCATTGTCCCTGGGCGGAAGCAAAAAAAATCGGCTCCCCACCGACCGCTCCAAAGGCGCGGGCGGGAGAATTGACGCCGCCGGGAATGAGCTGGCATGCCCGGGCAAATGCGGCATGGCTGCGGGGGCGGGCACTGGCTCTTGAGAAGGCGTGTGTCATCGGCGCGGAGTCTCTCGGCAACGGGGAACCTGGCAGGAGGGATGGTCTTTACGGCGTGGGTTGGGTGGCCGGGGCTGCGGCCGGCGGCGGGGACGGCAAAGCAGCGAGTCTTTGCCGGGCGATTGTGAGCAACGGTTCGGCATGCATCCGATCGGCGTAGGTTTCAATCATGCTGCCTAGGAGGAGGCGGGCCTGAGATTCAAGCTCGCTCTGGCGGGCGCTGGTGGAGGCAGCGGCTGCTTCGGCGGCGAGCGTCGCGGCGGAGGCGAGGATCGATTCGATACGGGCGAGATCCTGCTGCTGCTCTTCCAAGCCCAGCGGTCGGAGCCGGTCGATCTGCCGGTTGGCAAGCGCGATCCAGAGATCGGGATCGGTCTCTGGGTCAGCCGCTCCACCCTCCCGGGGCGCATGGGAATAGAGTGCCACCAGCGCCTCCAGGCCTGCCACGGCGGCCGACGGACTCTGCTCCTCTCGTCCCATCGCCGCCCGGTAGTCGCGCTCGATGGGGGAGAGCACTTTATCGGTGCGAATGCGGCGACGGGCCCTTTTTTCCAGCAGATTGAGAGCGAGCGTGCGGTCGAGAACGCGCACCGCATCGGCCCGCGGATCGCTTGGATGGCGCTTGAGAAACAGGTCGATCGATGCGCGGGCGTCACGCAGATCGGCATCGGTGTTGGTCGCCACGGCCTGAATCCGGGCATACAGCTCATCGGGGGTGAGCGGGCGCAGCAGCAGATAGGCTCCCAGGAGAAGCAGGCCCCCGATCGCGATGGCAGCCACTCCTTGATTGCGCGACTGGAGGTGGCGGGTGGCCTGAGCCTCAGCGGCGGTTTGCCGCTGGAGTTGTTCGACGGTGGTGAAATGGTTGCGGCTGCCAGTATCGACTCGGGTGGTGGCGCTCGACTCCAGCGTGGAAGGCTGGGACGGGCCGCCGGCCCGCTGCGTGGGGGGAGCAGGTTTCGCGGGGTTGCTGGCTGGCCGGGTGGGGCCCGGTGCGGCGGCAGTGCCGGCGGGGCGCGGGTCACTGGCAGTCACTGCTCGCGTCTCGCGGTCGTCAAATTCGTATGGCCGATTCTGCTCCTTCTCCGTCTGCAGGTCGCGTGTTTCGGCCCCCCCCACGTCGGCCGCTGGGGGCGGCGTGTGCGCGGAGGTCGTCCTTTCGCTGGCGGGGTGTGTGCCTGCCGCGTTGGGCCGCGTGTCTGCCGCGATGATGATCTTGCTGGTCTGGCCTGCCGGGCTGGCCGGCCCCTGCCCGGCTGCCGCTGGCTGCCGATTGTCGTCGTCCACCAGCGTGTCGATCGCGGTGAGCACCCGGCCAAGCGCCAGCGCGCTTGCCGGCCGGGCCGCTGGATCCTTCGACAACAGCCTGTCGATGAGGGTGTCGAGTTCCGGAGGCACGCCCGGCACCAGTGAGGCGACGTGAGCAGGAGCCTCATGCCGCTGTTTTTCGATGATCTCAGTCACCTGACCGCCGCGGAACGGCGGCCGCCCCGCGAGCATGGCAAACATCACCATGCCGAGGGCATAGAGATCGGCACGGTGATCGACCACCCGCCCCATCGCCTGCTCGGGCGCCATGTATTCGGCCGTGCCGATGATATTCCCCTGAGCTGTGTGTGCTTCGCCCCCAAACAGCTTGGCAATCCCGAAGTCGGCCAGCTTCACGGTGCCGTCCTCGCTGATCAGCAGATTGGCCGGCTTGAGATCGCGGTGCACCACGCCATGGTCGTGGGCAACCTTCAGCGCCTGCGCCACCGTCAGGCCAATCGCCACCGTTTCCCGCCAGGAGAACGTGCGGCCGCTGCGGAGAATCTGCTCCAGACTCTGCCCCCGCACCAGTTCCATGGCGAAGTAGGGCTGGTCGTCCTGCTCACCATAGGCGAGCAACTGCACGATGCTGGGATGGCGAAGGGCCTTGAGCGTGTCGATCTCGGCACGAAACCGCGACCGCAGGCCGGGGTCATCGACCAGATGGGCCGCCAACACCTTCACCGCAACGGTGGCGCCGGTGGTGGTGTCGGTCGCCTCGTAGACAGCCCCCATCCCCCCGCGGCCCAGGCGCGTTCCGATGCTGTACGGTCCTAGCTGCGTGGGTTGCATGCAGGAAATTGTAGCGGGCAGGCTCCCTTCGCGGCACCGCAGCCATTTTTTTGCCGGTTCGCTACAACTTGGGTGGAGTGGCGAGCGCTCCCAGTTCCAGAAAACCAGCTCCAGAAAACCCGTTCCAGAAAACCGGTTCCAGAAAACCGGTTGAACACCATGCCTGTGACATCCCCCGTGCCTTCATCATCATCATCCGATCAAACGCTCCTGCTTCCCAAGGCTTCCAATCAGGCCCGGGGGCTCGCCCGCTATGCGCTTGAATTCCTCCGCCGGTCGGGCGGGGTGGGGCGGCGCACGCTCGAGCGGGTGGAGCAGTTTCACCTCGATAGCGTTGGTTGCGGGGTATCGAGCCTGGCGCTGTCCGCCAATGCCCCCGCAGTGCTGCGACGCGAGGCAATGGCGACCTCGCCCGCCAGGGGATCGCGTGGGGCGATCTGTTTTGGGGCCAGCCGGCCGGTAGCTGTAGAAAAAGCGGTCGCGGCGAATGCCTCAGCTGTGCGGGAGTGGGATTCCAACGGTACGAACTTCGGCTACGACGCCGCCCGCGGCCGCACCGCCGGGGAATTCGGCCACAACGATTTCTATCCCGTGGCGGTGGCGGCCGCAGGAGAGGCGGGGCTCGATGGCGACGCCACGCTGCGGCTGATGCTCTTGATCGACGAGATCCGCGGCCGGCTAGCGGAGGTTTTTGCGCTGCGTCGCTACTCGATCGACCACGTTCACCATGGCGCGGTCGCCTGTGCCGCAGCCTATGCGGCGGCGCTTGGCGGCACGGAAGACCAGATCGAATCGGCGATCGGGATGGTGGTGGCCCACTATGTTCCCTTTCGCGCCATCCGCGCCGGCCACCAGCTCTCCGACAGCAAGGGAGCCTCGGCGGCGCTCGCTGCAGAGGCGGCGGTGATGAGCGCGAGGCGGGCGTTGGCGGGGTTTGTCGGTCCGCCCGATGTATTTCGCAATCCCTTGGCGATCTACCGGCTCAACGAGCCCTGCCCCGAGGGAGAGAGCCCGTTTGATCTGGAACTGGGGGTCGCGGGAGATGCTTTTGCGATCCACTCGATGCACTTCAAGCTCGGCCTCTACGAACATCAGTCAGCCGGGGCCCTGCAGGGGGTGGTCGATATTTTCAAAAAGCATCCGCAACTGGCGGGCGATCTGGCGGGGGTTCGCAGTCTGCGGGTGAGGATTTATGAGCCCGCTTTTTCGATCATCGCCGATCCGGCCAAACGCACCCCCAGCACCCGGCAGTCGGCCGACCACTCCCTCCCCTACATCCTCGCCCGCACGCTGCTGAAGGGGTCTCAAGTCAGGGGATCTCAAGGTGCTGGTGACGGCAAGGCACTCGGCTGGGAGGAACTGATGCTCCTGCCGGCCGATTACGATGACGATTCACTCCGTGATCCCGCCGTGGCCGATCTGATCGCCAAGATGGAGATTGTTCGCGGCGGGCCGAGCTACGATCGCCTCTACCCGGAAGGCATTCCCACCAGCCTCGAGGTGGTGCATGCGACGCTCGGCACGCTCGACAGCGGGCTGGTGCAGTATCCGCTGGGGCATGCCCGATCGGATGCGGGGCGGACTGCGGCAGTGGTCAATCTGAAATTCGAGCGGTTGGTGGCAGGAGCAGTGGACGATCCGCAGGCGTTGCGGGCGCGAATGCAGGTGGCAGGCAGGACGCCCGCCGAGATCGTGGAGCTGTATGGATTTCCCATTCACGGGTGTGATCGCAGTTGATAAGCCGCGGGGCATTTCGTCGCGGCGTGTGGTCGATGCGGTCACGCGGGCGCTCTCCATGCGCGCTGTTGGCCATGCCGGCACGCTCGATCCGCTCGCCAGCGGCGTGATGATTGTGTGCGTGGGCCATGCCACAAAACTGGTCGACCACCTGCACATGCTCCCCAAACACTATTCAGCCTCATTTCTCCTTGGTCGCAGCAGCCCCTCGGATGATTTCGAGACGCAGATCGAGGTGCAGGAGAATCCGCCGCAACCGTCGCGCGACGAGGTCGAGGCGGCAGCGAATGCCTTTCGTGGCGAGATCCTCCAACGCCCCTGCGACTATTCTGCGGTGCATGTCGACGGCAAGCGGGCCTACCGTCTGGCGCGAAAGGGACGGCCGCTCGAACTGGATGCAAAGCGGGTGCGGATTGAGAGCCTTGTCATCACCGACTACCAATGGCCCAGGCTCGCGGTCGACGTCGTCTGCTCGTCGGGCACCTACATCCGGGCGCTCGGCCGCGATCTGGCCGAAAGCCTCGGCACCCGGGCCGTAATGGAATCGCTGGTGCGTTCGGCCGTGGGGCCGTTTACGCTCAGACAGTGCGTGGCCCTCGAGGCACTCGATCGCGACACCACCCCCGGCCACCTCCGCCCGCCGCTGGTTGCCGCAGCGCATCTGCCGCGAATCGATCTGGA
The DNA here is from genome assembly GCA_903885565.1 of uncultured Planctomycetaceae bacterium. GTDB lineage: Bacteria > Planctomycetota > Planctomycetia > Pirellulales > UBA1268 > CAISJI01. The sequence continues at coordinate 39,605 of CAISJI010000098.1, forward strand.
TGCTGTGCAGTTGGCACTCGCGGTGCGCGGCGGCCTGTTGCCGTTTGACGTGCCGGCGGGCGTGGAGCACTTTGCAGCGGTGGGACCGACGGGGGAGCTGGTCGGCATTCTGAAAATCCACTCCTCGGGAGCGTTTCGGCTGCGGCCCAATTTTTTCGGGCTGGGCTGAGAGGCCATGCACGACCTTTGAACGCCGCGCACAGGGATGCCGGTAATTCGCCCCGCTTGTGTGATCGTTCAGGTCGCTGGCAATAACGCGCTCAGCGTGCGATGAATGTCATACGTCGGGGCATGGCGGCTGCAATGAATCCCGAGAAAAAGGGTTTTAACGCATGTGTCGCCGGGGCTGTGCCGATTCTTCCGAGGGGTGGGATTCCTTGGCTTGCAGCAAGCTCAAAGAAAGAATGAAGAATGGGTCCGATTTGGCCGTACGCTCTCTTCGGGTGTCCGCGGAAAAAGTCATCCCGCTGGCTCAAACCGATTATTGGCGTGTGTCTACTCCTGGGCCTGCTTGTCCAGTCTGGCGGGAAAGCCTTTGGTCAGGGAGGTAATTTCGACGGCTTCGGCAACCTGATTGATGCCGAGTCGGCTGCTCCTGTTTCTCCTCCTGCCGCCCCCCTTCCAACGGCTCCCCGCGAACCGGCCGTCGACTTTGGCCCGGTGGAGACCGATCGACTCTCGCTGGCCAATGCGGCGCCTGTGCTCCTTCCCTTCTTCAATAACGGCCCAGTCTTCGGCCTGCCGGGCACCGTCACTGGCGGCTTCTGGGACCGCACCCAACTCACCGGCGACTGGGGCGGCCGTCGCACCGATTTGGCCCGCCGCGGAGTGTTTTTTGATGTCTACACCACGAGTGCCTATCAGGATCTGATGTCGGGCGGCCTCGATCCGGGGGATTGGTTCGTGCAGAACACGCAGATGTCGATCAACATCGACACCGGCCGGGCCGGCTGGTGGGACGGCGGTCTCATCCACTTCACCACGCAGGCCCGCTATGGCGGCACTCCGGAGCAAACGTTCAACTCGGGCGCGAGCGTTCCAACCTACACCGGCCTCCTTGAGCCCGATCCGATCGCTTACTCAACGATGCTGCCGTCGGAGTATTTTCTGGTGCAGGGCCTCAGCGAGCACACGAGTGTTCTGGTGGGCAAGATCAGCGATATATTCATCCCCGACCAAACGCTCTTCGGCGACAGTTACAAGTTCTATTTTGCCAACTTCGCCTTCAATAAGAATCCGATCACCACCAATTTCTACAATCCGACCGCCTGGGCCGTGCTGGGCGTGTGGGCCCCGAGCAAGCGGCTCGCCTTCGCCGGCGGCGTGCTCGATCCCAACAGCCGCTCACAGAATCTCGCCACCAATGCGTTCGATCGGGTGAACCTCTATTTCACCGCCGTCGCCTCCTACGATATCGGCGGGCTGCCGGGGCAGTTTTCCCCCGCCTTCAACTGGTCGAATCAGTATCAGCTCGATCTCGCCAATCCCTACGGGGCGCTCAGCCCGGGCCAGATTCCGCAGGCAGTCGGCTATCTCCTCGGCAGCCCCAACTCGGCCGGCCTGCCGATCAACAACTCCACGAGCAGTTGCTTCCTGATCGCGAATGCCTCGCAGTATCTCTATGTGGCCGATCGGCCCCAGGATGTGCCAGGAAAACTCAAAAGCGGCCAGCCGCTCCGCGGCGTTGGCGTGTTTGGCCGTGCCGGCTGGGCCCCGCAGCAGACCAACACAATCACTGGCGACGGCAGCGTCGCCCTTTTTGCCCGTGGGCTCGCCGAATCACGCCCATACGATAGCGCCGGCGTCGGCTGGTATATGAACGGCATCAGCCCCGATCTGCAAAAACAAGTTCGCACGTATACCGGCGGGGCGCTCAACGTGCAAAACGAACAGGGGATGGAAGTGTTTTACGACTACGCCATCACGCCCGCCATTCGCTTGATTCCCAGCTACCAGCACATCTGGAACCCACTCTCGGCCATCGCTGCCGGCCATGATTCAGCCGACCTGTGGATGATGCGGGGCACGGTGGTTTTCTGAATATACGCGGGCGAAGCCCTCCATGGCCTTCGCCCGCTTGAGTCGGCCGAGGGAAACGCCAAGGGTTTCTGTATATACGCAGACAAAGCCCTCCATGGCCTTTGTCTGCTCGAGTCGGCCGAGGGAAACGCGAAGGGTTTCCTTGGCCGACGGGCATCGCATCCGGCGATGCTTGGGGTGGGGCCACGAACTGCGTGCGCTCTCCATGCCCGTCGCCCATCGGTTAATGGAGGCGGAGGGGTCGGCGAACGCTCGAGGAGCGCACGCGACGAGACTTTTGCCGTCCCGCAGCCGATGCGCCACGGAAGGCGAATCCGCTCAAGCCGACGGGCATCGCATCAGGCGATACTTGCGGAGGGGACGCTACCAAAACGTCCGGACGGGATAGCGACCGATGATGGCGTCGTCGGTGACGATCACCATGCCGTGGCAATGTGCCTGAGCGATCAGCATTCTGTCGAACGGATCTCGATGAATCGGCGGCAGCTTATGCACCTGACACGCTTCGGCCTCGCCAATCGGCAGCAGATCAATCCCCGACCGCTGCCGCATCTCGGGAATATAGCGATCGGGAGCGTCTGGCAACGGAAGTTTTCCCAGGCCGTATTTGACCGTGATCTCCCACGCTGACGCGGCACTCAGCCAGACAGAGTTCTCCGCCGATAAGAGTTCCTACCGCGCCCTCGACGACAACGCAGGATCGTCGAGCAGCAGCCAGAGAAAAGCATGCGTGTCGAGCAGCAGGTTCATTCACCAGCCCCGAAGCTGGCGAGCATGTCGTCCGGCAGCGGTTCGCTGAACGAATCAGGCACAACGAATGCGCCCTTGGCCAGGCCAGCGTGACGTTGGCGCTTTTCCACCGCGGCGGGGCGCAGCCGTCGCACTTCGGCCACCGGTTCGTTGCGGTTGCAGATGATGATTCGATCGTCCCCCTGCAGGTCGGCGATGTGCCGCGAGAGGTGCGTCTTGGCCTCATGCATGTTCAGCCGAATCGATGCCATAGCTCCACTGTAAAAAACTAAGAACTTAGTTCACTCAAGGCTGTTGTTCAGGCAGTCAGTCAAGGGAGCTGAGTTGTAGATGCGTCCGCCCGCAGTGCGGCGAACCGGTCAGTCGTTGCGGTGGCCACGGACGTATTCAAAGAGCGACTTTGAGGCGAGGCTCATGATGCCGCCGCCGTCGGAGCGATCCTCGATGCCAAAGCACTCCACGAGGCCGTAGATCGCCCCTTCGCGGGCCAGCTGGGATGGCGAGTGGGGCACCTGCGGGGCGGCAGCCGGCAGGTCGTCCCAGCCGGTCGTGTCGGGCATTGAGTTCATCAGCGTCGGATGCCGGTGGGCGTGCGATGGCGTGTGGCTGAATTCCACCGCCGGAGCGATCCGCGTAAAGATGCCGGCCGGCGACGGCTGATCGATCGCATGTGCAACCAGATCCTGCATCCGGACAGGCTCGTAGGGCTCGGCGTCGAGCGGTTCGGCCAGGCTCGGGGCGAGCGTCGAGCAGCGGGCCAGCGACGAGGCGACGTGGTAGAATCCCCCCTTCTGTTCCCGCTCGGCCAGCGCCGCCACCGCGCCAGTCGCCACGAGATAGCCGGTGAGATAGTCGTTGATGAGTGCCGGAACAACCGTCGGCGACTCCATGCCGGCGGAGTGCACATGCATCGTGCCGCTCACCGCCTGCGCGATCTGCTCAAAGCCGGGCCGCGTGCCCCAGGCTGTGCCAATCGGGAAGCACGAGAGCGAGGCATGCACGAGATTGGGATTGATTGCCTTGAGTCCAGCATCATCGAGCCCCAGCGCCGCCAAAACGCCCGGCCGCTGGCCGTCGAGGAGCACGTCGGCAGAGGCGAGGAGCTCCTGGAAGCGGGCCTTGCCGCGGCGGCCCTTGATGTCGAGGAGGATGTTTTTCTTCCCCCAGCTGCCATCCATCCAGATCGGCAATACCCAGTCGCCCAGCGGCGGCTGCACCTTGATCACGTCGGCCCCCTGCTCCGCCAGCAGCCGGCCGCAGGCCGGGCCGGCGACCATGTGGGTCAGTTCCACCACCCGCACTCCTTCGAGCGGCCTGTGCTTCGCCTTGCCGAGGAGCCGTTTCTTGTCGCTCCCCGAGGCGGCGAAGTCGATCAGCGGCCGCTTCGCGATTTCCGCGCCGAGCGGATGGGCGAGCCATTCCTGCGGAGTGCGCACGATTCCCATCGGCAGGTGGAGGCGGATCGCGTCGTCTTCGAGTTCCTGCGAGGTCTTCTTCTCGACGGCCGCCTGAATGGCTGGTGCCGAGTTGGCGCAGTTGAGATAGACCAGCAGCCGATCCCGGAGATGGGGATGGATGCCGATCATCGTCACGAACCGGCCGTCTTTGGCCCGGTAGGTGCCGTTGTCGGGGTTCACGCCCCAGGTATCCATGATCGTGCTGTAGCCATTTTGGAAATGGAGCTGCAGCGAGTTGAGCAGGAGGCCACAGCGGCGCCGGTCGAGCTTCATCGTCTGCGCAGGGAGGCCGCGAACGGTGCCGAGGTGCTCGACGACTGAGCCGAAAGCGGCCATCACGCCGGCCGCATAGTCGTGCGCCTTGACGGGGCTTTTGACATACGAGATCCCGGGGGCCACGCTCACCTTCGCGGCGTCGAGCGCGAAGGGGAGGCTGGCGGCGACGGTGTCAAAAGCGGTGCGCTGTTTCGGGTTCATCGTGATCGTTTCAGCTCCAAAGAACCTAAGGGGAAGACGGGCTTAGCTGCAGACGCTCAAAAAAAGCCCACCCTCCCCAGCGGTGGTTAGCAGGCTGTGGACAAAGTGCAGCGTCGCTGGATGCGATGCCCGTCGACCGTGGAAAACCTCGGTTTTTCCACCGGGCGACCGAGTGGCCTGTCTTCAATCCAGAGGTGCATGGAGAACTTTTTCCACGGGAGGTTAGCATAATAATCGAAAAAAGCTGTGGACACAGTGGTTTGCCGCAGAATGCGGCGAGCGGGCACCTGCGGGGGAGGCAATGCATGCAAACTGCTGATTGGCCGGCCGTTCTCGGCACCGTGGCCACGATTTTCAGCGTGGCGATCGCGGGCTATGCGCTGTGGCGGCAGTTGGCCGTTCTGCGGTCCCAGATGGTGATCCAGCACTTCTCCGACTACGCCCGCCGCTATGCGGAAATCATGGAGCGATTTCCCGAGCGGGTGCATGAACAGCAATGCAGCCTCAACGATCTTGGCGACACTGCCGCCGTCATGCCGATCATGCGGACATTCTTCTATCTCTGCTTCGAAGAATGGGCTCTCCACCAGCGGGGCTATTACGATCCCAAAATGTGGAGCCTGTGGCACCTCGGCATGCACAACGCCCTGGCCAAGCCGGCGTTTCGACAGGCGTGGGAACGGATCGCCAGCGATACGCAGTTTGGGGCCAGATTTATCCACTTCATGGCCGAGGAAATAGCTGCGGCGACCAAGCCGCAGACGGTGTAGGAATCCTTGAGATAGCAGCGGGAATGCACTTGATCCACAGCCTGCTAAACTGAGGCGGTGGGGCGATGCCCAAGGCCTCCGGAGACAGCCGCCATGACTTCACTGACGATCGATCTGGAAACCGCGAATAAAATTCGCGTTGCCATGGCTTCGGGGGAAACCCGTCTTGAGGTGCGTGATGCCAGCGGAGCGTTGCTGGAGGTTCTCATCCTCAAGGGTGTGCTGCGCCCGATCGATGCACCAGCGACCCCGCAGCCCCCTGCGATCTCATGGGAGGAAATGCGTCGCCGGGCCGAGCGCCGCGGTGGGCACACCACGGCTGATATTCTTGCCGACCTCGACGAACTGGAAAGTCAGCGGTGAAGTTTTTCGTCGAATGGGATCCCGAGGCACGCAGGGAAATTCAGGCCGCTGGCGTCGCGGACGCCGTGCGCATGAGCCTGCGGGAAGCTGTCGAGAAGACCGATCGGGCTTTGGCTCTTGACCCACTTCAGGCGGGTGAATCACGCGACGACGTTACGCTACGGGTGGCAATCTTTCACCGCTAACGGTCTACTTCGCCGTCATTCCAGAGCAGGGAACTGTGCGGATCGTCCATTGCGTAGTGTCACTTCCAGGCTAGAGCGCATCCGACTTACGCGTGGAACCGGCTTCGGGGCGGCAAAAGTCTCGTCGCTTACGCTCCTCGAGCGTTCGCCGACCCCTCCGCCTACATCGCTCGATCTATTTACCCAGTCGTCGCTACAATTATGCCGGATGCGCTCTAATGGGTGAGCCCACCGCAACTCTGGCGCGAAAACTGGAGGCGGGGCGGCCATCCTGCGGGTGTGTGGTGGAGATGGTACAGCCCGTTGATCGGTCCCGTTTCATCACCCCGCTGCTGCCGGCTCGGCCTGCTGCTGCTTTTTCTTGTTCTTCTTGGCTGGTTTCTCGTTGGGCTCTGGCGCGGGCTCAACATGGGCCCGCTGCGCCCAAGCCTGCCAGCGAGCGGCGAGATCGGCCGCCATCTTTGGTTGCGCGGCGGCGAGATCGTGCTGCTCGGTTCGATCGGCTGCGAGGTCGTAAAGTTCCCACTTCCCCGCCCTGCCCGTCCGCACCAGTTTCATGCTGCCCACGCGGACTGCTGCATTTCCCTCGTGCTCCCAGTACATCGCCTCGCGCTCAATTGGCTCGTTGCGAAAGGCGGGCACGAGGCTGCGTCCTTCCAGCGGCAGAATCGGCGTATCACCAAATGCCTTGGGATAGCTCGCTCCGCTGACTTCCACAAGCGTCGGCAGGATATCGATCAGGTGGGCGGGCTGGGAACGCAATTCACCCTGGGCGGCGAGGCCGGCCGGCCAGTGGACCACCAGCGGCGTGGCGATCCCCCCTTCGTGATTGAAATGCTTGTAGCTGCGGAAGGGGGTGTTCTGCAGATAGGCCCAGCTCTCGCCGCAAAACCAGTCAGAATCCCCCTGCGTCGGATCGCCGACAGTGCGGCCGGTGGGCCCCTGCTCCGCATTGCCGCCGTTATCGCTCATAAAGAGGATCAGCGTGTTGTCGAACACGCCGCGGGCCTTGAGCCCCGCCACCAGATCCCCCACCGCCTGATCGAGCCGCTGCACGCAGGCGGCGTAGGCTGCCATGATGTGGTCGAAGCGATCCTGCTCTGTGGCAGAGAGATCGGACCAGGCTTGGATTGCTGCAGGGCGAGGAGCGGGCGTCCAGGCCCGATCGATGATCCCCATCTCCACCTGCCGCTGGTGCCTGAGCGTGCGGAGGGTATCCCAGCCGGAGCGATACGTTCCGCGCCGGGCCTCGATGGCGGCGGCCGGCGCCTGCAGCGAGAAGTGCGGGGCATTGTGACACAGATGCAGATAGAACGGCTTTTTTTCTGCCAGCGCCTCGTCGATGAAGCTCAGGCCGAACGTCGTCCAGAGGTCGGTTGAATACCAGTCTTTCGGAAGCCGGGGATCATCGCTGGCGATTGAGGTGCCATTGAGAAAGAGCGCGGCTTTGGGGTGGGAGGCAAAATAAAATCCCCCCGCCGCCGCATTGAGGCTGCGGTCGAAGCCTCTTGTCCAGGGGGCAACGCCATGGTTCTGGCCAATGTGCCACTTGCCCGTCATGGCGGTGAAGTAGCCGGCGGGGCGCAGCACTTCGGCGATCGTCACGCATTGATTATTGAGACGCCCAGAGTAGCCGGGCAGGTTTTGGTCCTGCGTCATGTGCCCTACTCCTGCCTGATGGGAATAGAGGCCGGTGAGGAGCGCGGCCCGCGTTGGGCAGCAACGGGCGGTGTTGTAAAAGCTGGTAAACCGCAGGCCGTTCTGCGCGAGGGCATCGAGATTCGGCGTGGGGATCTCGCTACCGTAGCAGCCGATATCGGAGAAGCCGAGATCGTCGGCGAGGACAACCACGATGTTGGGAGGGCTGGTGGCTGGCCCAGCCGCAGGGCAGCGGAGCGCCGCGGCAGCCATGCAGAGCCAGACGAGCAGCAAAAGCAGGGCCGATCGTGATGCGGCAGAGTGGCGTGCTCTGGTCTGCCGCGGGCGGGAAAGCGGCTGGGATTGGGAGGCAGTCATGGAACAGAGTTTCTCCAGGCAAGGATTTGCGTCCTGAGTTGGACGACACGATCGGGTTGGGTGGCGGCCAGATTGGTCGATTCGGTGGCGTCGGCGGAGATGTCGTAGAGCTCAGGAGTGGTGCCATCTGGCCCGACGAGCAGTTTGAAAGCGCCCACCCGAACTGCCAGTGGCGGGCTCCTGTCGGCTGCCGCCTGTGGATAGTGAAAGGATGTCTCGTTGCGGCCATATTCCCAGCAGAGGGGCGTGGATCGCATCGGCTGCGCCGCGCCGATCATGGCCTGCGAGAGGTCTTCGCCGTCGGGCAGAGAGCCGGGGGGAAGGTGAGCGCCACACAGCGTGCAGAGGCTCGGCAGGAGATCGACTGTGGCGAGAACTGTTTGGGTATTCATGATGCCAGGCTGCACAATCCCCGGCCCCCAGACGATTCCAGGCACACGGATGCCCCCTTCGTAGAGACTCAGCTTGCTGCCCCGCAGCCCGGCGGTGCGTTTTCCGGCGAACGTCGGCAGTGGGCCGTTGTCGCTGAGGAAGATTACAAGCGTAGGCAGGCGTGGCGGTTGCTTTCGCAGGTGGGCAAGGAGCCGGCCGATCTGCCGATCCATTTCCGCGAGCACGCCGGCGAGTTTCTCCGGGCTGTCGCCCGCCCCGCGGGCCCGGCCGTCTGGGCCGGTCTGCTGGTCAGGCTCACTCGGCACCCAGGGGGTGTGTGGATCATCCAGCCAGAGATTCACAAAGCAGGGGCGATCGGCATGGTCGGCGAGAAACTGCAGCGTCTGATCGACCATCCAGCCGGTGCGATCCCAGCGTTTGACCGGGTCGCCTGCCGACCAAACCCAATTTTCTGCCGTGAGGGAGGGATGCGGTGCGGGGCTCTCCCAGGTGCCAACGCCCATGTCATAGCCATAGGCGGCGAAATTGGGCGCGTTGTCAACATCCCGTCCGCCCCCCAGATGCCACTTGCCGACATGGGCCGTTGCGTAGCCGGCCGCGCGGAGTTGTCGCGGCAGCGACGGTGCAGCAGGATTGAGAAAGTCGACCATCTCGCAGGCGGCGTTGCCCGCCTTCGTCTGGAGAAAGCTGGTGATTTTGGAGCGCGCCGGAAACTGGCCGGTGATGATCCCGCAGCGCGATGGCGAGCAGATCGGCGCCGCAGAGTAGCACTGGCCAAAACGCACCCCCTCCGCGGCCATGGCATCCAACTGCGGCGTCTGAGCCCCCTGCGCCTCCGGCTGGCGATAGCAGGAGAGGTCTCCCCAGCCGAGGTCATCGGCCAGCACGATGATCACATTCGGCTGCGCCGGAGGGCTGGCAGGTGCCAGGGCCGACAGCAGCAGGAGGGCGTGCAGAGCTACCCCCGTGGAAAAAAGATTCCCACTCACCAGAGCGCCCGCAAGACTGCATTTCCAGCTGCGCAGGGGGGAGAATAGAATGGTTGTTGGGGCTGTGTGCCTTCTGTCGCGATGCGCCAGCATCCGTTGGCCCGTCGTGTCGCTCGTTCGGTGGAAAAAGTCGCCCATGAATGCCCCCAGATATCTGCTCGCGCTGCTGGTTGCCTGCGCGGCGCTTGGAAGAGCGCGGGCCGACGAGCCCCTCTCGTTCGACCGCGACATCCGCGGCATTCTCTCTGAGAACTGCTTCCAGTGCCATGGTCCCGACAGCGGCAACCGTCAGGCGGGCCTGCGGCTCGATCTCCGCGAGAGTGCCGTCGCAGAACTCGAAAGCGGTGCCCGGGCGATCCAGCCGGGCGAAGTGGCCACGAGCGAACTGGTGGCCAGAATCAGATCGACCGACCCCGACACCGTCATGCCGCCCCCCGAGGCCAAGATCGGCCGGCTTTCGGCGGAGCAGGTGGCGGTGCTGGAGAAGTGGATTGCCGCGGGGGCCAAGTATGAACCGCACTGGGCATTTGTGGCGCCCCAGCCGCCGGCGGGCACGGCAGCCGGTCCCGATCTGATCGACGAGATTGTCGCCCCCCAGCTCGCCGCCCGAGGGTTGGCCCTCCAGTCTGAGGCCGACCGGCGCACGCTCATTCGCCGGGCCAGCTTTGACATCACCGGCCTCCCCCCGACGCCCGCCGAAGCGGAGGCTTTTTGTGCAGACACCTCTCCCGACGCTTATGAAAAGCTCCTCGAAAAATTGCTTGCGAGCCCTCGCTATGGGGAACGGATGGCGGCCGACTGGCTCGATCTGGCCCGCTATGCCGATAGCTACGGCTTTCAGGTCGACCGGGAACGATCGATGTGGCAGTGGCGCGACTGGGTGATCAGCGCCTTCAATCGCAATCTCCCCTGGGATCAGTTCACCACCTGGCAGGTCGCCGGCGACCTCCTTCCCAATGCCACCGATGAGCAGATTCTCGCCACCGGCTTCAGCCGGCTCCACCAGCAGGAATGCGAAGGGGGATCGGTGGAGGAGGAATACCGGGTCAATTCGGTCAACGATCGGGTAACCACATTCGGCACGGCGTTCCTGGGACTCACGCTCGAATGCTGCCGCTGCCACGACCACAAATTCGATCCCCTCACGCAGCGCGAGTTTTATCAGTTCTTTGCTTTTTTCGACGACGTCGATGAGGCGGGGCTCTATTCCTTTTTCACGCCTTCCACACCGACGCCGAAGCTGCGACTGCTCAACGAGGCCTCGCGCACAGCCCTGGCTCGTGCCGAAGAAACCTGCGGCGAGGCGGCCGCCGCCCTCCTTCTCGCGCAGCAGCAGGCGCAGCAGCGCGTGGCGCAATGGATGGCAGGGCCTGGCGAAGCTCCGGCAGAGATCGTGGCGGCCGCTGGTGGAATCCCGCATGAACTGGTGCGGTATTCATTCGATGAGCGCAATGCCCAGATCGCCTTTTCCAGCACGCTCGATGGCGATCATCCCGCCAGCTCGCCGCCAGAAAATATCCTTGTGCCGGGGCATGCCGGTCAGGCGATCGAGCTGACCGGCGATCATCCGGTGCAGACGCCGGTGGGCAATTTCCGCCGCAGCCAGCCGTTCTCTGTTGGCCTGTGGCTCAAGGCACCGAAGCGGTTTGATCGCGCGGTGATCTTCCACCGCTCGCAGGCCTGGACCGACGCCGCCAGCCGGGGCTACGAACTGCTCGTTGAGGAGGGGCATCTGCAGTGGTCGCTGATCCATTTCTGGCCGGGAGATGCCGCCAGCGTGCGCTGCCTCGAGCCACTGCCGGTGGGCGAATGGGTGCATGTGGCGGTCACCAGCGACGGCTCTGGGCTCGCCGCAGGCTTGAAGATTTGGGTGAATGGGCATCCGACGGCAACCACGATCGTGCGCGACAACCTCACCCGCGAGATCACCGGTGGCGGTGGCGATCACATCCGGATCGGCGAGCGGATGCGCGACCATGGCTTTCAGGGCGGGCTCGTCGACGATTTCCGGGTGTTTGACCGCGAGCTTTCGGCGCTGGAACTGCGCGAACTGGCCCATCCCGGCACGCTGGCCGAGACGGTGGCTCTTCGCACTAGCGTCGCTGAAGAACTCGTGGGCGGATGGTATGCCACCGCCCTCGATTCTGGCTCGGCTACCGCCCGGGCCGCGCTCCAAGCGGCCCGGCTGGCCCGCGATGACCTGGCTGAAAAGCCGGAGGAGATCATGGTGATGCGGGAGTTGGCCCAGCCCCGCACCGCCTATCTGCTCACCCGCGGCGAATATGCGCAGCGGGGCGAGGCGGTGCAGCCGGGCACACCGGCGATCCTCCCTCCGTTCCCCGCCGATCAGCCGCGCAACCGACTCGGCCTGGCCCGCTGGCTCACCGCGTCTGATCACCCGCTCTTGGCGCGCGTCACGGTCAACCGGCTCTGGCAGGCGCTCTTCGGCACCGGCCTCGTGAAGAGCCCCGAGGATCTCGGCAGCCAGTCGCTGCGGCCGGAATACCCTGCCCTGCTCGACGCCTTGGCATGGCGGTTTTCCCACAGCCGCGAACAGGGGGGATTCGGCTGGGATCTCAAGCACCTGATCAAGACGATCATGCTCTCAAAAACCTACCGCCAACGCAGCAGCGCGCCTGAGCAGGTGATGGCGGACGATCCGCTCAATCTCTGGCTGGCCCGCGGCCCACGGCATCGGCTCCCGGCGGAGATGATCCGCGATGGCATCCTCGCCGGCAGCGGGCTGCTGGTGGAGCAGATCGGTGGCCCGTCGGTCAACACCTACGACGTTGCCGAGTCGTTTAAACCGGCCAAGGCGGGAAAGGGCAACGATCTCTACAGGCGCAGCCTCTATACATTCTGGCGCCGCACGGGGCCGGCCCCGGTGCTGGAGAGTTTTGATCTGCCGAAGCGCGTTGTCTGCGTGGCCCGCCGCGACACCACCAACACGCCGCTGCATGCCCTGGTGCTCCTGAACGGGCCGCAGTTTGTGGAGGCAGGACGGGCGTTGGCCGAGAAGCTTCTCAAAGAGAGGCCGGCCGGAGCCGCCCCGCAGGTTCTGCTGGACGAGGCGTTTGTGCGGCTCACCAGCCGCGCTCCCGACGCCACCGAGCGGGAGATCCTGCAGGGAATGCATGCCCAGCAACTCGCCTGGTATCAGGCCCACCCCGACGAGGCTGAAAAGCTGCTGGCTGTGGGCGATTTCCCGCGGGATACGGCGCTTGATGCGCGTGAAGCGGCGGCGCTGACGGCGGTCGTCAATGCACTGCTGAACTACGATGGGTGTGTCGTGAAACGCTGATACTCAGATTCGCCACTCAGCTGCAAAAACCCAGAGGCTGCCATGAACTCTGCCGAATCCTTTCCTGCAGGCACATCCCCGCTGAGCCGCCGTCGGCTGCTGTCGAGCATGGGGATGGGGCTCGGCGGTATTGCGCTGGCTGAGATGCTGGCCGGGGGGGCGGAGGCCAAGGCGGCCGCAGCGGGCCCAAGCGGCGTGATGCAGGCGTTTGACATGGCGCCGCGGGCGAAGCGGGTGATCTATCTGTTTCAGTCGGGGGGGCCGTCGCAGCTCGATCTCTACGATCCCAAGCCGACGCTCGTGCAGCGCAGCGGCGAGCAACTCCCCGAGAGCGTGCGGGGCGGACAGCGGCTCACCGGCATGTCAGGAAATCAGAGTTCACTCCCCCTGCAGGGATCGCCGTTTGGGTTTACGCAGTATGGGGAATCGGGCGCTGCTGTGAGCGAACTGCTCCCCTACACCGCGGCCATCGCCGACAAACTCTGCTTTGTGCGCTCAATGCACACCGATGCGATCAATCATGGCCCGGGCGTGACGTTCATGCAGAGCGGGTCGCAGATCCCGGGGCGGCCGAGCATCGGCGCCTGGCTCGATTACGGCCTCGGCTCTTCAAATGAAAATCTCCCCTCCTTTGTCGTGCTCATCACCAAAGACAAGGGTGGCCAGCCACTGATGTCGCACTTGTGGGGGGCAGGATTTCTCCCCACCCGGCATCAGGCGGTGCGGTTTCGCTCCGGTGGCGATCCGGTGCTCTATCTGGGCAATCCGCCGGGCGTGGGAGTGGAAAACAGGCGGCAGGTGCTCGATGGGCTCAGGCAGCTCCATGAGCATCAGTTTGTCGGCACGCCCGATGCCGAGATTGCCGCCCGGATCGAAAACTACGAACTCGCCTTCCGCATGCAGGCGAGCGTGCCGGAGGTGGCCAACTTTGCCGATGAGCCGGCGCATGTGCTCGATGCCTACGGCCCGAAGGCGCGTGAGCCGGGATCGTTTGCCGCCAACTGCCTGCTGGCCCGGCGGCTGGCGGAGCGGGGTGTGCGCTTTATCCAGCTCTATCATTCCGACTGGGATCACCACGGTCATCTGCCCAATCTCATCCGCAAGGAATGCCAGGAGACCGACCAGCCGGCCGCGGCGCTGGTAAGCGATCTGGCGCAGCGCGGCATGCTCGACGACACACTCGTGGTGTGGGGCGGAGAATTCGGCCGCACGAACTACTGCCAGGGGCTGCCAGAGGCGGGTAATTTTGGCCGCGACCATCACCCCCGCTGCTTCACCACCTGGCTGGCCGGCGGCGGCATCAAGCCGGGCACCACCTACGGCGAAACCTGCGACTACGGCTACAACATCGTCCGCGACGGCGTGCATGTGCACGATTTCCATGCCACGCTGCTCCACCTGCTGGGAATCGACCACGAGCGGCTGACCTACAAATTCCAAGGCCGCCGCTACCGGCTCACCGACGTGCACGGGAAAGTGGTGAGCGGGATTTTGGCCTAGGGTCTATCCCAGTAAACCGTAACGTTCACTGGCTCAATACACCGGTTGATGGAGGCGGAGGGATCGGCGAACGCTCGAGGAGCGCCAGCGACGAGACTTTTGCCGTCCCGCAGCCGGGGGCGCACCGGAAACCCGTGGGTGGCTGACCACATCGAACGATGGAGGCGGAGGGATCGGCGAACGCTCGAGGAGCGCCAGCGACGAGACTTTTGCCGTCCCGCAGCCGGCGATCTGACGTCCCCTCTCACCTCAGGTCGATCGCATAGAGCGCGATCGCTGCGGTCATCAGCGCCGCCGCTGCCATCCGCTTGACGAGCGTGCCCCGATCGACCCGTTGCTCGAGGTCGTGCCAGCCGAGATGGGCAAGCATCGCTCCCAGCACCACAGACATAAGGCCACGCGTCGACTGCAGAATATTGCCAAACACCACGCCGATCTGGCCGAAGCAGATATAGAGCGCTGCCATCGATCCGAGCCAGGCAGCCGCATACTGCCCGGCAGCGATCCAATCGCCGCGGTGCCGTGGCCGGTAGCAGGCCACCAGCGGTAGCGCTACAACTCCACAGGCGGCATACGTAACCGTCATCGCCAGTCCGCCGGCATGGATCCGGCTCAGGGGCGGGAAACCCTCCACCGGCACAACCAGCGCCTTGATGAGGTCCAGAATAGCCAGATCGGAGAGGCTGAATGTCAGGCAGGTGAGCAGCACCAGCGGGAGTTCGCGCCAGGCGATCCCCCCTGCCCCGGTCTGCAGCGCCAGCGCCGCCACAGTGCCGAGGCCGACGGCGGCCCACTGCCAGGAGTCGAGCGGTTCTCCGAGCAGGAAGGAGGTGATGCCGGCGAGCATCACGATTTTGAGGCCAAGCAGCGGCGCGATGCGCGAGGCGTCGCTGCGCCGCAGAAGGAGCGCCAGCGCGCATTGGCCGAGCAGATAGAAGCCAGCCGAGGCGAGCAGCGGCAGCCAGTAGGAGGCCAGCGGCGGCAGGTGCTCGGGGCTCAAGAGAAGCGCCAGCGGCAGACTCACGCCCGCCATGAGTGCATGCGACAGCCCGAGCAGACGCAGGCGGGAACCTCCCGCGGAAAGGCTGTGGTGGCGGGAGACAAGATAGGAGAGCGAGCTGAGCAGCGCCGTGATCAGGCCAGCGAAGAGTCCGATGGCGACATCACTCACGGCTGCGGTTCTCAGAGGGGCTGGCGGGGAAGTGAGGCGGGGGGGATTCAGGCGGCGGCGAAGATGGGCCGCCGCTCTCATCGGCATCGGATCAGGACCACAGCTTGCCTGAGAAGCGCCGGCAGAACCAGCCTGATCGACACCACCGGCAGAATCGGCAAACAGCAGTCCCGCCGCCGTCCCCCGCCCTGCCGCCGCGCAGCGAAGTGGCCTGTAGAGTTGACGTGGAACGTGGGCTCGGGGGGCAGGCTCCCGGGGCAGCGGTTCCATCTTCCCGCTCCCAGGATTCCCCATGGCAAGCATCTCCCGCAGTGGTTCAGCCACGAATTTCAATTCCGGTGCGGCCCGCGCGCTTGCCACGCAGCGGAGCGAAGCGGCCTCCATCCCAACTCCAACGGGTGAAGCCGAACGCGATCGCGTTCGCGATTTGACGGCGCTTGCCCTGCTGGCCGCCTGCGCTTTTGTGATCGCAGCCCTGCTCACATTCGATCCGGCCGATCCCCCTGTGCCGAGCATGTTTCCGCCCCACGCCCGGGCGACCAATGCCTGCGGATTCGTCGGATCGCTGGTGGCAGGAGCGCTCTACCAATGGCTCGGCCTCGGGGCCTGGTTTGTGCTGGGGCTGGTCGTGGCCCTCGATCTGATGATGCTCAAGCGGCGGTCGCTTGCCGATCTGCCGCTGCGGACCCTCGGGGCCGTGGTGGCCACGCTCAGCATCTGCACGCTGCTGGCGATGTTTCTGCCCGCCGGCGTGGGGCGGCCTGTGTGGGGGCCCGGCGGGCTCGTCGGGGCGACCGGCGCACTCTTTGCCGAAGGCTATGTGGCCAGGGCTGGTGCGGCGATCGTGGTGACCGGGATCGCTCTGGCGGGGCTCTTCGTCGCCTGCGATGCCCTTCTGATCGCCTCGGCTACAGCGGCTCTGGCCACGGGGGCATATGTTCTGGCCGGGGTGAGCCGTCTGGCGGATGGTACACGGCAGACGATCGGCTGGATGCTGCCGAGTTCCTCCGCTGCCACAGCAGAAGAGTCGCTCGATTCCGCTGCCGCCGAGCCTACCCTCGACTTCCTCACCCGAATCAGGCGGGCCCGGGCCGAAGCGAACGAGGATGACGAAACCGATTCGACTTTCGAGCAGACTCCTGCCCACGTGGCGGCAGAGCCCACGATCCGCCTGCGGCGTCGCGATGCGGCGCCCCGCGCAGAGCAGGCTGAGGAGACCGTCATCCCCGTGGCCGCTCCAGCCGCTGCGAAGGTGGCGAAGCTGGCCGCCTTCGATGCAGATGAGTTTGCCGACGATGATCTGGCCGACTCGCAGGAGGAAGAGGAGAGCGAGTTCTCGTCCGAAGAGGAATTTGAGCCAGCCGGTCCGGTGGCAGTCCCGCTGCCGATCCGCTCGCAGATGAGCCGGCGCCGCAGTGTTGATGTGGTCGATATCGCGCCCGATCCGCTGGCAAACTACGAACTGCCCTCGCTCGAACTGCTGCTCCCCTCCGAGCAGCTGGAAACGGAAGCGCAGGAGCAGGAGGTGCGCGAGCGGGCCCGTGTGCTCGAGAAGACGTTTGCCGATTTTGGGTTCCGCGTGAAGGTGGTCGAGGTGGAGACCGGCCCTGTGATCTCGCAGTATGAGATCGAGCTGGAGGCGGGGCTGCGGCTGGCGAAGATCAGCAATCTGGCCGACGACATCGCCATCGCCCTGCGGGTGCCGAGCGTGCGCATTGTCGCCCCGATCCCCGGCAAAAACTCAGTCGGCATCGAGGTGCCCAACACCGATCGGCAGATGGTGCGGCTCCGCGAGGTGATCGAAGAGACGCAGGCCAAGGCCCGCACGATGAAGGTCCCGATCTTCCTCGGCAAAGACGTGGCGGGCAATCCGATGGTGGTCGACATGGCGAGCATGCCGCACTTGCTGATCGCCGGCCGCACCGGCACGGGCAAGAGCGTGTGTCTCAATTCGCTGATCGTCTCGATACTGATGACGCGCCGGCCCGACGAAGTTCGCATGCTGATGATCGATCCCAAGATGGTCGAGCTCACCCCCTACAAGTCGCTGCCGCATCTGATGCATCCGGTCGTCACCGACATGAAGAAGGCGGAGGCGATTCTGGCCTGGGCGGTCGACAAGATGGAGGAGCGCTATGCGATGCTCGCCCGCGTTGGCGTCCGGCATCTCTCGCAATACAACCAGCTCGGTCGAGACGAGCTGCTCAAGCGGATGCGGCCGGAGACCGACGAAGAAGCCGCCGCCATCCCCACCACGATGCCCTATATCGTGATGATCGCCGACGAGATCGCCGACATGATGATGACGGCCGGCAAGGAGATCGAGGGCCACATCATTCGGCTGGCGCAGAAGAGCCGGGCGGTCGGCATCCATCTTGTGCTCGCCACGCAGAAGCCGACGGTCGACGTGATCACCGGCCTCATCAAGAGCAATCTGCCGGCCCGCATCGCGTTCCAGGTTGCCAGCCGCACCGACAGCCGCGTGGTGCTCGACGAATGTGGCGCCGAGCGGCTGCTCGGCAACGGCGACATGCTCTTCCTTTCGCCGGGAACCAGCCAGATCCTCCGCGGCCAGGGCACCTATCTCAGCGACGACGAAATTGGCCGGGTGATGGCCGCCATCGGCACCACCGAGCCGCAGTATGCCGCGGAGCTGGTCAACCTGCAGCCGGCCCCTTCCGCCGATGCCCCCAAGGGTGTTTCGCCGAAGGAACGCGACGATATGTACGAGGCGGCTGTGGAAGTCGTGATCCGCGAAGGCCGCGGCAGCGTGTCGCTGTTGCAGCGGGCCCTGGGCGTCGGCTACGGCCGCGGTGCCCGGCTGATCGATTTCATGGCGGAGGATGGCGTGGTGGGGCAGTATGCCGGGTCGCAGGCCCGCGAGGTGCTGCTCACGCTGGAGCAGTGGGCCGCCCGCAACGGCACCGCCGCGCTGCCGGCTGATCCCGTCCCCCGCCGGCTGAAGATCCAGCCGCATGCCGGTCCGGCCGAGCCCCCCGCTGTCAAAGCCAAACGGCCGGCCGCGGCCCGCAAGATCGCTCCGGTGATTGAGGAAGTGTCTGAAGATGACTCAGAACTCAACGCCGACGAAGAGGCCGATGAAGAACTTTCGTTCGTCGTCGATGATGAAGCGACCAGCGCCGAATTCCGGGCGCTGGCCCGTGGCGCTGACGACGAGGAAGAAGAGGAAGAGGAAGAAGACGAGTCGGGAGTAGACGACGAAGAAGATGATCTGGACGAGGAGATGGATGAGGATCAGGACGAACCGGAAGAGAGCGAATACGACGAGGAGGCGTCGCGGGTGGGGTGAGCGCGGCCCCTTCAGCAGGCTCGCCTTCCCTCCCTCCCTTCTTTCAGCCCGCCCATGACTCCCACCAAACTCAAGCTCCCCCACTCGGTGCCCCTGCCCTTCTGGGCTCGCCACCACTCGTTCGCCCATCACGGCCTGGTGATCTTTGTGGTGCAGATCGGCCTGCTGGCGCTGGTGCCGATTCTCGACGATGGCAACCCGCTGATGCCGCTCCCCTACACGACGGCTGTTCTGGCGGGGAGCAGCTTTACGATTTTTTGCCTTGGCTATCGCCGATTGGCTGTCACGTTCGCGGTGGCAGGGGCGCTCGGCCTGGCCTTCGTCGCCTCGATGCCGAATCATGATCAGGTGATCCGGTTTCCCACGATGATCGTGCTGCTGCTCGGCTACGGGCTCTCGGTCTATCTGGCGATCTATCAGGCCTTTGCCGGTGACCTCACGTCGGCGCAGCGCATCCTCTGCGGGGCGGCGAGCTTTGTGATGATCGGGTTTGTGTTTGCGGTGGCGCATGGCCTCGTGCACTACATCCACCCCGATGCCTACACGCTCGCCACCCAAACGGAGCTGCTGCGAACCCGTCGCTGGCTCGATTTTCTCTGGCTCAGCTTTTCCACGCTCACGACCGCCGGCTTCAACGATGTGATCCCCGTCACCCCCTGGCCCTGCACGCTGGCGACGCTCGAGGGGCTCTGCGGGATTCTTTTTCCTGCCACGCTGATCGCCCGGATCGCCTCGCTGCCGCCAGGAAAAAGATCTGGCAGCAGCCACGCCCCCTGAAAAGGCATGAAGTTCCGTGTCTTCTTCGCGGTATAAGATCGCGGGATGGGGTGCCCATACCCCGTGAGCCGGCGTAGGCGGCCAGCGGAGCCCATGGAAGGCGAAGCGCAGCCAACTTCGAGAGAGCGGAGGCCTGGAGGGCTGCAGCTTTTCTCCGGCGATGGAGTGTGGGCACGCCCGACCTGTGTGACGGGCAAGCTCTGCTGTCTCCCAAAAAAAACAGCGATAGACCCCCTGACTGTCCGTGGCGGCTGCAGAAGTCGACGGTCGCCACAGAGCCCCAGAGCGGAGCGACTATACTCAAGTCCAAGATTCGCGGAGGAACTGCGGCGTGCAGTACACCGCTTTGAGCAGAGGAGTTTTGTTGTGCGGCGCATCGAGATCTACGACACCACCCTGCGGGACGGTTCTCAGGGGGAAGGAGTGAATTTTTCACTTGAAGACAAGCTCGCGATCACGCGCCGGCTCGACGAAGCGGGGATCGATTTCATCGAAGGGGGCTACCCGCTCTCCAATCCCAAGGATGCGCAGTATTTCGAGCGGGCCCGCGGCTTCAATCTCGCCCACTCGCGCGTCGTTGCCTTTGGGATGACGCGGCGGCGCGGCATGGCAGCCGGCGACGATCCCGGCATGAAGGCGCTCCTCGATGCCGGCACAACTGCGATCACGATCGTCGGCAAGACCTCCGCCTTTCATGTGGCGGAAGTGCTCGGCGTGAGCCGGGAAGAGAATCTGGCCATGATCGCCGACACGGTTGCCTATCTCACCGGCTGCGACCGCGAAATCTTTTACGATGCCGAGCACTTTTTCGACGGCTGGAAGCTCGATCCGGCGTACTCGCTCGAAACGCTCTTGGCAGCGGCGCAGGCGGGGGCAACCCGGATCGTGCTCTGCGACACCAACGGCGGCACGCTGCCGGGGGAAGTGGCGACGCTGGTTGCCGCGGCGATCGCGGGGCTGGCTGCGGCCGGCTGCCCCGTGCCGGTTGGCATTCATTGCCACAACGATTGCGATGTGGCCACTGCCAATTCGCTGGCGGGCGTGGCGGCGGGCGCCTCGCAGGTGCAGGGCACGATCAACGGCGTGGGGGAACGCTGCGGCAATGCCGATCTGATTGCCGTGATCGCCAATCTGGCGCTCAAGCTCCCCGACTACGCCCTGCTCGGCGCCGCCGGCACAACCCATCTCACGGAGTTGTCGCGGTTTGTCTACGAGACGGCCAACATGCTCTATCGGCCGGGCCAGCCATTTGTCGGCTCAAGCGCCTTCGCTCACAAGGGAGGGATGCATGTGCATGCGGTGGCCAAGGCGACCGAATCGTATGAGCACATCCATCCCGAGGCGGTGGGCAATTCCCGGCGGATCCTCGTCAGCGAGCTGTCGGGCCGGTCGAATATCGCGGCGCTGGTCAAGCATCCCACGGTGAAGAACGATCGTGTGCTCCTCGATCAGGTGCTCGCCGAGGTCTGCCGGCTGGAAAATGAGGGGTGGCAGTTTGAGGCGGCCGATGCGTCGTTCGACCTGCTCGTGCAGCGCTTTGCCGGCACGTTTCAACCGGCGTTTGAAAAGCTCGCCTACAACGTGGCTGTGGAGAGCCGCGAGGAACAGGGGAGCAATGTGCGGACCGAGGCGACGGTGAAGCTGGTCGTCAATGGGGTGCAACGGCATGAGGTGGCCGAGGGGGATGGGCCGGTCAACGCCCTTGATGCCGCTCTGCGGAAAGCCCTCGAGCCGGTTTTTCCGGCCCTGTCGAGGATGAATCTGCTCGATTACAAGGTGCGGGTGATCAATGCCCAGGAAGGAACTGCCGCTCGCGTGCGGGTGTCGATCGAGAGCACCGATGGCCAGCGGGTGTGGGGCACGGTGGGTGTGAGCGAGAATGTGATCGAGGCGAGCTGGCTGGCGCTTGCCGATTCGTTCCACTTCTTTTTGTTGAGCCAGCCGGAAAATCGGGGACGGGAGCCAATTTCCTGACCGTTTCCTAGAAGTCGCTCCCGTCCCCGATTTTCCCCGATTGACTTCCCGTAAACACGGGAATACGCTTTCCCGTATGAAAACCACCGTCGATCTCCCGGACGAGCTGTTTATCGCTGCCAAGAAGCGGGCGGCCGAACTGCGCCAGCCATTGCGGGCACTCATCGAACGCGGACTGCGAGCTGAGATCGGTCGAACGACTGTTCAGGGGGATGGAGGGAAGCCGGTGACAATCCGTTGGGTGACCGTTCCCGGAGGAATCCCTGCCGGTGTCGATGTGGCTGATCGGTCCGCCATGCACGATTGGCTGCGGCAGCAGCGATGATCGCGATCGACACGAATCTGCTCATCTACGCGCATCGCTCCGGAACACCCGAGCACCACTCGGCTCGTTCCGCTATCGAGGCCGCCTGTGGTTCGTCTGGCGGGTGCGCCATCACCCTCCCCAGCATCGCCGAGTTTTTCAGCGTCGTCACGCATCCAGCGGCGAGCGGCCGGCCGTCATTGCCTGAGGATGCCGCCGCATTTTTGGCGGCGCTCGAAGAGGTGGGGGCCGTCATACTCCGCCCCGGCCCGGCCTTTTCTACGCGACTGGTCCAAACGGCCGCCGATCTTGCCGTGAAAGGCCCTCGTATTTTCGATCTCCAGATCGGCCTGTGTGCGCTTGATGGCGGAGCGACCGAACTTTGGACCCACGATGCCCACTTCGTGAAAATTCCCGGTTTGGTCATCCGCGATCCATTGCGGTGAACTGTTAGGCGGTGCCGCCTGGCCAGGTCAGCCAGCCACGCTCATCATCCACACAGCGAGAATCGCCCGGATCGTCCAGAGGGCAGTGCGCAGCCAGTTTGATGCCACGAGTTTCGTCACCACCTCCGGCGGATGCCCTTCCCGCTCCAGCCGCGCATGCAGCGGCATCTGTATGCCGGCGGTCGATCCCCAGATCACGAGGATCAGCCCCACGCCGACAATCGCCATCCCGCGGCCTATTGCGACTGGCGGCCAGGCTGCCAGGCAGAGAGCCGTAATCATCTCCATGAGCATCAGTGGAATCACAACCCAGGGGGTGCGGCGCTGGTTGTCGAGGGAATACTTTTGGGCCTGCTCCCCCTCGAGGTGCCGAAAGAGCGGGTAGTGCACCAGCTGCACAAACCAGATCAGGCCGCACATGCTCCCCGAAGCAATCGCCTGCAAGGCAAGGATCGAGGCTGAAAAAGCTGTGGAGTCGGGGGCCATCGATCAGGTTCCGTTCCGGTCGGCTGCCGCTGGATGATGCGCCCGCCAGGCCTGCAGCAGCAACAGCCCAAACGGGATCCACCAGACCAGATCATTCGTCGGCAGCGTCCAGCCAAACTCCACCGGCACCTCCCCCTTCCAGACCCCCGAGACATAGCCGAGCGGCCCAAAGATCTTGCCGAGGAATCCCACCAGCACGATCGGCCAGTGGCGGATCGGATCGCGGGCCGCCGCCAGATAGCCGATGCCATAGACGCCGACGATCATCCCCACACACTGCCAGATGAAGGGATAGTTGGGGGGCTGCATGCCGGTGAGGTCGAAGAGCCAGCCGGGGTAAAGAACCGTCAGTGCGCCCCACAGCAGGTTGTAGATGCCGGCGGCGACGAGCCACCAGGAGGTGCGTGGAGGGGCAGAAGCGGGCCGGCCGGATGGTGGGACTGGGTCTGTCACAATGCGGGTTCCTTGGCAGAAAGGCTGGAGGTGAACTCTAGCAAGCTGCGCCGTGGTGGCAAAATCTTTGAGCCGTCCGTGGCCCTGCGCGGAAATCGCTTCCGGCCGCGCTGATTGCGCGCGGGTTCCCCGTCAGTGTGTCTCCGGCTGCAGGCCGGCCAGCTCCGCCGTGGCGGCGAAATCTTTGAGGCCGGCGGTCGCCCCGCGGGCTGTCACACAGCAGGCGGCAGTCGCGGCGCCGAGCAGCCCCGCCTCGCGGGCCGGCAGGCCGCGGAGCCAGCCGGCCAGAAGGCCAGCCAGAAAGGCATCGCCGGCGCCCGTCGTATCGATCACCGAACCTGGCGCCGGCAGGCAGGGGATGTCGAGCCATTCGTCAGGGGCCGGAGAGAGGAGCGTGCCCCGGGTGCCGAGCTTGATCCCCAGCATTCCTGTCGCCCCCTGCTCTCGATAACACTCAATGATTCCGCGGGGGTCTTCGAGCCCCGTCTGATGGCTCGCCTCGAGCAGGCTCGGCACATAGATATCGACCAGCGGCAGGCAGGGGGCGATCTCGGCGAGTGTGCCGCCGTTCCCCCCGGTTTCCAGCGCCACCCGGCAGCCGGCGGAGCGGATCGCGGCCACCGCGCCTGCCAGCACCGGCTCCAGCCCCGGCAGCAGCCCGACATAGCCGAGCAGCGCCAGCCGGGCAGTGGCGAAGTGGGGCCGCTGTTTGAGGATGAAGGGAAGATCGATCGCCTGCGGCGCCCCCACATGATGGGCAAAGCTGCGCTCGCCGCTGGGATCGATCAGCGCGGCGGTGGTGCTGGTGGCGAGCGTGGGATGGGTCTGCAGCGCGTCTGTGGCGAGTCCCTCAGCCTCCAGCCGCCGGCGAATCTCGGCCCCCCAGAGATCGTCCCCCACCAGGCTCGAGGCGGCCACGCGCATCCCCAGCCGCCGCAGGCCGGTGCCCGAATTGCAAACGATTCCCCCCAGCGCCAATTCGATCGGCTCGACGAGAAAAAGCCGGCCAGCCCCCAGCGGCTGCGTGAGCGGCACCGGCCTTACCAGCATGTCGGCCACGCAGGTGCCGCAGACGATGCAATCGACGGGGAGTGAGGATGGGGCGGGAGTGGGCATGAGCGGTGCCAAACGTGTGGGGAGTGCGCTGCATCGCGGGCTGCGATGGCCGTCAACCAAGATTGCGTTCCTGAAACTCGAAGACTCCACCGGGCGAACGAAACAACCGGCCCTATCGCTCAAGCGGGAGTTGGTTCGGGGCGGAAGGGGCTGCTTGCGCCGATCTCTCGCGAATCATACCAGCGCCATCCCCGGCCGCTGCCTGAGTGTCAACCGCCTCCGCGGGATCGCTGCTGCAGCAGCCCGGCTTTCCACATCCCGCGCAGCTGTCGCAGATCGACTCCACCCTCCGCTCGATCACAGCGACATCCTCGTCTTTCGTTTCCGGGATGAGCTTCTTGCGGTATCGCACCCAGGCCCGGCATGGGTCGGGCTGGCAGTCGGTGCAACCGCCGCCGTGAAGGCAGCGGGCAAAGGGCCACGAGAACCCGCTCCAGCGGGGCACGCAGATCGGATCGCAGGTGACGGTGTATTCCGTTTTTGGTTTTTTCTTTGTGCTGCTCTCACACACGCAGATCTCCCGAAGACCGCAGGTTGCACCGCAACGCACGCAGGTGGGAGTTTTTGTCTTCGGGTTGTCGCCAGCCACGGCGAAGCCGGCGGCCTGCGCAAGCATGATCCCGGCGATCACGATTGAGAACCGCAGGAGGGATTCAGAAATCAAAATCGACACGCACGCCATACGCATCGGTGAGACTGTTTCCTTTCTGTTGATCCTGAAGGAACGCACGAACATAGTTGAATTTCCAGCGGGTGTAGGAATTGAGATACCAGTTGAGGCCGACGGTGAAGTCGGTCAGGTTGTTGCCCTGGATGTTTTTGTCGTTGAGCACGATGTTGGAAAATCGGGCTGCGACCTCCCAGGCCCCGAGCCCCGTCTGAACGCCCTGCCCCTTCGTCCGCACGCGAAAAAAATCTTCAAATGGCTCCAGCCGCCTGTGGATGCCGAGCTTCCGGTCATACGGGCGGTGTTCTCCGGTGAGGAAGTAACTGACCTGTGCCATGTAACCGTTGAAGAACAGGGGCTGGCCACCGCTCTGATCGACGAAGGCGCAGGCATATTCCGATTGCAGCGAGAAGGGACCCACGATGAGGGCAAACTCAGGATCAAAGAGCTGGAAGTTGTCGGCGCGAATGAAGCCTGTATCGACGAAGATCGGCGCGAAAGGCCCCGGCACGCCGTTGATGTAATTGCTCGGAGTTGGTGGCCCCACCGGGCCGTAGACACCGTTGGGCTGCTGCTTGCGGATTTCGGGTGTGTTCCGGAAGCGAACCTGATTCTGGTAGGCCTCGCGATAGCTGTAGGCCGCGCCGAGATGGAGGTAAAACCGGCCATCGCTTGCCTCGTCCCACCAGGGCAGGCAGGTGCCTCGCATTGTCAGCGCCTGGCCGCTGTCGAATGAGTCGTTGCCGACGTTGTCGCTACTGGTGCGAAAGGTGCCGATGGCCCACGTCGCCAGTTCGCTCTCCGTGTTGCCGTAGGTCATCAGCCCCATGTTGCGTGCGGGCGCAAACGTGTCGACCAACGACCGCTCCATAAATGTGTTGTTGCGGTTCTGCGTCACGCGTTCGAGCGAGAAGGGCTCAAAGTAATGGCCCGCCCGGACGTTTCCCAGCCAGGGCAACTGCTTCCATTCGAGGTAGTTGTCGAGGTAGCTGGGATTATTGGCCAGCGCGAAATCCACTCCGAGTGAGTATTCGAGCACCTCGAAACTGGTGCCGCGGGCGCCGATGCGGAGCCGGCGGAACTGGGCACCGTCCTGAAGATCGCCCACGCTGGCGCGGCTGATCGCATCCTGGCCAAAGTAGACCTGATCGGCCTGCACCTGGCCGCTGATGACCAGCGACGGCTTTTTGGCATCCTCCTTCTTTTTCCTGTCGCCCGCATCGACGAGTGTGCCGAGGGTTTTTTCCACGGCGGAAAGCCGGTCGGCGGCCGGCGGTGATTCCAAGCCTCCCGGAGGCGGGCCCGTGGCGGCACGCAGCTGGTCGATCTGGTTCTGCAGCCGTTCCAGTTCCGCCACCATGCCCGGGGAAACCTCGCGCGGCGCAGGCAGCTCAGCAACGGTTTCCGCTGCATCGGCCGCGCTATCGGAGCGCCGCCCGAGGGAGATCGGCTCTGCAGCGGGAGCGGCGGCAGCGGCCCCGCTGCACGGCAAGCCCCAGAGGACGAGGCCCAGGAGTGCTGCCCAAGGCGAAGCCAATGACGACAACAAAGACGATGGCGGGGAGCGATGGCAACGCAAGCGGATCACGGGGGTGGCCCCTTGAAATGCATCCTCCGGTTTTCCGGCGACACTTTTTACCGGTGACACTGCCGGCGCAGGATGGCTGTACCCCGATCGTCGGTTCGGCTGCCGTTCATGCCATTCATACAATCGGCACCCCCGGCGCAATCCTTGAGAGCTTCCCTGCTGCCCTGGCTTGCGGAGCTGTCATATGCTGTGGGGGCCGCAAATTCTGCCGTCTCTCTGGCCCCCCTGACGGCTGGCAGCCTGCGGGGACTGGCCGCGATGGCCCCACAGAAGGAGGGCCGGGAAGCCGACCGACGAGCTCCTGCCAGTGGCCGGCAGCGGAAAAAGATCCGATACTCCCTCCGCCCCCCTGCACGCGCAGGGAGCGGCCGGAGCCGGTTGTGCATCTGACGGAAAAAACGTGGAAAAGATTGTGGAAAAACCCGTGGAAAAAGCTGTAGGGCAAGCGGTAGAACAAATTTTTGAAAAAGCGCTCGACAGGAAACTCGCCCGGATCCTCGCCGATCCCAGTTGCGGCGACTTCATTCTGGCCGATGCCAAGGATGCCGACATGGCCTTTGGCCTGGCGGCCCCGGGGCTGCGGCCGGGCGGCACGGCAGCGGCCGGCCCCTATCGCTCGCTCAGCGAATTTCGCGATTCGATCCGCGAACTGGTGCGGCAGGGGCTTGTCGACATCATGCTCATGAGTGGCTCGACCAGCGACGCTCTTTCCATCGGTGAATCGCTCTTTGCCACCAGCTCCGTCACGCCGGCGGTGCGGATGAACGACACCACCGACATCTGGCTCGCCGCCGGCACCGGCAGCTATGCCCGCCACCCTGCCCTCCCCTTCTCCACCACCACGGTGGCACAGGCGCAGTGCGGCCGCGTCGATCGCCTGCCGGGGGAGCCGATCAGCGGCGCCAACCTCGGCCTCTTCTCGCTCACGCTCAACGACGATCCCCACCTCGATCGGGCAATGCTGGCCGCCTACCGCGAGTTTCGCCTCGAGGCGGAGCGGGCTGGCTTCCGCCACTTCCTCGAGGTGTTTTATCCCAACGCCCTCGACCGGGTGCCGGGGCGGCTGCCGGGGGAGCGTCCGCGGGACGTGGCCCGGTTCCTTGCTGATCATGTTGTGCGCTGTCTGGCGGGTGTGCCGCGGGCCGGGCGACCGATCTTTCTCAAGATCCCCTACCTCGGCCCAGAGGTCACTGAGCAATTGGCCGCTTATGATTCGTCGCTCGTGGTGGGAATCCTCGGCGGCGGGGCCGGCACCACGCACGATGCCTTTGGGCTTCTGGCCGATGCCAAGCAGCATGGGGCCCGCGTCGCGCTCTTTGGCCGAAAGATCAACGCCGCCGAAGACCAGCTCTCGTTTGTACGCTTCCTGCGGGGCGTGGCCGATGGCGAACTGGCTGCGGAAGAAGCTGTAAAGGCCTACCATGCCGATCTGGCCCGTCAGGGGATCCGGCCGCATCGCCCGCTGGCCAACGATCTCGTTCGCCAGCCGACCGCCACCGCCTACGGTGGCTGAGTTTTTCTTTTTTCCTTTCGATTTCCTCTCCCTGTCTCTATCTCTCCTTTCTATTTATTGTTCCTCCTTCGGAGACCTCCGCATGTCGGCTCTTCTCACCCCCAGCGAGCGGCTCGCCGCGCTGGGCCTCGTGCTCCCGCCAGCCCCCAAGGCGATCGGCGCCTATACGCCGAGCCTCATCGTCGGCAATCTGCTCTACACCTCCGGCCACCTGCCGCTGATGCCCGATGGAGCCCTGTTGCGCGGCCGCGTGGGGGCCGATCTCGACGCCGACTCCGGCAAGGAAGCGGCAAAGCGCGTTGCCTGCGCGATTCTCGCCACGGTGGTGGCGGCCCTTGGCAGCGTCGACCGGGTGCGGCGCGTCGTCAAGGTGCTCGGCATGGTCAACTGCACCGCCGACTTTATCAAGCAGCCGCATGTGCTCAACGGCTGCAGCGAACTCTTCGCCGAGGTGTGGGGCCGCGAGATGGGAATCGGCGTGCGGAGTGCCGTTGGAGTATGCTCACTCCCGGAGAACGTTCCGGTGGAAATCGAGGCGGTCTTCGAGGTGGGGTGAACGCGGCACTCAATTTTTTTAAGCCCGCATTACAAAAGCCGCCGGGCATTCTCGCTGTGGCGCGTTTGAAAATCAGGAACAGAACGATGATCAGCTCTCAGCAGTTCGGTTTCATGGCGGGGCACCGGCACTTGACGGGGCGATTGGCCGCATGGCTGATGATCGTGGCGGGGGCTGCCGCTGGTGGCGGACTGTCGGTCGCACCGGCAGCGGGGGAAGAGGTGGCTTTTCGCCGAATCGTGTTGCATGAGGGCTTTCATGCCGAAGGGGCGGCCTTGGGCGATCTGAACAGAGACGGCCATGGCGATGCCGTCTATGGGCCCTACTGGTATGCCGGCCCCGAGTTCAAGGTGCGGCATGAGATCTATCCGCCCGAGGATTTCGATCCGCTCAAATATTCCAATAACTTTTTCACTGCCGTCAGCGACATCGATGCCGACGGCTGGCTCGATGTGGTGGTGAATGTGTGGCCCGGCAAGGAGGTGGTTTGGTTTCAGAATCCTGGCGCTTCTTGCGGGGCGTGGACACAAAACCTGGCCTATCCGGTGGTCGACAACGAGGCGCCCCACTTTGTCGATGTGACCGACGATGGCCGCCCGGAGCTGGTGTTTCACACTGCCGGCGTGCTGGGGATGGCCGGCCCCTCCGGGCCGACGGGCAGCGAGCGGTGGCCGTTTCGGGCCTGCTCCGAGCCGGAGAAGTGGGGGCAATATCAGCATGGCCTGGGGGTGGGGGATATCAATGGCGACGGCCGTGCCGACCTGCTCATGGCTGAGGGCTGGTGGGAGCAGCCCGCGGCCGAACCCGCAGCAGGCACCACGCCGCCGCTCTGGAAGAAACACCCCTTCAAGTTTGGCAACGGCGGGGCGCAGATCCATGCCTACGATGTCGATGGCGACGGCGATAACGATGTGATCACCAGCCTCGACGGCCATGCCTTCGGGCTCTCCTGGTTTGAGCAGGTGAAGAAGGATGGGGCGATCGATTTTGTCGAGCACAGGATCCTCTCCGACAAGCCGGAGGAGAATCTCGACGGCGTCCAGTTTTCTCAGCTGCATGCGCTGGAGCTGATCGATATCGACGGTGACGGCCTCAGGGATATCGTTACCGGCAAACGCTACTGGGCACACGGCCCAACAAGCGACGCCGACGCCGCTGGCGCGCCGGTGCTCTACTGGTTCAAGCTGACGCGCAATCCCGACGGCACCGTCGCCTGGACGCCCCAGCGCATCGATGATGCCTCGGGAGTCGGCACGCAGTTTTCCGTGGGGGATATCAACGGCGACGGCCGCGCCGACATCGTGATCGGGAACAAAAAGGGGGGCTTTGTGTTCCTCCAGGAACGCCGCTGAGGCGGTATCCCCTCAAGCTGCGGCGGTGAAAAGCTGGCTATGCGGTTCGGCTGGCCCGGAACCGGCCCGACAGGCTACATTTTGGGGTTTCGACGCGTTGGCCCCTGGCTGCCCGTGGAAAAAGTCACCCATGACCCTCTGGATGGAAGACAGTCCACTCGGTCGACCGGTGAAAACGCCGAGGGTTTCCACGATCGACTGGCATCGCATCCGGCGATGGTGCACTTTTTCCACAGCCTGCTAGCATCGTGCGCCCGGTTTTCGCGCTGAAGTCTGTTTCCCCGACTGCCTGTCCGTAGAAAAGGTTCCCATGCAAGAGCTTCCCAAGCATTACGATCACCGCGCCGCCCAAGCCCGCTGCCGCAGCCTGTGGGATGCGGGCCGGTACTGGCATGCCGAACCGGAGGCTGGCCGCCGGACGTTTTCGATGGTTATTCCGCCGCCGAATGTGACCGGGGCTCTCCATCTGGGCCATGCCCTCAACAACACACTGCAGGATCTGCTGGTGCGCACGCGGCGCATGCAGGGGTTTCTCACGCTCTGGATGCCCGGCACGGACCACGCCGGCATCGCCACGCAGGCAGTTGTGGAACGTCGCCTCCTCGAAGAAGAAAAACTCTCCCGCCACGATCTCGGTCGGGAGAAATTGGTGGCGCGGATCTGGGACTGGAAGCAGCAGTATGAAACGCGCATCCTCGGGCAGCTGCGCGATCTGGGAGCGAGTTGCGATTGGGATCGCGTGCGCTTCACGCTCGACCAACAGTGCGCTGCTGCGGTGCGCACCGCTTTTTTCAGGCTGTTTGACCGGGGGCTTGTCCGCCGCGGCAAGCGGCTGGTGAACTGGGACACCTTCCTGCAAACCGCCGTCAGCGACGACGAGGTGTTTCACGAGGAGGTGAAGGGGCATTTCTGGCACATCCGCTACGACGTCATCGATCCACAGCCGGGCGAACCGGTGAGCGTGACTGTCGCCACCACCCGCCCCGAAACGCTTCTCGGGGATACGGCGGTGGCGGTCCATCCCGATCCGGCAGCGGCGCTGTCCGAGGCGGTGGAAGCTGTGAAGGCCAAGCGGGCGGCTGCGCCGGCGAGGGAGCAGGCAGCGCTCGAAGCAGCCCTGGAAGAACTCGCCACGCGGGCCCGCGATCTGCTGCCGGGGCTCAAAGCTCTGGCCGCAATGGCTGCGGCCGGCAGGCAGGTGCGGCTGCCGCTGATGGGGCGGCCGATCCCGCTGGTGGCGGATGAATGGGCCAAGCCGGAGATGGGCTCAGGCTGCGTGAAGATCACCCCCGCCCACGACCCCAACGACTACGAGGTGGGAAAGCGCCGGGGACTGGAGATGAAAAACATCCTCAATCCCGACGGCACGCTCAATGCCGAGGCGGGGCCCTACGCCGGCCTCACCATGAACAAGGCCCGCACCCGTGTGGTGGCCGATCTGGAGGCAGCGGGGCAACTGGAGCGCGTCGAAGATCGGCTGATCGAGCTGGCCCACTCCGATCGTTCCAAGACGCCGATCGAGCCCTATCTGGCCGATCAGTGGTTTATCCGGATGGACGAACTTGCCCAGCCGGCCCTCGATGCGGTCAGCTCAGGCCAGCTGCGGATCGTTCCGCAGCGCTATGCCAAGAGCTATCTCGACTGGCTCTCGGAGAAGCGCGACTGGCCGGTGAGCCGGCAGCTCTGGTGGGGCCATCAGATTCCGATCTGGCACATCGATCAGGTGCGCGAGAGCGATCTGCAGCAGGCCTTTGCCGGCCGCGCAACGGTCTCCTGGAAGCCTGACGGCCGCAGCACTGAGACCGACGCCGGGCAGCCGGGGGGCTGGTTTGTCTGCTCCTCGGATGAGGAGCTGGGGGTGGAGAGCGTGGCAGGCCACAAGCTCAGCCGCGATCCCGACGTGCTCGATACCTGGTTTTCCTCCGCTCTCTGGCCCCACTCCACGCTCGGCTGGCCCGAGGCAACGCCGGAGCTGGCCTGCTTCTATCCCACCACGGCGCTGATCACCAGCCGCGACATCATCACGCTCTGGGTGGCGCGGATGGTGATCATGGGGGTGTTTGACACCGGCAAGCTCCCCTTCGGCGAGGTCTACATCCATCCCAAGATCCTCGACCGCTACGGCGAGACGATGAGCAAGAGCAAGGGGAATGGCGTCGATCCGCTCGATGTGATCGATGTGCTCGGAGCCGATGCCCTGCGCTTCGGGATGGTGAGCATGGCGACCGAGACGCAGGATGTGCGGATGCCGGTCGAATTCCAGTGCCCGCACTGCGAAGCGAGGATCGATCAGACGGTGCAGAATCGGATGCAGCCGCGGATCGAGTGTGCCAAATGCAAACAGGCGTTTCGCACGCAGTGGGCCCAGGCGGCCGCCGATCTGGCCCTGCCCCGTGGGCCGGCCGTCAGCGAGCGCTTTGAGGCAGGCCGGAATTTTTCCAACAAGCTGTGGAACGCCACCCGGTTTGTGTTGATGAATCTGGATGGGTATTCAGGGAGCGACCTTTCCGCCTGGGGTCAGGCCGATGCAAAAGCTTTTGAGACGCTGGAAGATCGCTGGCTGGCGAGCCGGCTGGCGAGTGTGAGCCGGGATGTGACGGCGGCGATCGACGAATACCGCTTCGCCGAGGCGGCCCGGCTGCTCTACAGCTTCGCCTGGGACGAGTTTTGCAGTGCCTACCTGGAGCTGTGCAAATCGAGGCTCTCTGATCCGGCCCGCTGCGAGCAGGCCCGCGCGATGCTGATGCTGGCGCTCGACACGATTCTGCGGCTGATCCATCCGCTGATGCCGTTTGTGAGCGAGGAGATCTGGCAGCATCTGCGGCTGGTGGCAGGCGACCGGCGGATGCCGTGGGACGTGGCCGAGGGGCCGGCGGAGTCGATCATGATTGCCCGCTGGCCAACGCCCCCCCCGTCCTGGATCGATCCGCGCACAGAAGAGCAGTTTGGGACTTTCCTGGGGGTTGTTGGGGCGATTCGCGAGGTGCGGGCCCGGCAAAACGTGCCGCCCCGCACCCGGGTGCAGGCGGCCCTGCGGCTGCCGGCGGCCACGGCCGAACTGCTGCTGCCGATGCACGCGGCGATCGAATCGATGGCAATGGTGGAACTGACGGCGGTGGGCCCGGAGGCCGCCGGAGCGGCGGGGGCCGCCAGCGCCGCTGTGCCGGGAGGGGAGGTGCTCCTCGATCTGGCGGCGACGGTCGACGTGGGAGCGGAGAAGGTGCGGCTGGCGAAGGAGAACGAAAAGCTGGTTGGATTCATTGCGGCCAAGCGGTCCAAGCTGGCCGACGAGAAATTCGCCGCCCGGGCCCCGGAGGCGGTGGTGCTGAAAGAACGCCAGCAGCTGGCCGAACTGGAGGAGAAACTGGCCAAGGGGCAGGCGACGCTGGCCGAACTGGAAGGCCTGAAAAAATAATCGAACTGAACCGCTGGGGTGTACAGAATCACTCAGCCGGCTTGAGGTAGAATTCCGGCAGGGTCCTTGCGGGCGGCATGGACAGATTCACAGGTGTCCACAAGTGTCTTGGGTCAGCAGTCGTTGAGAGCGGAGAATTGCCATGAGCGTCCAGATGGAACTGTCCCGCATCATCATCAGCGAGATCAACGACCAGCAGGTGGTCTATCTCAAGGAAGTGGACGGGGAGCGGACGTTTCCGATCCTCATCGGCTTGTTCGAGGCGACGAGCATCGACCGCCGCGTGAAGCACCACCAATCCCCTCGGCCACTCACCCACGATCTGCTCGTCGCTGTTGTCGACACGCTCGGGGCTGAGTTTCAGGATGTGGTGATCTCGGAACTCAAAGAGCACACCTATTACGCCGTGATCCGGGTGCTCAAGGATGGCGAGATCATCGAGATCGATGCCCGCCCCTCTGACGCCATCGCCGTGGCAGTCACCTGCGAGCCGAATCTGCCGATCTATGTCTCGGAGGAAGTGCTCTCCGACGTCTTGGGATAAAGACTTCGGGTTCACTGGAGCCAAGAACGAGTGACGGAGGCGGAGGGGTCGGCGAACTTTTTGTGAGCACCGATCGGCTGCGGCCAAGTGACGAAACCTGCGCCGTCCCGCAGCCGAGGGGCCACGGAAGTCGAAGTCACTCTAGGTCCGGGGCTGCCCATGCCCGACGCCTGCCGTTCGCTGCGGCCCTCCAGGCCTTTCGCTCACTCGAAGTTGGCTGCGCTTCGCCATCCATGGCTCCGCTGGCCGCCTACGCCGGCTCCTGGGGCACGGGCAGCCCCTCCCCGAACACCGATCAGGAAGGCCGGTGGAGGCGGAGGGATCGGCGAACGCTCGAGGAACGCAGGGCCGCTTCGGCCCAAGCGACGAGACTTTTGCCGTCCCGCAGCCGGCGATGCCTGCAAGCAGGATACGCGTTAGGTCCGTGGCAGCCCCTCCCCGAACATCGATCAGGAAGGCCGATGCAGGGGGAAAATGGAAGTCGATCTCGCCAGTCACTGCAGCGTGCCGTGGAGCACGCCGGCCACGGGCGAGCCGTCGGCTGCCTGCAGGTTCCAGGAGAGAGAGTAGCAGCGGGTTGAGGTGAAGTCGGGAGCCGTCAGCGTGATCGTGCGGCCGTCGGCAGAGAGCGTGGCACTGTCGATGGCGCGATCCTGCTCGTCGCGGTGGGGCGAGCCGTAGTTTTCCGTGCGGTCGATCTCCCAGGTGCGCAGAGCCCAGGCGGCAGGCAGAGCGGAACTTGTGTGGAGTGGCTCTGCGAACGTCAGTTCCAGCCTGCCGGGCGCGGCGTGGAGAGCGGTCGGGACGTGGAGCGGATGGGAAGTGCGCCGCACCCGGAAAAAACCACCGGGTGCGGTGCGGTTGCCTGCCCAGGCGTGGAGGCCGCAGGTGTAAAGCTGGCCGTCGGCAGGCGAGAACCGGCCCCGCATGATGCCGGTTGGCAGATCGGGCATCGGCAGAGCCACAAGGCCCCCCTGCAACACCATGCTGCCAGTGCTCCGCCGATCGGCGACCGGCTCGGTGAGCACCAGATGGATCCGCCCCTCGCCATAGGAAAGCTCAAGGAGATGGCCGGCCAGCGGCGCGAATTCCCCCGGCGGCACACGCAGCAATTCAGCCGGCGAGCGGTCGAAGGCGTTGGTGATCCAGACGGCTGGTGGCTCCATCGCCGCGTCGCTGGAGTCGGTGACAGCGTGGTAGCCAAACATGTTGCCGTAGAAGCCCCCCGGCCGCACATGGTTGATCCGGTTTTTGGGGTTCCAGTGCCCCTCCTGATCGGTCACCCAGAACGTGCCGTCGGCCTCCACGCAGACGCCGTTGGCCGCCCGGAATCCCTGCGCCACGATCTCGGTGGCGCTGCCATCGGGCTTCACTTTCAGGAGCGTGCCATGGTGGGGCACAACCGCTGGCAATGCATGGCGGGCGCTCTTGGCGTAATAGACATTCCCGTCGGCGTCGGTCTCGAGCCCCATCGCAAATTCGTGGAAATGCTCCGTCACCTGATGGTCGTCGTTGAATGTGTCGTAGCGATCGGTTTGGCCGTCGCCGTCGAGATCGATCAGCCGCACGATCCGGTCGCGGCAGCCGACATGGATGATGCCATCGATCAATTTGATCCCCAGCGGCTGATAGAGTCCGGAGGCGATTCGCCGCCAGATGAGCTTCCCGTCGGCGGCAGTGAGCCCTTCCACCCGCCAGACATCGCCATCCCAGGTGCAGAGCACGGCGCTCGTGCCGGTGGCGTCAGTAAAATCGAGCCCCGAAAACCGTAGCTGGGCGTTCCAGGGATTTTGAATTGGGGGCGTGAGCTGATCGATCGCCAGCGGGCCCGAGTCGGTGCCCCGCTCCACCTGCGTGGAGAGCGCTGCAGCCCAGAGCGGCTCCGCCGGCCGGCCGATCAGGCTCTGGGGGCTTGAGGGGGCCGGGAGCAGAGCGAGTGCATCGAGCGGCGTGCCAGCCGCAGCGAGAGCCACATGCACCTCCAGCGGCAGTTCCCCAGCGGGGATGACGAGATCGAGAGAGCCATCCCGTTCCACCAGTTTGGCGGCAGGTCTCCCCTGTGCTTCACCGATGAGGTGTGCCGCCACCGGCAGTGCCGCCAAGCGGGCCGCCAACGGCACGGGGCGAGGGCCCATTGAGAACGAGCGGATGGCGACGGTCGGCAGCACATTCGCTGGGGCCGCGGCTGGCGGGGCGAGGCTTGTGGTTTCCAGGATGCGGGTTTTCCCCACCCGATATTCAAGCACGATTTGAGCGCCGGCATGGTGCAGCGACCGAAATCGGGCATAGGGGAGCGGTCCAAACGGGACGCCGTCGCGACCGAGCGGCCGGGGGTCAGTAAAGCTGCCGGTGGCGGGATCGGCCCAGCCCGGCTGCGTGGGGAGTTGCATGACAACGTCGCCGGCCAGATGCGGGTGGGCTCCGTGGCGACCGTCAAAATTAATGCCGGCCCAGTCGAGGAAGCCGCTGCCGGTCCACAGCGCCGCCTGCCGGAGCGTGTCGAGTTCGTACATTCCCCAAGCTGTTCCCCGTCCCACGCCCCCGGGGCCGCGATCGAGCCGCACTGCCAACCCCTTGCGGGCCACGTTGCTCCTGTCGCTGCCGACTTCAAAACTGCCGGCGAGAAACGGGCCGTAGTCGTGCAGCCGCCAGGGTTCGAGCGACACTGGCGCCGGGCCGCGGGAGGTTCCCTGCGGCAGACCGGCGAGATATTCGGGGCCGACAGGAAAATAGAGCGGGGGATTCCGCTCCTTGAAGAATGTTTCGCGCAGGTAGTGGATGACATCATATTTCTGGCTCGGCACCATCCAACTCTGCGCCACCATCTGGCCGGTGCCGGTGGTGAGCGTGCGATAGAGGCTGTGGGGATCGGTTCCAGCTTTGAGTTGTTTCGCTTCGGCAAACCGCGGCGCGGTGGGGAGCGAGCCGGCGGCATCGAGCGTGCCATGGCAGTTGGCACAGACCCGCTCGTAGATCGCCCGCCCGCGTTTGAACGAATCGCGGGAGGTTTCCCTAACTGCCCAGTCGCCGATGAAGCCGGCGTGGTCGATATCGGCTTCCCAGGCGGCAGGCGCTGCGGTAGCGAAGAAGGCAGGTTCCGGACGCAGTTCGGCAGCGCGGGTCGGGCCCCCCCGGGCGATCGCCGCCAGATAGGCGATCAAATCCAAAAACTGCCCCCGGTCGGCCAGCAGGTTTGCCAGACCAGCCGGCATCAGCGACACGGTGGAGGGAATCGAGGCCTCAATCGAGGCGCGGGGAATCGAAAGTTCCCGTCCCGCCGCCGAGGCATCGCGCAGCACCACCGTAGTTTCAGTCTCCCGGGCCACGATCCCACTGACGCTTTGCCCCTCGTCGGTGACGAGCGTGAGGCCGCGGTATTCCGGCCGGATCGTGGCGGAGGGGGCAAGCAACGCCTCCACGAGATACGCAGCCAGTTCTCCGTCGGCGATCCCCGCCGGCATTCCCGCCAGATCGGGGCCGAGGGCCGGCTGGGAGGCGCCAGTGCTGTGGCAGGTGGTGCAGGTGAGCTGCGCCGTGTGAAAGACGCGTGCGCCGCGGGCCGCGTCGCCGGTGGTGACGCAGGCTGCGCTCAGCGACTGCCGGTCCTCCGCGAGGAGTTTTTCACTCAGGCCACCCACCTCGTCTGCGGGCGCCGCCAGTCCGATCAAGCCGAGAAGCAATGCCATCGCCCCAGCCGCCCATTGTGCGATCGATCGGCGCGACGGGGCACACGGGGGCAAGAAGCCGCAGGGACGAAGCATGAGATCTTTCCCGGGAGAACGGAATCGGCAGCGCTGGGATCGCCGGAGGCAAACGCAGCGCCCCAATTGTATCCCAGGGGCCCGGGGGGAGAGGATATGGCTGGGAAGGAACGCTCTTTTCGCTCAGCGCCGTGCTTTGGTGTTGAATGCGTCGAGCGATACAAAGGCTGCGGCGAGGGCCGCCCGCGATAGCCCATCATCGTTGAAGATCATGCCTGTCACGGTGCGCGCGGTGGATGAGAGCAGGGCCTTGCTTGGCGACGACAGAGAGATTGAGAACGTTTCGTTCCCCTCCTTCACCCGGTCGCCGAGCACCCATACGTTTGCCGTGGCGGTCCGCTGGCCAGGTTTGAACGTGGCGGTGCCAGAGGCGGCGACGTAGTCGCGGCCCGCGCTCGCGCTGCCATTGGCGGTCGACCAGCGCACCGTCACGGTTTCGGTCGCTGCAGCCGACAACGAGATCGTGAACGAGATCAGTCGCCGGCCGGTATTCCCTTCCATGATGGCGGCCGAGGCGATGCTCACCACCGGTGCCACCACAACATCATCGCTGGTAATGGAAACCATGCCGCTGATGGCTGGTCCGGCCTGATAGCCCTGTCCCGCCGCAAGCGTGAGTGTCACGCTCTCTGCCGGTTCCACTGCGGCGTCGTCGATCGGCAGGAGCGAGACATCGGCGGTGCTTGCGCCGGCGGCAAACGTCGCGGTACCAGAGAGCGGCTCGTAGTCGCTGCCGGCCGTCGCCGTGCCGCCAATCGCGTAGCTCACGGAGAGCGGGGCATTGAGATCGCCGCCGGTGCGTGTGAAGCGAATCGTACCCCGATCGCGGCCAGCCTCCGCTGCAGCGCCATCGAGGGCCGAGACCGTTACGACGGCAGGAGTGGGGAGGGGCGTCGACTGCCAGAGCGAGCCGTCCGCCGCCGCAACGACGGCGTTGTAGCGGTAGGCCGTGGCCAACGGTTCGTCCATTCGATGGAGTTTTGCGAAATCACCCCAAGGGGTCGCGCCCGCCTGGCCGGTGAACTGGAAGTCGAGATAGAGATCCATCCCTGCGGCGTCGAGGGCCCTGAGGTAGTCACGCTCGATCGCGCCCATCCGGGGATCGTTGGCCGCCGCGTAGAAGGCGGCTTGATAGGGAGCGTTGCGGCCATCCATGTGCGGTCCCCCCTCGTAGGCGACCAGCTTGATGTCGCGGCCGAGCGTGGCGGCCCAGGTGTCGGCGAGGCGCTGGTGGTTGCGCACCCAGCCCACCGCTTCGGCGACGGCGTTCTGCGAGTCGGCCAGAATTTGGTCAACCGTGGTGGCCGCCGTGTAGGAGGCACGCTGAGCGTCGCTGGGACTGAAATAGGGGGCGACGGCAAGTGCGTCGAATGAGCCGTCCATGCTCGTGACAATCCGATTGGTGACCCAGTCGTTGGCCGCCCAGCCGCCGGCCACACGCACGAGACGACTGGCCTGACCGGAAAAAACGTCCGACCAGATGTCGAGATCGCGTTTCGCCTCGCGGCCGGCGACCTGCCAGTTGTCGAGCCCGACATTCTGCGGCAGTCGCGTCTGCTCAGTCACCCATTGGGAGGCTTCGAAGCCCCAGCCGTAGTTCCAGATCTCGTTCGACCATTCGACATAGGCTTTGCGGCCCGGCTCCAGATGGTCGCGGACGTAGGTGGCAAAGTTGCGCACGAACGAGTCGTCGGCCATGTGCGGCATGTTGAACCAGGCATCGGCATCGAGATCGTTGGCCAGTTGCACCATGTATTCCACCGACATGCCGTTGGCCAGCGGTTCGCTGGGGGAGCCCTGGCTGCCCGATCCCTGCCGGATGTCATTGGCATTCCGCCGGTCGGCCCAGGTACGGATATCGGAGGTGTTGGTCTCCTGCATGCCCATGAAACGCAGCGTGCCAAAGGGCTGGAGCCGCTGGAGAAAGAGGGGATGAAACGGCGAGGAATCGGCCCCGGGCTGCCAGCGCTGTCCGGCGAAGCTCGTGCCTTCCCAGGCTGGCATCCAGACATGGAAGTTGCGGGCAGGATCGGCCGGGCTTGTCTCCTCGATCCGCATGAAGATGCCGCCGTTGCCCGGAGTCACCTGCAGATCGGCGAACATGCGGCCCTCGGCCGTGCGGCCGGTGGCAACGGTGCGGGCGTCGAAGCCGAACGTCACGACCCCCGTGCCATCCCACTCGGCATGGTAGATGCCGCCGGGGTAGGCGCCGTCGAGATCGCGAAACATGAGCGTGCCCGCCATCTGCCGCAGCGTCTGGCCGCTGGCATTGACCCGGCTGGTGAGCATGGTGGGGTTGCCGTTGGCATCGACAGGCACCGGATTGGTGGCGCCCACATCCCAGGCGATCGCCCCGGTGGCGGTGTTGAGTTCCTGGGTGATCCAGCCGCGCGAGGCCTGAAAGGCATCGGTGAACGTCCAGGCGGGGGACCAGTCGACGATATTCTCCAGATTCATGCCCACCTGCATGTGCTGGCTGTCTGCTGCCATCAGGGCCCGCGGCTCGAGTTGCTCGAGGCCGACTGAGCAGGCTGTCGACCGCCGGCTGGCGGCTTTCCGTCGCCGGGACGTCACCCTCACGCCGGTGCATTTTGCAGCACTGGCCGGAGCGTTTTTGTACAGGCGGCCAAACAGGAAATTCAGTGGCATGGCAACAATCCCTTTCACGCTGCGGCTGGAAAGAACTTCCGGGGCCGGATCGGCAAACGAACGGACCCCTCGAAAAGCTGTCGTAAGCAAGCGGCGTGCCAAAAAAAGGGGGAGCCCAGATAATTTGGTGCGGGATGAAGTTTGCTGGGAAACCCCGGTGTATTGTGCCCGCGCGAGGCCTTGGATAGAACGGCCTCGGGAAGGGTTGGTGGTCCGGCCGGGGTTTGAATTCCGGCCTACTCTGCCCTGGAAGGCTTAAGGAGGGGTGCAATGGCAACGGTGGCTCGTGCGGCGGCAGGATTCTTTTCAGGGTTGGTCGGCGGCCGAAGGTGGTTGCTGGCGGGCCTCACTATGGCGCTTGGCATGGCAGTCGTCGGGGGCTGCAGCGGCAAGACCGAGCCCGGCCGGCCGGCGGCGGCCACGCCGGCAAACGCTCCAGCCACTCAGTCGCGGGGCACGATCGGCGTTTCGCTGCTCACGCTCGACAATCCCTTCTTCAAGGTGATTGGGGATGCGATCGCAGCCACCGGCTCCGCTCAGGGCTACCAGACGCTCGTTGTCAGCGCTGAAAAAGATGTGGCCCGGCAGGGAAATCAGGTGAAGGACTTCATCGTGCGGAAGGTGTCGGCGATTGTGCTGAGCCCCTGCGATTCCAAGGCGATCGGGCCGGTGATTGCCGAGGCGAACGCGGCGGGGATTCCGGTCTTCACGGTCGATATTCCCTACCGCGGCACCGATGCCAAGGTGGTCACGCAGGTCGCCACCGATAATTTTGGCGGCGGCCGCGAGGCGGCCCGGGCGATGATCGAGGCCCTCGGCAGCAGCGGCGGCAAGGTGGCAATCCTTCATTTCAAACAGGCCGAATCGTGCCTGCTCCGCGTCAACGGTTTTCGCGAAGCGATTACAGCTCACAACAACGCGCTCCCCTCCGGCCCCAATGAAGCCAAGTTGATCGAGATTGTCGCGGAACTCGAAAGCAATGCGGCCCGCGACACCGGCTACAAAGCGGCCGAGGATGTGCTGCAGGCCCATCCCGATCTGCGCGGCATCTTCGCGATCAACGATCCGGCGGCGCTGGGCGCCTGCGGAGCGATTGAGAAGGCGGGCAAGGCTGGGCAGATTGTGGTCGTTGGCTTCGACGGACAGCCGGAGGGAAAGCAGGCGATTCGCGAGGGGAAGATCTACGCCGATCCGGTCCAGTTTCCGGAGAAAATGGGGGAGCAGGTGGTCGATGCAATTATCCGGCACTCTCGTGGCGAGGAACTCCCCGCGGAAACGCTGATCCCCACCAGTCTCTACCGCAAGGCTGATGCCGAGCAGGAACTGCAGACTGCCCGCTGAATTTCGCGCTCTCCCCTCCCCTTTGTTTGGAACCGCTCCTCATGCCTCAGCCTGCTGATTTCTGTCCGTCGCTTGTCGGAAGCATGTCGCAGGGGGCGGCGGGCAATCCGACCGTGGCGATGGTCGAGGCTGCCTTCCGGCAGGATGCCCTTCCCTGGCGGTACATCAATATGGAGGTGCGCCCGGAGGATCTGGCCGCGGCGGTGCAAGGGGCCAAGGCGCTCGGATTCCGGGGATTCAATCTCAGCATGCCGCACAAGGTGACGGTGATTCCGCTGCTCGATGGTCTGGCCGAATCGGCGGCCGTGATCGGGGCGGTCAACTGCGTCGTGGCACGCGACGGCCGCTGGATCGGCGAAAACACCGATGGCCAGG
The DNA here is from genome assembly GCA_903885565.1 of uncultured Planctomycetaceae bacterium. Lineage (GTDB taxonomy): Bacteria > Planctomycetota > Planctomycetia > Pirellulales > UBA1268 > CAISJI01. The sequence continues at coordinate 81,644 of CAISJI010000098.1, forward strand.
GCTTTCTCGCCTCGCTCAAGGAAGTGATCGATCCGCGAGGCCGGGAGATTGTGCTCTTCGGGGCGGGTGGGGCCGCGCGGGCGGTGGCGGTGGAACTGGCGCTGGCCGGCGCGAAAAAAATCATCATCGTTAACCGCTCCCCCACGCGGGGAGCGGAGCTGGTGACAATGCTCCGCGAGCGGACGGCCGCCGCAGCGGAACTGGTGGAATGGCGGGGCGACTATGCCGTGCCGGAATCGGCCGCTGTGGTGGTCAACTGCACATCAATCGGCCTTTATGATGCCGCTGCCCGCCTGCCGGTCGTGGCGGAATCGCTGCGGCCGGGGATGGTGGTGGCAGATGTCGTCTTCAGCCCGGCACAGACGCATTTTCTGAAGACGGCGGCGGCCCGCGGCTGTACCGTGGTGGACGGGCTCGGCATGCTTGTCAATCAGGGAGTGATCGGCGTACGGCATTGGACGGGCGTGTCGCCCGACGTGGGCTCGATGCGCAGGGCGCTAGAACAGGCACTGGCCTAGGCCTTTCCAATAAAAAGACACTGTTCTCAAGGGACATTTTTTAGGAGATGGAGCAAATGCACATGGCACATCGAACGGCCGGAATCGAATGGATAGCGACTGGCTGCCTGCTGCTTTCGGGCCTGCAGGCAGTGGTGGCGGCGGAGCCGGCAGGCACGCTCGAAACAATCGACGCACAGCCCTCCTGGCGGCTCGCGACCAAGCAGGTGCGCCTGGCGATCACGCAGCGTGGCGGCCACATGGCGCCGGTTGAATTTCTGGCCGACACCGCCGAGCCGGTGCAGCCCTACCACATCAGTCCGTGGCAAAACGAAAAGCTTCCGCTCGATGTGCCGGTGCTCGTGCCGCTGCGGGGCGACTGGTTCTGCGTGCCATTCGGTGGCAATGGCACCCCTTTCAAGGGCGAAACCCATCCGCCGCACGGCGAGATCGCCGGGGCCGAGTGGAGCTTTGTGAAAGGGGGCTCCGACGCTGCCAAGGGGATTCACTCGCTGACGCTGGAGTGTGCCACCCGGGCACGGCCGGGCAAGATTCGCAAGGAACTCTTCCTGGTCGATGGCCACAACGTCGTCTATTCCGCCAACTCTGTCGAGGGCTTCGCCGGGCCAGCGCCCTGCGGCCACCATGCCACGCTCGCCATGCCGGAGGCCGAGGGGGTGTTTCGGATCGCCACCAGCCCGATTCAGTTTGGCATGACCTGCCCGGGCGTGTTCAGCGATCCGGCCAAGCGGGAGTATCAGTCGTTTGCCTCGGGCGCCCGCTTCAGCGATCTGAAGAAGGTGCCGCTGCAGTTCAAGGATGCCCCCGATGCCGACGTCACCCGGCTGCCGGCCCGCCGCGGCTATGCTGATCTGCTGCAGGTGGTCAACGTGCCGGAGGGAACCGCCTGGACCGCCGCCACGCGCACCGACAAAAACTGGCTCTGGTTCGCGCTCAAGGATCCCAAGGTGCTGCGCTCGACCGTGTTTTGGATTGAAAACGGCGGTCGCCACGGCAGCCCCTGGAACGGCCGCAACAACTGCCTCGGCATGGAGGATGTGACCGCGCTGTTTGCCGAAGGATTGGCCCCCTCGGCGGCGCCGAACGTGCTCTCTGAGCAGGGCGTGCCGACGGTGCTGGAATTCTCCGCCACGAAGCCGACCACTGTGCGTTATATCCAGGGAGTAACGCGCGTGCCGGCCGGATTCGGCCAGGTGCAGAAGGTGGAGTTTGCGCCCGGCAAGGCGACGTTCATCGGCGAGCAGGGTGCGCGGGTGGACGTGCCAGTGCGGCATGAATTCCTGGCGACCGGAAACCTCTGAGCAGTGTGTCGGGTATCCCCGGGGAACATGCAGTGCTGACTGGCAAGGACGATACGGGGGCGCGTCGGCAGCACGCCGCGCCTCTGTTGGAGATGCGGGGGATCCAGAAATCGTTTCCGGGCGTGCGGGCGCTGCGGGGAGTTGATCTGACTCTCGGCGCCGGAGAGGTGCTGGCGCTGGTGGTGGAGAATGGCGCCGGCAAGAGCACACTGATGAAGATTCTTGGCGGGGCACAGCGGCCCGAGGCGGGCCGAATTTTCATCTCTGGAAATGAGCTGGCCATCCGCGGCCCGCAGGATGCCCGGCGGGCCGGCGTGGCGGTGATCTATCAGGAGTTCAATCTCGTGCCGGCGCTCGGCGCCGCCGACAACATCTTCCTCGGGCAGGAACTGGTGCGCGGGGCCGGCCGGCTGGGCTGGATCGATCGGGCCCGGCAGCGTCAGCAGGTCGATCAGCTCCTCGCCCGCCTCTCGCTGTCGATCGACCCGCTGGTTCCCTGCCGGGAGCTTTCCGTGGCGCAGCAGCAGGGAGTGGAGATCGCCAAGGCGCTGGTCGCCGGAGCCCGCATCCTCGTGATGGATGAACCGACGGCGGCCCTGACGGCGCCCGAGGTGGAGGCGCTCCATGCCGTGATCCGCGATCTGAGCCGGGCGGGGGTCGGAATCATTTATGTGAGCCACAGGTTGGAGGAGATTGCCCAGATCTGCCACCGGGTGATGGTGCTCCGCGATGGCGGCAATGTTGGCGAGGCACCCACGGCGGAGGTGGGCCGGGCCGATCTGATCCGGATGATGGTGGGCCGGGAGCTGACCGAGGAATTTCCCCGGCGACACGTGCGGCCGGGTGCACCGCGGCTGGTGGTGGAGGGGCTCTGCCGGGGAAAGGCGGTGCAGAAAGTGTCGCTGGAGGTGCGGGCGGGGGAAGTGCTGGCGCTCACGGGGCTCGTCGGCTCGGGCCGCACTGAAACGCTCCGGCTGATCTTCGGTGCCGATCGCCGCTGGGCTGGTCGGATCACTCTCGACGGAAAGACGCTGGCGCTTGCCAGCCCGCGCGGGGCGATCGCGGCCGGAATCGGCTTGTTGCCCGAGGATCGCAAGACGCAGGGGCTGGTGCTCGGCCTCTCGGTGCGGAAAAATTTCGGGCTGCCCAACCTGCCGCGGCTGTCGCGCGGAGGCTTTGTGCGCCAGGGTGAGGAACGGCGGGCATGCACGGAATATATATCCACGCTGCAGATTCGCACGCCGAGCAGCGAGACGGCTGTGCGGACGCTCTCAGGTGGAAATCAGCAGAAAGTGGTGCTGGCCAAATGGCTTGCCCGGGGCTGCGAGGTTTTATTGTTTGATGAGCCGACCCGCGGGGTCGATGTGGGCGCGAAGGTGGAGATCTATCAGCTCATCAATTCTCTCGCGGCCGAGGGGAAGGCGATCCTGATGGTGAGCTCCGATCTGCCGGAGGTGCTGGGCATGGCCGATCGGATTCTGGTGATGCACGATGGCCGGATCACCGGCGAGATTCCCGACGCCGCCCACGCCACGCAGGAGATGATCATGGAGCTGGCATTCGCATGAACAGACAAGCCTTGTCAGCCCCCCGGAAGGTTCCTGGAGGAGCCCGTCCGCTTCGCGCCTTTCTGAGCGAGGCGGGGATGCTCTGGGTGTTGTTGGGGCTCTGTCTCCTCTTCACCGTGCTGACGTGGAGCGAGCAGCATCCCAGCGGGCCGGCCGCCGCCGATGCCCTGGCTGCCGATATCCTCCGGCAGTGCGGCAAGGCACCGCGGGTTTTGGTGGCGGTGCGCGAACAGCCCGACGATGCGGCCTTTGCCGCCCGGGTGGCGACCAGGCTCGCCGCCGCGGGAGCGACGGTGGTGGAGGTGGTGAAGGGGGAGCCGCGGGACGCTCGCGGTGCACTGGAGCGGGCGGCAGCCGGGGGGGGGCTGGAATGCGTGGCTGTGAATTCGGCCAGTGCCGAGTGGCTGGTGTTTGCCGATCTGGCCCGCGACTATCCCGCGCTTGCCACCACGAAACTGCTGCAGCCCAAGTCGTATTTCTGGCCCAATTTTCTGAAAAGGGAGAATCTGCTCAACATCGCCAACCAGATCAGCGTCATCGCCATCCTCGCGATCGGAATGACGATGGTGATCATCACCGGCGGGATCGATCTTTCGGTCGGCAGCCTGATCGCGCTGGCGTCAGTGACTGCGGCTGTGCTGGTGCGCGATCTGGCCGGCGGCGTGGAGGCGGGCCCGACCGGCATGCTGCTGGCGGGACTCGGCGGCATCGCCGTGGCGGCGGCAGCGGGAGCTTTTTCCGGGTTGATGATCGTCTGCTTTGGCATTCCCCCCTTTATCGCCACGCTGGCGATGATGCTCGTGGCCGGCGGAACGGCCTCGCTGCTGGCCCGGGGAGAGTCGGTCTACCAACTGCCAGACAGCTTCATGTGGCTGGGACGCGGCGCTGATTTTCTGGGGCTTCCCAACGCCGTGGTGCTGATGCTGCTGCTCTATTTTGTGGCCCATGTGGTGATGACGCGCATGACGCTCGGCCGCCATCTGCTGGCGCTGGGGGGCAACCGGGAGGCGGCCCGCCTCTCCGGCGTGCCGGTGTCGGCGGTGGTGTTACTGGCCTATGTGCTCTCGGGGGCGCTCGCCGGGCTGGGCGGGGTGGTGATGGCCTCGCAGCTGAAAAGCGGCTCCCCCAACTACGGGCAGATGTATGAGCTCTACACGATTGCCGCAGTGGTGGTGGGGGGCACGAGCCTGGCAGGCGGCGAGGGGAGCATGCTCGGCACCCTCGTCGGGGCGCTCATCATCGCCGTGATCCAAAACGGCATGAATCTGGTCGGGATCGAAAGCTACACGCAGCGTGTGGTGCTGGGCGCGGTGATCCTCGCGGCGGTTCTGCTCGACCGGCTCCGGCATCGCAACTGGGGCGGGTGAACCCCGTTACGCCAGACCGAAGGCGCGTCTGAGGGCAGCCAGCGACCGCTCGCCATGCTCGGCCGCGACGATCACATTGAGCCGCACCTCGCTGGTGCTGACCAGATCGATGTTGATCCCAGCTTCTGTCAGCGGCGCAAAGAGCCGGTCGGCCACGCCGGCATGGCTGCGGATGCCCACGCCGGTGATCGAGAGCTTGGAGACATGCGGCACATCGGCCACTCTCGCGCCGCGGGCCTTGGCGATCCGCCCCGCCGCTTCGATGGCCCGATCACGGTCCCGGGCGGGCACCGTGAAGCTCAGTTCCGCCCTGCCCTCCCGCGGATGGCTTTGCACGATCATGTCGACAAACAGCCCCGCCTTGCCGACCTCCTCAAACACATCTGCCGCCACTCCCGGTGTGTCGGGCAGATCGATGAACGTGACGAGTGCCTGCGAGGAATCGAGCTGGCAATCTTCCACGGCCAGGTCCTCCATCCCCTCGAGTCGCTGCACCACTTCCAGCGGGCTCGATGGCCTTAGCGGCAGGCTGCTCGAATCGGTGCCAAGCGCCGCTGACTCCGCCTCCAGGCCGAAGGCCCGATGGGCCGCTCCAACCGCTGCCGGGCCGTCCGTGCGGGCGATCAGCACCGAGATCTTGATCTCACTGGTGGTGATCATGCGGACGTTGATTTTCTCGCGGGAGAGTGCCGAGAACATTTTCCCGGCCACCCCCTCGGCGCTCGCCATCCCCACGCCCACCACCGACATCTTCGCCATCGAGGCATCGTGAAACACTCCCCTCGCCTTGAGCTTGGCGGCCACGCCCTGCGTCACCTCCAGGGCCTGCGCGAGGTCGTCGGCGGGGACTGTGAACGAGATGTCGGCCAGACCGTGGTGGCCGACATTCTGCACGATCATGTCGACGGCGATCCCGGAGGAGGCCAGCGGCGAGAAGAGCGCATGGCTCGAGCCGGGCTGATCGGGCACCCCTTCGAGCGTGATGAGGGCCTCGTCCTTCGCCAGCGCCACCCCGCTGACCGCGCGGGGAGTTGCCTCTGCTGCCGACAGGATCATCGTCCCCGGCACATTTTTGAAACTGGAACGCACGAGAACTTTGACGCCAAACTTCTTGGCAAATTCGATCGAGCGGGGATGCATCACCCCGGCCCCGAGGCTGGCCAGTTCGAGCATCTCGTCGTAGCTGATCGACGGCAGCCGACGGGCCTCGGGCAGCATCCGGGGATCGGTGGTGTAGATGCCGTCAACGTCGGTGTAGATCTCGCAGAGATCGGCCCCGAGCACCGCGGCCAACGCCACGGCCGTCGTATCGGAACCGCCGCGGCCGAGTGTGGTGATGTTGCCGTGTTGATCGATTCCCTGAAAGCCCGCGGCAATCACGATCCGGCCGTCGTCGAGGAAGTTGCGGACGTTGTCGGTGGAGATCGATTTGATGCGGGCTTTGGTGTGCGTGCTGTCGGTGCGGATGCCGATCTGTGCGCCGGTGAGGCTCACCGCCTCAACCCCCAGCGATTGGATCGCCATGGCAAACAGGGCCACGCTCACCTGCTCTCCCGTGGACAGCAGCATGTCCATTTCGCGGGCGCTGGGCCGGTCGGTGATCTGCCGTGCCAGATCGACAAGCACGTCGGTCTGATGGCCCATGGCGCTGACCACCACGACCACCTGATCCCCCGCCTGATGGCGGGCCACCGCTTTTTGGGCCGCCACAAGAATCTTCTGCGGATCGGCAACGCTTGTACCGCCGAATTTCTGCACGACCAGAGCCATCGTCACAACGCTCCTCTCTGCGGGGAACCCTGCGCCGTGTGTCCGGCGGGGGTCTGTTCCAGGAATGCACCCATCAATCGCCAGCCCGGAAGGATCTGCGTGGCCGCTGGGGCTGCGGCGGCCGCCACTTCGTCGTAGGTTTTCTGGCCGGTGGCAGCGATGCCGCTGCCAGCCATCACATAGGGTACGTTGCCGCGGGAATGGGTTTTGGTCGAGATGAAGGTGGGGTGGTCGGGGCAGACGAGCATCCTGTGGGCCGGCAGCGTGGCCAGATGGGCTGCCAGCGGCGCCACGATCAGTCGGTCGATCTCCTCCAGTGCCTTCACCTTCTCGGCCGCGTTGCCCTCATGGCTCGCCTCATCGGGGGCTTCAATGTGCACACAGACCAGATCAGCCTGGGAGAGTTCGGCGATGGCGGCCCGTCCCTTGGCGGCGTAGTCGGTGTCGAGGTAGCCGGTGGCTCCGGGAACCTCCAGCCGCTTCCAGCCCGCCAGCGCCGCCAGTCCCCGCAGCAGGTCGACCGCCGTGATCATCGTGGCGCGGGAGCCGAAGCCCGTGGCGGCATATTTCTGCGCGAAGGGCTCCATGTGCGGCGCGCGTCCCACGCCCCACAGCCAGACATGCGTGGCGGGACGTTGCCCCGCTGCCAGACGGGCCTGATTGACCGGATGGCCGGAGAGCCACTGCGCGCTGTTGGCCATGATCTCGGTGAGCAGCCGGCTGCCCGTCCCGCGGGGAAAGGCATCGTCTACCGGCTGGTCCACAAGATCGTGCGGCGGCGTGGCGCGGAGATCGCTCCCGAGCGGCGGGGGAGTTCCCGGTTGGCCGCGGTGGAGCAGGAGATTGCGGTAGCTCACCCCCGGTGTGAATTCCCAGCCGGTGAGTTCCGGAAAATCGGCCGCCAAGCCCCGCTGGCAGGCGGCGAGGAGAGCGGTCGCTTCCTCGGTGCTGATGTGGCCGGCGGTGAAGTCTTCCATCAGGCCATCGCGGATCGTCACCAGATTGCAGCGCACCGCGGTGTCGTCAGGACTGAGTTGAATGCCTTTGGCCGCCGCCTCCAGCGGCGCCCGCCCGGTGAAATAGGTGAGCGGATCGTAGCCCAACAGGCTCATGCAGGCCACTTCTGAACCAGGGGGGAGGCTGTCGGGCACGTGGTTGGTGAGGCCCACTGTGCCCCGCGCGGCGAGGGCGTCGAGATGTGGGGTGTGGGCCGCCTGCAGCGGCGTGCGACCGCCCAGGGACGCCTGGGGTGCATCGGCCGCACCGTCGGGGATGATGACAACGTATTTCATGGTCGGGGAAATCCTGGTCGGGAAAATTCTGGCTGGTAGGGGTCAGTCGTCAAGCACACCCAGGCACACGCTGCGGCCGCGCACGGCGTCGCTGCGGTCGATCTCCGCGACGGCTGCCTCGACTGCTGTCGCAGCGCAGGTGTGGGTCATGATCACCAGCGGCACGCCAGTCTGCTGGATGTCGGCGGGATCCTGCTGCACCGGATCGTGCTGGATGACCGAGGCGATCGAGATGCCGTGGTCCCCCAGAATGCCGGTAATCCGCGCGAGAACGCCGGGGCGATCCGACACATGAATCCGCAGAAAATGACGCTGGTGGGTGGCGACGCCCGCCAGCTTGGCGGCCGGGGAATCGGGGGAGAGCAGGCCGGTGGTGCGGAATGTGATCGCCGTGCGGCCCACCACGGTGTCGATGATGTCGGCCACCACGGCGGAGGCGGTCGGCATCTGGCCGGCGCCGAGGCCATGGAAGAACATCCGCCCGACGGCATCTCCCACGAGGCTTACGGCATTGTAGGCACCGCGGGTTTCCGCCAGTGGGGTGCCGATCTTGACCAGTGCTGGAGCCACCCGCATGGCGAGGCGATCGTCGCTGCGTGTGGCCAACGCCACCAGCCGGATCCGATAGCCCAGTTCTGCAGCGTAGTGCAAAAGATCAATGTCGAGCCCGTCGATGCCGGTGCGGGGGATCTCGGCCCAGGGCACCCAGGCGCCGAACGCAAGGTGGGCCAGAATGGCCAGCTTCTGCGTGGCGTCGGTGCCATCGACATCCATCGAGGGATCGGCCTCGGCAAACCCCTTCGCCTGCGCCAGCTTGAGCGCCTCGGCGTAGCTTGAGCCATCTTCCTCCATGCGGGTGAGGATAAAGTTGCTCGTGCCGTTGAGAATGCCGCGGATCGATTCGATGCGGTTGGCAGCAAGGCACTCACCGATGGCGGCCACGATCGGGATGCCGCCGGCCACGGCCGCCTCAAACGCGATCGACCGGCCCTGCTTGCGAGCCAGCGCGAACAGTTCCGGGCCATGCTCGGCAAGGAGCGCCTTGTTGGCCGTGACGACATCCTTCCCCTGCTCAAGGAGCTCCACCATCATTGAGCGGGCGGGCTCCAGGCCGCCTACCAACAGCGCCACCACCGAGATCGATTCGTCGCGGGAGATGTCGTGGATGTCGGAGGAGATCTTTCCCCCCGGCACCTGCACCGTCCGCTTTTTGGCGGGATCGAATACCACCGCCTTTTCGACGAGGATGGGTCGGCCGGCATGGCGGGTGATGTGATCGGCCGAATCGACGAGCAGGCGAACAACGCCGGAGCCGACGGTGCCCAAGCCGACGATGCCAATCCGCACAGGTTGGTTCATGGTGGATGCTCTTCCGGGGAAACCGGCAATCCTAGGTCAGGGGCGGGGCGTGTGACAGCAGGGTTCCTTCGGCAGCAGTGCACGGGGGGTCTGAACGCTGCTGTCGGGATGGCACTCACAGCGATTATGACGGTTGTGCGTATCTATCGTCAGGGGTGGTCCCCGGCCCCGCCACCGGGCGGCTGCCGGGGCGGAGGATGTGCGCCCGGGCGGCCATGGCGTACAACCTCGGGTCGTGACCTGACGCATGTCGGCCCAAATTTCCTGATGCCTGGAGTGCTGCTGTGGAGCCATCTGCCCGCGATTTTCTGGTCCGTTTGCTGGAAACGCCCTCCCCTTCCGGCTATGAGTGGCCGGTGCAGGAGCTTGTTCGCGACTATCTCGCCGGGATCGCCGACACCGTCACGACCGATTCCCACGGCAATGTGATCGGGGCCAAGAATCCCGGCGCCCCGCTGCGGATGCTGCTGGCGGGCCATTGCGATCAGATCGGGCTGATCGTGCAATACATCGATTCAGACGGCTATCTCTCCGTGCAGCCGATTGGCGGTTGGGAGCCGATGCAGCTGGTGGGCTCCCGCGTCACGGTGTGGGGGGTCGCAGGCCCGGTGCCCGGCGTCATCGCCCGCAAGCCGATCCACCTCCTCACCGAAGAGGAGCGGAAGATTGTCCCGAAAATGAAGGATCTATGGATCGATATCGGGTCGGGTGACAAAGCCGATGCCGAGAGCGTGGTGCGGGTCGGCGATCCGGTCACTGTGGAACTCAAATTCCAGCCACTGCGGCGGAATCTGGCGGCGGCCGCCGCCATGGACGACAAGGTGGGGGTGTGGGTGGTGCTGGAGGCGTTTCGGCGGGCGGTGGCAGAGGGGCCCCTGCCCTGCGCCCTATTTGTTGCTTCGACCGTTCAGGAGGAGATTGGCCTGCGGGGAGCTCAGACGAGCGCCTACGGAGTCGATCCCCATGTGGCGATCGCCGTCGATGTGACGCATGCCACCGATTGCCCGACGATCGACAAAAAATCGGAGGGGGATATCGGGCTGGGGCGGGGACCGGTGGTCTACCGCGGGCCGAACATGAATCCCCACGTCGTCGAGCAACTGCTGGCGGCCGCCAAGGGGCGGTCGCTGCCGGTGCAACTTTCGGCCAGCGGACGGGCCACGCCAACCGATGCCAATGTGCTGCAGACCACCCGCAGTGGCGTGGCGACCGGGCTGGTGAGTGTGCCCAACCGCTACATGCATTCCGCCGTGGAGACAGTCTCGCTCGATGACCTCGATCACACGGCCACGCTCCTGGCGGCGTTTGTGCGTGGCCTCGATGCGAAGTTCAACTGGGCCCCGCGGGCGCCGCAGCGGGCAGGCGGTTGACCGCCCTCTGCCAAAAAGGCATGTCGGCGTCGGGGGGCAGCCCCCGAGGGGCCGGCCGAATGGGGGCGATTTTCGGTTTTTTTATCGGTTTTTTGCCGGTTGTTGAGAGAGGCTTCTGTTCCCGGCACGCGGGTTGCTTAGAGGTTGGGGAGTGGCGGCGGTGTTCTGCCACCCCGCGGGCCTGATCTCAGGTTTTTTGGGTTGTTGTCGTTGGTGTTCGGTTTTCGCAGCGGCCGTTGCTGTTGTTGCATCACTCACTATTGAGGAGTTTCTCGTGGCCAAACAAATGGTGTTCGACGACGAGGCCCGTCAGCCGCTGCTCGCCGGCGTTTCCAAGCTCGCCCGCGCGGTGAAGAGCACGCTCGGCCCCCGCGGCCGCAACGCGGTGCTCGACAAAGGCTGGGGCTCGCCCAAGGTCACCAAGGACGGCGTGACGGTCGCCGAGGACATCGATCTGGAAGATCCCTATGAGAATCTCGGCGCGCAACTGGTGAAGGAAGCCGCCAGCAAGACCAACGACGTCGCTGGCGACGGCACGACCACCGCCACCGTGCTGGCCGAGGCGATCTTCCGCGAAGGCCTCAAGATGATCGCTGCCGGCGCTGATCCGATGGCGCTGTCCCGCGGCATTCACAAGGCTGTTGAGGCCGTTTCGAAGTCGATTCTGGCGATGGCCACGCCGATCAATGAGAAAAACAAGAAGGAATTGATGCAGGTCGCCACGATCGCTGGCAACAACGATCCGACGATTGGCAATGTTCTTGCCGAGGCTTTTCTGAAGGTGGGCAAGGATGGCGTGATCACCGTGGAAGAGGGAAAGCAGGCCGAGACGACCGTGGACGTCGTCGAGGGAATGCAGTTCGATCGCGGCTTCCTGTCTCCCCATTTCGTCACCGATGCCGATTCGCAGACCTGCGAGATGGAGAACCCCTACATCCTCCTGTTCGAGGAAAAGGTCTCAAGTGCCAAGAATCTGGTGCCGCTGCTGGAGGCCATCAGCAAGGCCGGCAAGCCGCTGGTGGTGATCGCCGAGGATGTCGATGGCGAGGCTCTGGCCACTCTGGTGGTCAACAAGTTGCGGGGCATCGTGCAGTCGGTGGCGATCAAGGCTCCCGGCTACGGCGATCGCCGCAAGGCAATCATGGGAGATCTCGCTGCCCTGACCGGTGGTCAGGCGATCTTCAAGGATCTCGGCATTGCTCTCGATGCTGTGAAGCTCAGCGACTTGGGGCGTGCCAAGAAGGTGATCATTGATGCCGAGAACACCACGATCGTCAGCGGTGCCGGCTCAAAGGCCGCTATCGAAGGTCGGGTGGCCCAGATCCGGGCCGAAATCGAAAACACTGACAGCGATTACGACCGTGAGAAGCTGCAGGAGCGGCTGGCCAAACTGGCTGGCGGCGTGGCTCAGATCAACGTCGGCGCAGCCACGGAAACCGAGATGAAGGAGCGCAAGGCGCTCATCGAGGATGCCCGCAGCGCCACGCAGGCGGCGCTCGCCGAAGGAATCGTGCCGGGAGGGGGCATCGCCCTGCTCCGCAGCGAGAAGGCTGTGGAGAAGCTCGACCTCGAAGGGGACGAGAAGATGGGCGCCACGATTGTGAAGAACGCCCTTCGCTATCCGCTCGAGGCCATCGCCGCCAACGCGGGAGTGGATGGCCCTGTGGTGGTCAACAGGGTGCGCCACATGAAGGGCAAGAACGACGGCTACGACGCCGACAAGGAAGAGTATTGTGATCTGGTGGCCGCTGGCGTCATCGATCCAGCCAAGGTTGTACGGACAGCCCTGCAAAACGCCGCGAGCGTGGCGGCGCTGTTGCTCACCACCGAGTCGCTGATCACCGAGATCCCCAAGGCCGAAGAAGAGGCCGGTGGCGACGGCCACGACCACCACGGCATGGGTGGCGGCGGCATGGGCGGAATGGGCGGTGGTATGGGCGGCATGGGCGGCATGGGAATGGGTGGCATGGGCGGCATGATGTAAGCCCTGGTTTGAAGTCCGGCTGTCCGCGAGTCGTCGGTTCAAATTTTGGATTTCTGGTTTTTCACACACACGTTTTGGAGTTTTTTTCATGGCAGCGAAGCATTTGAAGATCCGTCCGCTGGAAGACCGCGTGGTGGTGCAGCCGATGGAGGCCGAAGAGCGCACCGCCGGCGGCATCGTTCTGCCCGATAGCGCCAAGGAGAAGCCACAGCGTGGCCACGTGGTGGCGCTCGGACCGGGCAAGCTCCTCGAGAGCGGCCAGCGGGCGACCATGTCGCTGGCGATCGGCGATGAGGTCATCTACGGCAAGTATTCCGGCAGCGAGATCGAGGTCGACGGCCACGATGTGAAGATCCTCCGCGAGAGCGATATTCTCGCCAAAATCCAGAGCTAGATCCAGAGCTCAAGCCCGTTCGGCACTGCTGTACCAGCCAGATTTTTCATTCCCCTTTTTTGAGTCCATCCTGAGGAGAACGTTCCGTGCCCAAACAACTTCTGTTCGACGACAACGCACGTGCCAAGCTGCTCAAGGGCGTGGAAAAACTGGCCGGCGCCGTAGCGGTGACGATGGGCCCCACCGGGCGCAACGTCATCATCGACAAGTCGTTTGGCGGTCCCACCGTCACGAAAGACGGCGTGACTGTGAGCAAGGAAGTCGATCTGGAGGATCCCTTCGAAAACATGGGCGCGAAGCTCGTGAACGAAGTTGCCTCCAAGACATCCGATCTCGCCGGCGACGGCACCACCACCGCGACCGTGCTCGCCCGGGCTATTTTTCGCGAGGGCACCCGGATGGTGGCTGCTGGCAGTAATCCAATGGCTGTGCGCCGGGGAATTGAGAAGGCCGTGGCGGCTGCCGTCGGCCGCCTCACGGAGATGGCAAAGAAGGTGGAGCGTCCCGAAGAAGTGGCGCAGGTTGGGGCTATCAGTGCCAACAACGACCGCTCGATCGGCGATCTGCTTGCCCAGGCCCTGCAGAAGGTGGGCAAGGATGGCGTGATCACTGTTGAGGAAGGGAAGACGACTGAAACGACCGTGCGTTTCGTCGACGGCATGCAGTTCGACAAGGGCTACATCTCCCCCTACTTCATCAATCGCACCGCCGAGATGGTCTGCCAACTCGATGATTGCCTCATCCTCATTCACGAGAAGAAGATTTCGAACCTCCGCGATCTGCTGCCGTTGCTCGAGAAGGTGGCCCAGTCGGGCAAGCCGCTGTTGATTATCGCCGAAGACATCGACGGCGACGCCCTCACGGCTCTGGTGGTCAACAAACTTCGCGGCGTGCTCAATATCTGTGCTTCGAAGGCTCCTGGCTTCGGAGATCGCCGCAAGGCGATGCTGGGCGATATCGCCATGCTCACCGGTGGCACGCTGATCAGTGAGGATCTGGGACTCAAACTGGAGAGCCTCGATCTCTCCCACCTCGGCCGCGCCAAGACCGTGACGGTCGACAAGAACGAGACCACGATCGTGCAGGGGGCCGGCAAGCAGACCGATGTGGCCGCCCGCGTTCAGCAGATCCGCAATCAGATCGATGGCACCGAGAGCGAGTACGATCGGGAGAAACTGCAGGAGCGGCTCGCGAAGCTCACCGGCGGCGTCGCGATCGTCTCTGTCGGGGCTGGCACCGAGGCCGAGATGAAGCAGAAGAAGGCCCGCGTCGAGGATGCTCTGCATGCCACACGCGCGGCCGTGGAAGAGGGGATTGTGCCGGGCGGTGGCGTCGCCCTGCTCCGCTGCCGCGAGGCGGTCGAGAAAGCCCGTTCCCAGGCCAAGGGAGACGAGAAGATCGGCATCGACATTGTGCTGCAGGCGCTTGAGGCCCCCATTCGGCAGATCGCCGAGAATGGCGGCATCGACGGCTCCGTGGTGGCCGATGAGGTGGCCGGGAAGGATATTCATATCGGCTACGACGCCAACAAGGGCGAGTATGTCGACATGCTCAAGGCTGGGATCATCGATCCGGTCAAGGTGGTGCGCGTGGCCCTCACCAATGCCGCGAGCATTGCCGGCCTTCTCCTCACGACCGAGGCGCTGGTCACAAACCTCGACAAGGATGACGCCAAGAAGCACCGTGTCGAAGGCAGCGTGCGGTAGGTTTTTTGAGTCTCCGGCCTCTCCGTCGCTCGATTGCGGCGGTTTGGCCGCGGGCGGCATGGGCGGAAGAAGCACACATCTGGAGTCCGGCCTCCGCCGGAATGCCGGCGCCGGCTGATGCGGTTGCCGCCCACCGTCATGGCTCAACAGCGAGACTATTACGAAGTGCTCGGAGTGGAGCGGAAGGCCACTGGCGAGCAGGTGTCTGTCGCCTATCGCAAGTTGGCGATCCAGTTCCACCCCGACAAAAACCCGGGCAACACTCAGGCGGCCGACCGCTTCAAGGAGGCGGCCCGGGCCTTTGAGGTGCTCTCCGACGCCACGCTGCGGGCCCGCTACGACCGCTATGGCCATGCGGGCGTGCAGGGATCGGCCGGCACGCATGAATTCAACGATATCTCCGACATCTTCGATGTCTTTGGAGACATGTTCGGCGGCGGTGCTTTCGGCGATGCCTTCTCCGGGGGCAAGCGGCGGGGCAACCGTCCCCGGCAGGGACGGGATGTCTTCTGCACGATCAATCTGTCGCTGCTTGAGGCGGCCCGCGGCGCCACCAAGGCGGTGCAGTTCACCCGCCATGAGGCGTGTGCCGCGTGTGACGGCAGTGGAGCGAAGAAAGGCACAAAACCCGTTTCCTGCGACTACTGTGCCGGACGCGGTCAGGTGATCCAGACAGCGGGCGTGTTCCGCCTGCAGACCACCTGCCCTGCCTGCCATGGCAGCGGCAGCATCATTCGGGAGAAGTGCCCCGACTGCGGCGGTGATGGATTGACTGAGGAACAGGTTGACCGCAAGGTGACGATTCCGGCGGGCGTTGATCGGGATGTGCGCGTGCGATTGGCCGGCGAAGGTGAGCCGGGGGCCAGCGGCGGCCCGCCGGGCGACTGCTACTGCGTCATCGAGATCGAGGATCATCCCTTCCTCACCCGCGACGGCCGCGATCTTCACTGCGAGGTGCCGATCACATTTTCCCAGGCGGCCCTGGGGGCCACGGTGGAAGTGCCAACGCTCGATGGCCCCAAGCCCTTGCAGATCGCCCGCGGCACGCAGGGGGGGGATGTGGTGCGGGTGCGCGGCCTGGGCATGCCGGAGGTCCGCGGGCGCGGGATCGGCGACCTGCATGTGCATGTGCATGTCGAGGTGCCGCGAACGCTCTCCCCCAAGAGCGAAAACCTCCTGCGGGAACTCGCCGCTGAGGAACAGAAGGCGGTCAGCCCCAAGCGATCGAACTTTTTCAGCCGCCTGGCCGACTATTTTCAGGTCAAGGGATCAGATGATGTGGAGGCAGACGAGGCGTGAAGCGGGGGGCTTGTGCGGCCGGCCCTCTCCAGAGCCTGCTAGGATGGGCCATCCCATGAGTCCTGGTGCTTTCTGGACTCCGGTGGGATCTGAACACGGTTGATCATACAAGGTTCAAAATTTCGGCAGGTTCGAGGAGAGGCAGACATGAATCGGGAAGACCAGGAAGCAGCGGTCGAAGCGGGCTCCGAGCAGGCAGTTCCCTTCAACCGTGGAGACGCGGGGAGGGCACAGGGAGAGGATCTCGATCGCCAATTGCAGGATGCTCAAGAGCAGGTTTTGCGGGTTCAGGCGGAACTGGAAAACTACCGCAAGCGCTCCCGCCGCGAGTTCGACGATGCGCAGCGTTACCGCGAGATGGATCTGCTCCGCGATCTGCTGCCGGTGTTTGACAATGTGCTGCGGGCCGTGGAGGCCGCCGAGCGCACCACCGACGTCGACAGCCTCCGCGCGGGATTCCGCATGACGGCCCAGTTGATTGAAAAGGTGATCCAGTCGCACGGCTGCCAGTCGATCGATGCGGAGGGGAAGCCCTTCGACCCGGCCATCCACGATTGCATCCTGCACCAGCCGACACCGGGCGTGGTCCCTGGAACGGTGGTGGGAGTGGCCAGCCGGGGCTATTCCCTGCACGACCGCGTGGTGCGGCCGGCCCAGGTCATCGTTGCCAAGGGAGAGTGACCTCATGCCCACCTACGACTACGTCTGCGATGGCTGCGGCCATGCCTTTGAACTGTTTCAATCGATGACCGACGCGGTCAAGAAAACCTGCCCTGAGTGCAAGAAGAAGAAGCTCCGCCGGCTGATAGGTGCCGGCGGAGCGATCATGTTCAAGGGAACCGGCTTCTACAAAACCGACTACCGTAGCGAGTCGTACAAGAAGGGCGCGGCTGCCGATACCGGCGGCAAAGCAGATGGCGGCAAGGCGGCAGATGGCGGCAAGTCAGCCGGTGGCAGTGGCAAGAGCGGCGGCGAGTAGGCCGCCACTGTCTGTCCGATGCATCCGATTCCCTGAGCTTCCCCGGAGGGCTCTCTTCATGCCACGCTGCCCCGTCTGCTCGAAGACGATCGATCTGAAGACATTGGCCACGCCGCCATTTTGCAGCGAGCGGTGCCGCGTCATCGACCTGGGCCGCTGGCTCGACGAGGGCTACAGCGTTCCGCATATCAGGTCGGGTGACGACGAGGAAGAATCAGGACCTGAGGAGGAGGCCGACGGCTGACAGGCCCGCTCTGGGGGAAACCGACTTCCGTGGCTTCCTCGAGTGTTCGCCGCCCCCTCCGCCTCCGTCACCCGCTGTGTTCGGTTGGTTACGGCTTCCGGAGTGCCCCCGGCTGCGGGACGGCAAAAGTCTCGTCGCATGCGCTCCTCGAGCGTTCGCCGATCCCTCCGCCTCCGTCGCCCGCTGTGTTCGGTTGGTTACGACTTCCGCAGTGCCCCCGGCTGCGGGACGGCGCAGGTTTCGTCGCTTGGGCCGCAGCGGCTCAGCGCTCCTCGAGCGTTCGCCGACCCCTCCGCCTCCGTCACCCGCCGTATTGCCAAGATGTCGCTTCTGAGAGCCCTTCATACGCTCGGTGATGGCTGGCTTCATTCGGCCGCCCTCCCCGCCTATACTCGTCGCTCCAGTGCTTCCCGGTATCTCACCAGCGTTCAAAGGGATTTTCATGTCGACCAGCAGCAGCCAGGAAAGTCTTCCCGTCGCCCCTCCCCGCCCGCTGCAGGGAGACGGCGTGGTGCACGAGATCCAGTGGAGCGATGCCCTCCCATGGTGGCTGTTGTTTCGGGCCGCCGGGCATGCCTTTGCCCCGACTGTGATTCTGCTGGCGGCACTCGGGGCTTTGGCCACGTGGGGTGGCTGGTCGCTGTGCGATCAGCTCGATCTGTTTGCGGGTCAGACGCTGGCTGCCGTCAGCACGCCGGCCGCCGCAAGTCTGCCCGCCACCGGAATCAGCGATCCTGCTCTGCAGGAGTGGCTCGCCCGCTGGCTGCCCGGGCCTGCGGCGACGCTCATGCAACTGGTGGCGGTGCCGTTTCGGCCCTCGGCCACGCTGGCCGAGATGGCTGGTGCGTTGGTGCGGATCGCCTGGTTTGTGGCGGTGTGGTCGATCTTCGGCACGGCGATCGCCCGGTGTGTGGGGCTGAAACTGGCCGGCGAAGAAGCTCTGGGGCTCACCGGAGCACTCTGGTTTGGTTCCCGCAAATGGCTGGCGGCCTTCAACTCTGTCGCCTTTGTGCTCGCCGGCATCCTGGCGCTGAGTGTGCCGGGGGCGATTCTTGGACTCCTCATGCGGAGCGACTGGGGGCTGGCTTTCGCCGGTGCGATCTGGCCGCTGGTGCTGGCGGGAGCGGTGGTGCTCTCGATTCTCGCGGTGGGTGTGGTGGCGGGATGGCCCTTGATGGTGGGGGCCGTCGGCGTGGAGCGGGGGGACAGTTTTCAGGCGATCTCCACCGCCTTTTCCTACCTCTATCAGCGCCCCTTGCACTACATTTTTTACGGGCTGATCGCCCTTGCGGTGTCGTTGCCAGCCCTGGCCGCCGCCAGCCTGTTTGCCACCGCTACCAGCACGCTGGCCCTCTGGGCTGCCAGCCTGGGGATGGGCCATGATCGCACCGTGGCGGTGCTGGACGGCCTCCATGCTGCGGGAGGCGCGGCTCCCTGGGGCATCCAGGCGCTCGGCTTCTGGACCCGCGGCCTCGAGGCGATCCTGGGATCGTTTGGCTGGGGCTATTTCTGGGCAATCGCCACCGCGGCCTACATGCTTCTGCGTCGCGATGTCGACGGCACAGAACTCGACGAGGTGGTGGTCGACGAACTTCCTGGCGAATCGGCCTGATCAGGCCGGGCCGCCGGAGATGGCCGGAAAGGAAGCAGTCGGGCGATCGGGCCAGAGGCTCGCCACCACTCCGGGCAGATCGCCGAAAATCTGTCCTCTGCTGACGACGAGATCGGCCCCCGCCCGCCGCGCCTCCTCCAATCGCTCCCTGGCCACATGCGGGCCGTAGGCCAGCAGCCGGGCGGATGGGCCGGTGGCGTTCTGGTGCGACTCGAGCAGCGTACGGGCCTCGGCCACGAGCGTGGCGGCGGGGCGTGGGATGGCCAAATCGAGCACCAGCAGGTCGAAGGCCTCTCCCCGTGGTTGGCCGGCCGGGCTGGCCAGTGTTTCCACCGTGGCGGGAAGGCGGGTTGCCAGTCCGGCAAATTGGCTCATGCCGAGCAGATCGGCGCTCACCAGCAGGATGCGCAGATGAGGCTGGGGCGAAGCGGTCATGTTTCCTCCGGGCTTACGGGAACAATTGGCAAGTCAGTGCCGAACTGTTCCCAAGGGATTCAGAATTCAGAGAGCTTCCTGGCCGCGGACATCGCGGTAGATCTGCACGGCCTCCACCATGGGAAGCACGCTGAGCTGATGTGCCTCCAGAGGATCCCCTCCGAGAGCGGCGCACAAAGTGGAGATCGTGCGGTCGAGAAAGTCGTCGTTGACGGCGATCTCCATGAGAACCTCCTGCACCAGCCGGGTGGTGGGGCCCACACTCAGACAGCCCTGGGTATCGAGCACCGTCAGCCGCGTCACATGCACCGCAGCCAGCGATTGGCGCACCACCTCCACCTGCGACGGCTTCATGCGGGCGACCACCAAACGCATCGAATGCGGCTCCTTCCGGACTATGACTTCGCGAGTGAGGGCTATGAGAAACTGGCTGCTAAGGCCTCGGGAGCTGCAGGCTGGCATCGAGCACCTTGCGCAGGCGGGCCTGCATTTCGGCAAGATGGGCCCGGGAATAGTCGTCGAGCTTCACGTCATTGCGGGCGAGAAGGGCGCTAATCCGGCCGTCGAGGGAACGCAACTGGCTGGCGGCGATCGCCTGGGCGTCGGGAGAGGCCGAGCCCGATCCCATCGCCAGCGTTGAGAGCCGGGAGAGATAGGCCCGCTGCAGCGAGCGCCTCAGGCTGGAGATCGCCGGCTTGCGAACGGTGAAATCGCCGGCCGGGGTGGCATCGACCTCCGAGAAGATCGCCTTGGTGAGGCGATCGAGCAGTTCGGCGTTGGTGAAGGCATCCTGATCAGCCGGCACCTTCAGCTCGCTGTCGCGGATCCGGGCGAGTGTGAGCGGGTCGAGCAGACGGCCGAGCACCCGGTCCTGCCAGAGGAGAATCACCTCGTGGATCGGGTAATCCTCCCGGTCGACCTCATCTGAGCCCCAGTGAGACCAGCGCGTCGCCACCAGCACGTTGTAGAGTTCCGGCGGAAACGTGAAGGGCCGGGCCATGAACATCTCGGTTTCCAGCAGGGCAAGCGCCGCTCGCTGCTGGCCAGCATCGACAACCCGAAACGGGGGCTGGGCGCCAGCATCCCCCTTCTTGCTCCGCGAGGTGTGGAGGCCGCCGACGAGCCGGGCCGCCAGCGCCATCGCCTTGCCATGGGTCGAGAGGAGCACGCCAAAGGCCTGACGCACCCGCTCGTAGCCTGGCGTCTGCCCGGTGGTCTCGTCTTTGGTCGTCATTCTCTCGGCGATGCCCGGCATCACCTGCGCCACGAGCTCGGCACGCGAGCGGGCAAATTCGAGTGGATCGCTCCCCAGATCGAAGCGGTTGGAGAGCGGATCGGGATCGCCGAATTCGGTGTCTTCGTCGGTGGAGTAGGCCAAGGCAGGCTCGCCGCTGCGGGCAGCGATTTTTTCGAGTTCCGGGAGTTCCCCCTCCGGGGTGCCCGCTGCTAGGGGCTTATAGCCATATTCGATCGCCCACAGGTCGTAGGGGCCGAGATGCGCGGCGTAGTAGTCGCCCTGCGTTTTCCCCTGGGGAACGATGTTCACGGGGATGTAGTCCATCACGCTCGTGCTCGAACCTTCCTGCGCGGTCTTGGCGACGTCGTTGATCTCGGCGAGCGTGCGGAAGGCGCTCCCCTTGAAGTTGTGCCGCAGCCCCAGCGTGTGGCCCACCTCGTGCATGGCCCCCAGTTTCAGCCCCTGCACCACCAGCTTTTCCTTTTGGGCCTCGGTCAGGGCCGCGTTGCCGGTCACCGCCAGCGCCGTGGCAGCCAGCGCCGTCTCGCGGGCGTGGCCATCAAACAGGGCGCAGGCACCGCAGGCCCCCTCCAGCGGGCCGTGGCTGTGACCTCCGCCCGGCAGCAGGCGCAGGGCGGCCTCGCCGCCGGTGAGTTGCGCCACCGACTGCGGCGTGAAGGTTTCGTATTCTTTCCGCCAAAATTGGAGGAAATCGCCGTCGAAGATGATGTCGGCATCGAGGATCTGGCCGGTGCGGGGATTCACCCGCGAAGGGCCCATGGCAAATCCGGCGCCGGCGGTGATCCAGCGGAACGTGTTGAAATTCACATCCTCCGGATCCCAATCGGTGACCTCTGGTTGCTGCCGCACTTCGATGGCCGTGGCAAAGCCCGCCTTGGTGAAGGCCTCGTTCCACGATTCGATCCCCTCGCGGATCGGCTGCCGGTATTTGAAGGGGACGGTCTTCTCAATCCAGAACACGATCGGCTTCTTGGGGGGGGAGATGGGGGCCGAGGGATCGGCCTTCTCCAGATTCCAGCGATTGATATAGCGCACGAACCGGTCTTCATCGACGTTCTGGGAAAAGTCTTTGAGTGCCGTGACGAAATACCCCACGCGCTGATCGGCCAGCCGCGGCTTGTAGCTGTTCTGCGGCAGAAGGCTGAGCGAGTAGTGGACGTTGATCGTCACGCCGCGGGAATCGGGCACGGTGTCGATCTGTGTCGATCCTCCGGAGCCGTAGGTGGCCGCTACTTCCAGTTCGACGTTGTCGGGAAAGGCCTTCACACGCGACCAGGTGGAGCGATCCCGGGCGAAGGAGAAGCCGGGCAGAGCGGCCGAGATCTGCGGGAGATCGGTGAGAAAGATGGCTGAGAGATCGATCACGGCAGCCCCGGAGGGGGCAAACGTGGCGATCGGCACGCTGTAGAGCACGCTGTCGGTGTAGGCCAGATCGACCGCGCGTTCCTCGGGGCTTCCCTTGTCGGCAAAGAACCGCACGTTCCGCCGCACCACATGGATCGAGTCATCCACTTTGCGAAACTGCCAGATCCAGTCGTCGCCGATCCCCCAACTCATTCCCCCGAGCAGCGATTTCTCGCCGATCCCCCGGGCGATCGAAATCAGCACGAACAGATCCTTGCCGAGGATTGAGTCAGGGAGTTCGGCGTAGACCTTCTCGTCCTTGCGATGCAGCGGGATGAGGCCCGGCAGCCGGACGGCATCCTTGAGCAGCACGGCAAAGGCAGGCTTGTTGTCGGTTTTGTTGGTCTTGGGATCGCTCGGTGGAGTGGCGGGGGGCGTTTGCTGCGCGGCCGGCGCGGTAGCGGGAGTTGGAGGCGCGGGAGGGGGAGCGTCGGCCTTGGGCGGTTCCTGCTGCGTGGGGGCAGCCGCAGGGGCCGCCGTGTCGCTGGCTGGATCGGCTGCCAGAGTGCAGCACACCGGCCCGCAGGCCGCCAGCAGAAGTCCCCACGCCAGCGTCCTGCCCCGAAGAAATTCCGCCATCAGTTCTGCCTCGCCTTCTGCAACACTCGCGCCCCGCCAGTGAAACGGCCGAGCCATTCGTCCATCGCCCGGTCACCACAGCACAATCCTTACACTACCATCAGCCCTATTTCACGGCCAATTTCCGGCAGTGACCGGAGGAAACACGCCGGAATGATGCTCTCTTGGCTGGGCTGTTGCCCGCGTCGAGTGGCCTGAGGTGGAGGAGATCGCTATGCAATCAGCTGGATCGCCCGATGAGCCCCCCTCCCCTGACGCTGGAGTCTGTCGGCAGTTTTTGGGGGGGCAGGAGTTTCGGCAGCAAGCGCTGGCGGGCCGTGGCTGGAGTGGCTCCCCGATCTATCGGGTGGACTCTGCCACGGGGGACTGGGTGCTGAAGCGGTTTCCGCTCGCTGCCACGCCCGACCGTGCCCTGTGGGTGCATCGGCTGATGCAGCAGGTGGGTGCCGGGGGAGTGGCCGCTGTGCCGAGTGTGCTGCCGCTGGCCACTGGCTCCCGCGAGGGGCGGATGACCGTCGCAGTCGATCGGGAGGGCTGTCTGTGGGAGATGGTGGAGTTGAAGCCGGGCAGTCCTGTGGAGCATCCGTCATTGCCGCAGGTCTGCGCTGGCATGCGGACGCTCGCCCAGATTCACCGGGCTGCGGCGGGCGCTCCAGATGGCGAGTTGTGTCGGGCTCACCTCCGGGGGCCATCTCCCGGCCAGCGTGAGCGGGTGGAGAAGGCGGAGCGTCTGCTGGCCGATCCCTGGAGCAGGTGGCAGAAACGTATCAGGAGGGGCACGCCGCTTCAGGAGGCTGTTTGTCTGCGGCTGGAGCGGGCGACTGGACTGTGGCGCACAGCCCGCATGGAACAAGCGCTGGCCGTGGTGGCTGCGACTCCTGCTGTGGAGGTTGGGTTGCAGCCTGTGCTGCGCGATGTGTGGAGCGACCACGTTTTGTTTGGGGGCGGGGGGAACGCGGCGGCCGTCTCCGGCGTTATCGACTACCATGCCGCCGGCATCGACACCCCGGCCACCGACATCGCCCGCCTGTTGGGAAGTTGGCACCTTGGCGGGGCACAGTGGCAGCGGCCTGGTGCGGGTCGGTTGGTGGAACGCTGGGGAGAGGCACTGGCTGCCTACCAGGAGATCGGCCGCCTGGCTCCTGAGGAGATTGCCAGTATTTCTTCCTTTCATGCCACCGCGGTGGTGTTTGGTCTTGACCACTGGTTTCGCTGGACGTTGCTCGATGGAGCCTCTTTTCAGGCGCCAGAGGCGGTGGTGGCCCGGATCGATCGCCTCCTGCAATTGGCCCCTGAGGCACTTGAGGCGATTCTGCAGGGTGGCAACCGCGGTTGACCTGCAGAAATAGCAGCCGGTAAAATTTGCCCAGACGGACGCGCTCCCTGCGGGTCAGCATGACCGACTGCCGCGCTCAAGGAAGGGTGCGGACGTTTTTCCGGTCAATTGTGTGCGCAGGAAGGGAGGGTTCATTCAAGTTCTCCACCGTTCCTTCTCGATGGGCCTTTTATCTGGTGTCTGTCAGGAAGACAGACGGCGTGCCCACTGGCCAACGACCTCACTCCCACCTCCCGCCGAAATCCTCGTCAGCGACAAACATATGATGGTTCGCGACGGGGTTCTTTGTGCGATCGAATGGATCCCCCCCATGCCCGTTCGTCTCCGACTTCAGGCTGGTGCGATGCTGTGGCTGGGCCTCTGGATGTCCTGCCTCACCGGCGGCTGGTTGGCAGCACTGCCAGCGGCAGAGCCGGCTCCCGAAGCGGGGCTGTTTGATCCGCTGGCGGGGATTAACGCCGCCCTCGGCAGCCCGGTCAAGGTTGAGGCAAAGCTGGAAAAGAGCGGGACGGAATTGGTGGTTACCGCCGTGCTGGAAGAGGGCTGGCACCTCTATTCCACGACCCAAAAGCCGGGAGGGCCCAAGCCGACAAGGATTTCTGTGGCTGCCGATGCTCCGCTGGTGCCAGGCGGCCCCTTTCTCCCCGACACCCCTCCCCATTCCCGCACCGTCGACGACGTACCGGGCTGGAAGGGATTGGTCGTGGAGGAACATGCCGGGCGGGTGACATGGCGGGCGGGCTTGGTGAAGAATCAGACCGCGAAGGGACGTGCCGCTGGTGAGGCGGCCGCCATCGCCGGGAGCGTGAGCCTGCAACTCTGCCGCGACAATGCCTGCACGCCGCCGGAAACAATCCCCTTTTCAGTTCCGCTGCCGACCGCCGATCAGGCGGGGGAAGTGTCGCCCACTCCTCCGCGCGCGGTGACGGGGTTTCGGCTGCCGCGGGGGCATGTCGATATTCAGGCTGAGTTTGCGCCGCAGCGGCCGGGGGCTGGTGGAGAATTGGTACGGCCGCTGGTGGTCCGCCTCCGGCCGGATGAAGGGTGGCATCTTTATGCCCCCGGTTCGACCGGCACCAGTGCCGTGGGGCATGGCAGGCCGACGATTGTTTCTCTGGCCAGTGCCGAGGGCATTCCTGCAGCCACGCTCGGGGGCGTGGAATCTCGTCCGGCGGCAGATGCCACGCTCGCGGCAGCCAACGCGGTTGACGGACCTGTGACGCTCGAAATCCTCCTGCCGGCCGATGCCTCTCCACGCGAGGCGATGCTCGGATTTCAGGCCTGTACAGACTCCTCGTGCGATCCTCCTTCGGGCGTCCGCCTGGCCGTTGCGCCGCCGGTCGATGGAGTGGCCGGATCGATTGCCTTTTTCGCTTCCCGCTATGCCGAGGCGGCCAAATCGCCTACTGCCATCGAGCGCCCTGCCGGGCTGAATGCCGATCCCCCGGCAGAGCCTCAAGTGGGTGACAGCGGCGGCATCGCCCCGCCGGCAGCGCGGGCGCTCGAGGCCGCCGGAGGTGTTCCCGCCGCCGGGCCGCTGGCTCCGGGAGCCGTTTCGTCAGGAGCGATTTCGTCGCTGTCGTTGCCGATGGCGTTGCTCTCCGGCCTGCTCGGCGGGCTGATCCTCAATCTCATGCCCTGCGTGCTGCCGGTGTTGGGGTTGAAATTAATGTCTTTTGCCCAGCAATCGGGGCGGGCCCGGCAGGAAGTCTTCCAGATGAATCTCTGGTATTGCGCCGGCCTGTATGCGGTGTTTTTTGTACTGGCGACCGCCAGCGTGGCCGCCAACATTGGCCTCGGCGGGCAAAACCTCGCCTGGGGTGAGCAATTCACCTCGACCCGCTTCAACATCGTGCTCTGCGGGATCGTGTTTGCCTTTGCGCTCTCATTTCTGGGTGTGTGGGAACTGCCGATCCCCGGCTTCATCGGCGAGCGGGCCGGGCATGTGCAATCGCAGGAGGGCCCGCTCGGGGCCTTTCTCAAGGGGGTGCTGAGCACCGTTTTGGCCACCCCCTGCAGCGGACCCTTCCTGGGGCCTGTCTTCGGTTTCACGCTCGCGCAGCCCACGGCGGTCACCTACGCCGTCTTCGGGGCGATCGCCACCGGCATGGCCCTCCCCTATCTCCTGGTGGGAGTGTTTCCCGGGCTGGTCAAATTTCTCCCCAAGCCGGGCGCCTGGATGGAAACGTTCAAGGAGATTCTCGGGTTTGTGATGCTCGGCACGGTGGTGTTTCTCTTCACCTTCCTCAACCACGATTATTTTGTTCCCACGTTCGCCCTGCTGGTGGGCATCTGGGCCGCCTGCTGGTGGGTCGGCAAGGGGCAGGAGGCTGGCGGCGGGACGGTGGGGCCGGGGCGATGGGCGCAGGCTGCGGCTGTGGCAGCCGCCATCGGCGGACTGGGATTCACATTCCTGGGGCCGGTGGAATCGATCATTCCCTGGGAGCCTTTCTCCCGATCGCGGTTGGCAGAATTGCGCAGCAATGGCGCGACGGTGATGGTCGATTTTTCCGCCGATTGGTGCATGACCTGCAAGCTGAATCTGGCCACGGCAATTGAAACCTCGCGGGTCAAGGCGGCTGTTGAATCGAATCGGGTGGTGCCGCTGTTGGCAGACTGGACAGAGGAATCGCCCGAGATCAAGACGATGCTGGAGAGCCTGCAGAGCAAGTCGATACCAGTGCTGGCGATCTTCCCGGCGGCGCAGCCGGGGGAGGATGGCCGGGCGCCGATCATCCTGCGCGATCTGATCTCCGAGGCGCAGGTGCTCAAGGCCTTGGGAGAGGCGGGGCCTTCCCGAACGGTTCAGCCGGAACTGCGCGCCCGGGCGGCGGCCGCCGGTTCGCATATGGGACGCTGAGAGCGACCGTCGCCCGCTCCGAACGTCAGGACTGTCCGGCAAACACGACGCGGTCGAGATTCTGCTCGTTGGCCCGCACTGTGCCAATGGCCCAGTTCTCAAACCCGGCATCGTGGAGCTGGGTGCGGATGCTCTCGGCGAAGTGGGGCGAGACCACCAGCACCATCCCCACGCCCATGTTGAATACCCGCTCCATCTCCGCCTGCTCGATGCGACCGAGCTGCTGCACCCAGGGAAAGACCGCAGGCACAGCCCACGAATCGCGCTGCAGCACCACCTGCACTCCCGCCGGCACAATGCGGGCGAGGTTTTCCACCAGCCCGCCGCCGGTGATGTGCGCGATGCCATGCACCACCTGCTTGACCCGGTAGTGCCGCAGAATCCCCTTCACAGCGCGGCTGTAGAGCCGGGTAGGGGCCAGCAGCAGATCGGCCACCGTTGCCCCGCCGAGGGCCGGCACCACATCGGCGCAGGAGAGGCCGCCGAACTCAAACACCGCCTTGCGCACCAGACTGAATCCGTTGGAATGAAAGCCGTTGGAGGCGAGGCCGATGACGACATCTCCCGGCTGAATCTGCCGGCCGTCCACCGCCCGCCGCCGTTCCACCACGCCGACGCAAAATCCCGCCAGATCGTATTCGCCGGAGTGATACATGTCGGGCAGGATCGCCGTTTCGCCGCCGACAAGAGCGCACTCGCACTCCACGCAGGCGTCGGCGATGCCCCGCACGATCTGTTCCAGCAGATCTGGATCGTCGTGCGACATGGCAACGTAATCAAGAAAGAACAGCGGCTCCGCCCCGGTGCAGAGGCAGTCGTTGACGCTCATCGCCACCAGATCGACGCCCACCGTATGGTGGATGCCGGCCATGACGGCAATCTTGAGCTTCGTGCCGACCCCGTCGGTGCAGGAGACAAGCAGTGGATCCTCGTAGCCCCGGCGGAAGAGCCCGGGGAGGTCGAGCTGAAACAGCGCGGCGAATCCCCCCTCGGGGCTGAGCACCCGCGGGCACTGCGTGCGCCGCATGTGGGCCGGGAGCCGGGCCATTCCCTCCTCGTAGAGGGCGAGATTGACTCCGGCACTGGAATAGGTGGCTCCGGGCACGTGGTGATCCTTACGGGGGGGCTCAGTCCAGGGGCGGGGCATGAAAGGCCGGGCGGCGCGGTCGGTGGACAATTTTTTCCGATGGTATCATCTTCAAACAATGACTCCTCGCAAGCCCTCCGTAGCTCCAGCCCGCCGCTCCCACGCCAGCCGGCCGCTGCCGGACCTGCAATTCAGCCATCCGCTGCCCTACGGAGCAGTGCTGCACCCCAGCGCCCTGCAGCGGGAACAAGGGGTGCAGTTTGTGGTCTATAGCCGCTCGGCGACGGCCATGCGGGTGCTGCTCTACGACCAGGCCACCGATCCCGACCCAGCCGAAGTCATCCAACTCGATGCCAGCAAGGATCGGTGGGGCGACATCTGGAGTATTTTCGTGCCCGGCCTCGGCCCCGGTCAACTCTATCACTTCCAGGCCGATGGTCCCTTCGATCCCGAGCAGGGGCAGCGGTTTGACGGACAGGCTCGGCTCATCGACCCCTATTCACGGGCACTCGCGGGGGAGTTTCTTTCCGGCACAGACGGAATTCTGCGCCCACCGAAAAGTGTGGTGGTGGATGAGTCGTTCGATTGGCAGGGGGACCGCCACCTGCGGCGCGGACTGGCCGATACGGTCATCTACGAAATGCACGTGCGGGGGTTTACCAACAGCCCCTCCAGCGGCGTCGCGCATCCGGGCACCTATCTGGGAGTGATCGAGAAGATCCCTTACCTGAAGTCGCTGGGGGTGACGGCGGTGGAACTGATGCCGGTGCATGAGTTCCTCGGCGATCCTCTGCCGGGGCTGCCCCACGGCCGGAAAAACTACTGGGGCTACGATCCGCTCGCCTTCTTTGCCCCCCACCGCGGATATGCCGCCGGCAGCGAGCCGGGCTGCCAGGTGCGCGAGTTCAAGGAGATGGTGCGGGCCCTGCACGCCGCCGGGATCGAGGTGATCCTCGATGTCGTCTTCAACCACACCGCCGAGGGCAACGAACTCGGGCCGACGCTCTCGTTCAAGGGGTTGGAGAACCGGGTGTACTACATGCTTGGCGAGGGGGGGCGGTATCGCAACTACAGCGGCTGCGGCAACACGATCAATGGCAACCACCCGATCGTGCGCGAGCTGATCTTTCTCTGCCTGCGGCATTGGGTCCACAACTACCACATCGATGGATTCCGCTTCGATTTGGCGAGCATTCTCAGCCGCGATCGCAACGGCGACATGCTCCCCAATCCGCCCATCGTGGAGGTGATCACGGAGGATCCGCTGCTGGCCGATACCAAGATCATCGCCGAGGCGTGGGACGCCGCCGGGGCCTATCAGGTGGGTTCGTTCGCCAGCCTGAGGTGGGCGGAATGGAATGGCCGCTACCGGGACGATGTGCGCCGCTTCTGGCGGGGAGACTTTGGGCAGACCGGGCATCTGGCCACCCGGTTGGCCGGCTCGAGCGATCTTTACGGCGACGATGACCGGCAACCCTACCACAGCATCAATTTCGTCACCTCCCACGACGGCTTTCCACTCCACGACCTCGTCAGCTACCGCGACAAGCACAACGAGGAAAATGGCGAGGGGAACCGCGACGGCGACAACAACAACTACTCCGACAATCATGGCTTTGAGGGGCCGACAAAGCGCCCCGATGTCGTTGCTTTGCGGGCCAGGCAGATTCGCAATATGCTCGCCACGCTGCTGCTCAGCCAAGGGGTGCCGATGGTCTTGTCCGGCGACGAATGCTTCCGCACGCAGGGGGGCAACAACAACGCCTATTGCCAGGACAACCCCACCTCCTGGTTTGATTGGACACTGGTGGAGCGGCACCCGGAGCTCTCAGGCTTCGTGGCTGAATTGATCCGCTTCCGCCTCGACAATCCGACGCTCCGCCGCCGGTCGTTTCTGGTGGGTGGATCGAGTGCCGACGGGCATCTGCCCGACGTGGAGTGGTTTTCACCCTTGGGTGAGCCGATCGATTGGAACGCCGACGAGGGCAGTCTCGTCTGCTTCTTCAGCGCACCCACGCCCGAGCGCCTGCTGGAGGAAGGGGATGCCTCAGCCGGCGGCATCCACGGCACGCCTCGGCATGTGCTCCTGCTGCTGCATGCCGGCTCGCTGCCCCGCAGTTTTTCGCTGCCCAAGCATCCGGCGGTGCGTGATCTGCCCTGGCGGGCGTTTGTCCACACCGGCCGGCCCGCTCCGGACGACATCCATCCTGAGGGGACCGGCCCCCTGATCGATGTCGAGGTCCCCCTCGAGCTTCCGGAGCGATCGCTGGTCTGTCTGGTGGCCGAGGCGGCCTCCCCCCCGATCCGTCGCATTGCCTTTTCAGCCGACCTGCCGTTATCCTCGGAGAAGTGATGAACGCTGGTGGTGGCCGCTGGGGCTGCCGCCGGTGGTCGCGTCAGGGACTTGTGTTTCCCGCGGCGTGGGCACCCCTCGATCTTCTTCCGGAGCATGACATGAACGTGGCACGCGGCGAACAATCGATCTCTTTCCCTTCTCCGGCCCTGTCCGGCCCGGTTCTGTTGGCCTGCGTGGCCTTGGTGTGCCTCTGGCTGGCAGGCTGCACGCAACCGGCCCCCACCCCTCCGGCCAGCCAGCCCCCAGTGCCCGCCGCCCATGCCCAAGATCACGAGCACGATGCCAAGCCGGCGGCAGCCGACCACCACGATCACGATGCAGACCACAAGCATCCCGAGACGCTCGCCGCGGCAGTGGCGGAACTGGCGACCCTCTGTGGCAGCGCCAAGGAGGCGCTGGTCGCTGGCGACAAGGAGAAGGCCGACGGCCCCGTCCACGCTGTGGGCCATCTGCTTGAGGATATGGCGGGCCTGATCACTTCAGCCAAGCTTCCCGCTGAGGCTGAGGCGCTGGCCACCAAGGCGATCGAGGAGATTTTCTCAGGCTTCGACAAGCTCGATTCGGCCATCCATGCAGCTGGCACTGAGGCGGTCGAGTACGCCCCGCACATGGAACAGATCGAGGCCGCCCTGAAGTCGCTGGTGTCGCTCACGTCCAAGAAGGAGGGTTGAACATGATTGCGTCTCTGCTCAACGGCTTCTGGAGAGGTATGGTCTTGCCGGCGTGCATGGGAATGCTGCTGTGCGCCAATGAGTCATGGGCGGAGATCAACATCGCCGCGGAGCGCGGCCGGCTCGTGGTCGCCCAGGAACCAGCCGAAGCGTTCACCCCCACCGCCGCCAAGGAAAAGCTGACGGCAGGAGCCCAGGCCCCCACGCCCCAGACGATCTCCGTGGCCGGGCGAATCGGGGCCCGGGGCATGGAACCGTTTCTCGACAATAAGGCATCGTTTGTGATGCTGGAGATCCCGGCCGACGACCATGCCGCAAAGCCCGGCCACAACTCCGACGACTGCCCGTTTTGCAAGAAGCGGTCGGCAGGTGCGCCGATGGTGGCAGTGCAGTTTCTGGGGAGCGATGGCAAGGTTCTGCCGCTCGATGCCCGCAAGCTGTTCGGTGTGCAGAAGGGGCAGGATGTGGTGGTCACAGGCAAGGCCGTGTTTGATCCCAAACTCGCCCTCCCGGTGATCCAGATCACTGCCGAAACCATCCATGTGCGGCCGCCGGCCGGCAAATGAACCGAATCTGTTCCTCCTCCCGCCAGACGCGGAGTTTTCATGCCCTCTGAGCCTGCTTCAGGCGGTGCGCTTCCTCTCCAGTGGGCCTTCAAGGAGTGGGCGGCTATCTGCCGGGCTCTGGTGCAGGGTCGGCAGCGGATTATTCTCCGCAAAGGGGGCATCGTTGAGCCGGGAGGCAGCTTTCGCATCGAGCATCGGGACTTTCTCCTGCTGCCGACGTTCGTTCATCAGGCGGCGGAGAGCCTGAAGCCCGAGGCACGCGATCTGCTGCTCGACATCGATGCCGATCGCCCGCCCCCGGGAACGGTGGTGTTTCGCCATCGGGCCCGGGTGATCGAGGCGGCAGAGGTGCGTTCACTGGCTGAACTCCAGCGGCTGAGTGGAGAGCATGTCTGGTCGGACG
Source organism: uncultured Planctomycetaceae bacterium (assembly GCA_903885565.1). Classification (GTDB taxonomy): domain Bacteria; phylum Planctomycetota; class Planctomycetia; order Pirellulales; family UBA1268; genus CAISJI01. The sequence continues at coordinate 113,362 of CAISJI010000098.1, forward strand.
AGGTGGTCGCGGAGCGGTTTCATCGCGGGGAGGACCTGCTTCATGTGCTGCATGTGGAGGTCGCAACGCTCGCCGAACCGGTCAGCCGGCCGTGGGACGAAGCCTATGGCGGGTGCCGTTCGTGGGCCAAACTGACAGTGCCAGTCGACTGCGTGGAAACGCTCCCGGGGAGATGAGTTCTATGGCGGAACATCTCTCGACGAGGCGTGAGGATGTCGGCGCTACGATGGGGGAGTGGATCGACGCCGCTCCGGTGGCCATGCTCGTGGCCGACCGGCAGGGCCGCATCCTGGTGGCCAACCGCGCCGGCTGCCTGCTCTTTGGCTATTCGGCCGAGCAACTCTGCGGCATGCATGTCGAGGATCTGATGCCGGAGCCCTTCCGCCCGGCGCATCACCAGCACGTGGGACAGTTCTTCGACGCGCAGTCGCCACGGCTGATGGGGGCTGGGCGCAATGTCGTGGCGGTGGATGCCTCGGGACGGGTGTTCCCCGCCGAGATCGGCCTGAGTTTGGCCGACACGCCGATGGGGCGCTGCGTGGTGGCGGCGATCGTGGACGTCACCGAACGCCGGAAGCGGGATCGGGAGTCGACGCTGGCACGGATGGTGCAGGAAGCGATGCTGCCGCGAATCCCAACCGACTGGGAGGGGGTGGAGATTGCCGCCCGATCGGAGCCGGCGGATGCCACCGGAGGAGATTTCTATGACCTTTTGCAGTTTCCGGACGGCCGGGTGGGGTTTGTGATCGGCGATGCCAGTGGCCACGGGTTTGCCGCGGCGCTGGTGAGCGCCAACACGCGTTCCTACCTCCGGGCGATGCTGCGCACCGAGCCCGATGCGGGGCGCGTGCTCTCCGCCATGAATGCGTTGTTGATGGAGGACGGAATCGATGGCCGGTTCGTCACGCTGTTGTTTGCCGTGGTCGATCCTCCCGCCCTGAAACTGTCCTACGCCAGCGCCGGTCATTGTGGCTATCTGCTCGACAGCAGCGGGGCGCTGCGAGTCTGCCTCGATCAGGGTGGGGCCCCGCTCGGCTGGCATGAGGGGGCGGAATATGGGGTGACAACGCTCCCGCTGGAGCCTGGGGATCTGCTCGTGCTGCTCACCGACGGGATCGAGGAATCGATGAGTCTGCAGGAGGAACTGTTTGGCCGCCAGCGGGTGATCGACCTGCTGCGAAGCCACCACCAGTTGCCAGCGGCCCAGATCGTTGACCAGCTGCATGCCGCCATCCACAGCTTCCACGGCGGTATCCCCCCGCACGATGATGCCACGTCGGTCGTCGCCCGGATCCTGCCGCCGGTCGTGGCCCATGGCGGCTAGCGCACCACTCGGGCTCCGCCGCCGGCGATCTGCTTCTCCACTTCCTGTCGCGTCGCCATTGAGGTGTCGCCGGGCGTGGTGGAGGCGAGTGCTCCATGGGCCGCGCCGTACTCCACTGCTTTCTGGGCGTCGTTGAATTCAAGAAATCCAAACACCAGCCCGCTGGCGAAGCTATCGCCCCCGCCAACGCGGTCGAGGATCTCAAGCTCGGGATATTTCCGGCTGTCGTGAAACAGGCCATCGTGCCAAAGGATGGCGCTCCAGTCGTTCTTCGTCGCCGAGATCACGCGCCGCAGCGTGGTGGCAGCCACCTTGAAATTGGGATACGCCGCCACGGCCGTCTGGATCATTGCCTTGAAGGCGTCGGTTTCGATGGCCGAGAGCTTGTGGTCGACCCCCTTCACCTCAAACCCGAGCGAGGCAGTGAAATCTTCCTCATTGCCGATCATCACATCGACATATCGGGCGATCTCCCGATTCACTTCGCGTGCTTTCTCCAGGCCACCGATGCTCTTCCACAGGCTCGGCCGGTAGTTGAGGTCATACGAGACAATCGTGCCATGCTTCTTGGCGGCCTGCACCGCCTCAATCGTCAGGGCCGCTGTGGTTGGCGAGAGCGCGGCAAAGATGCCGCCGGTGTGCAGCCAGCGCACCCCCAGCGATCCAAACAGCTTCTCCCAATCGATGTCCCCCGGCTTCATCTGGCTGGCCGCCGTGGTGCCCCGATCGGGCACGCCCACCGCTCCGCGGATGCCAAAGCCACGCTCGGTGAAATTGAGCCCGGTGCGCACGCTGCGACCGATGCCGTCGTCGGCCCGCCAGAGGAGGAAATCGGTGTTCACTCCCCCCTGCATGATGAAGTCTTCGATGAGGTGGCCAACTTCATTGTCCACCAGCGCGCTGACCAGCGCTGTTTTGAGTCCGAAGCACTTGCGCAGGCCTCGCGCCACGTTGTATTCGCCCCCCCCTTCCCAGGCCTGGAAATTCCGTGCGGTGCGGATGCGTCCCTCGCCCGGATCGAGACGCAGCATCACTTCGCCGAGAGAGACCAGTTCGTACGCGCATTTCTCGCGGGGCTTGATCGCCAGGGGCATGGAGAATTCCTTTCGTCAGACGGTGGGCAGAGCGGCACAATCGATCGGCTGCTGGCCCGCCTCGCGGGCAAACTCATTGAGGGCCTCGACCTCGGCCTGCGAGAAGAGCAGGCCTCCGGCCCGGGCCGTGCGGGTGGCGAATTCAGCCTCCAATTGCCCCGGCAGCATACAGCCTTCGTTGCCATGGCCCAGGATATCGCTGATCACCGCTTCCACGTTGTCAGACTGGCTCGAGCCGCGAGCGAAGGCCTGCCCGCTGATCGCCTCGGGGTGGATCACCTGGAAGAAAAACGCGCAGCTCTGTTTCTCTCCCGCCACTGGCGCCCGGCTGCGCAGCGTGGGCAGGGAGCCGCCGATGAAGGCTGCAGTCAGTTCGTTGACCAGCGACAGCGCATAGCCCTTGTGCTCACCGAACGGCAGCAGCGAGACCGCCTTGTCGGGATCGGTGGTCGGCTTGCCTTCCCTGTCGACCGCAGCGTTGGGGGGGAGCGGCTTCCCCTCGCGTTTGAGTTGTTGCACCCGGCCCATGGCGATGACGGAGGTGGCCCAGTCGATGACGATCGGAAACCCGACGGCCTGCGTGGTCGGAAAGCCCCAGGAATGGGGGTTGGTGCCGAGCGTGGGGAAAACTCCCTTGAACGGCACCACTTCGGCCAGCGAGGCGGTGCAGTTGGTGTAGGCGATGTAGCCGCGTTTGGCCGCCTCCATCACATACCCGCCGCCCCACAGATAGTGAAATGCATTATCGATCGAGACCGTGCCGGTGCCGTAGGTGTCGGCCAGCCGCATGCAGGTCTCCACCGCCTCCCAAGCCACTGCCTGACCGAGCTTTTTACGGGCATCCCACACCTCCGTGGCGGCGAACCGGGAGGGGAGTTTTTTGATCGTGGCCCTCGGCACGCAGCCACCCTCTTTTGAGCCGAAGAGTTCGTCGAGGTGAAGCGCCTTGATGGCGTTGTGGGTGCGGATGCCGTGGCGGGTGGCAGCGGTGGCCAGCGTGGCAGCGTGATGAGCCTCTGCCTCATCGAAGCCTCTGGCGAGGTAGGCCCCGCGCACGATCGACTCATGTGTTTCGACGGGAACGACGTGGAATGTTTCCGGCATGAATGACGGGCTTTCTGTTGGCAGGCAAGGGACGTTATCGCAGCATCGCCGGATGCGATGCCTGTCGGCCGTGGAAACCCTTGGCGTTTCCACCGGCCGACCCGAAGCGGAACAAGGCCCTGGAGGGCTTGTTCCGCGTACAGCTTCAGACGCACTTCCGGATGGGAACTTCCTTGTTGATCTGCGCCAAGGGGGCCTCGCCGTGCATGGCGCGGATCAGGTTTGTCACAGCCGCCACCGCCTGCCGCTGAACGCTCTCAAACGTCCGAGAGCCGATATGGGGGGTGACGATGCAGTTGGGGAGATGCGTGAGCGGGTGGTCGGCGGGAGGGGGTTCCTCGTCGAGCACGTCGGTGCCGTAGCCCCCCACCTGCCCTGAGGTGAGCGCGGCGACCATATCGGGCGTGCTCACGATCTCGCCGCGGGCGCAGTTGAGAATCAAAACTCCGGGCTTCATCCGGGCAATCGTCTCTGTCCGGATCAGGTTGCGGGTTTCGGGGGTGAGGTTGGTGTGCAGGGAGATGCAGTCGGCCTGGGCGAATACCTCGTCAAGCGTCGTGGCTCTGGCCACGCCGTGCGCCGCAGCGAAGCCATCGTCCCAGTACAGGTCATAGCCCACCACATTCATGCCGAAGGCTTTGGCTCGGATCGCCACCTCCCTGCCGATGCGGCCCATGCCGATGATGCCGATCGTCTTGTCGAGCAGTTCGTGGCCGGTGGTACGTTTCCAGCCGCCGGAGCGGACCGAATCGGTATGGAAGAGAAACTGCTTTTCCAGTGCCAGCAGCAGCAGGAACGTATGCTCGGCGACGGTGGTGTGGTTGACGCCGGGAGTGAACAACAGAGGAATTCCCAGTTCCGTACAGCGCGCAACGTCGATCTTGTCGACGCCGATGCCATATTTGCTGAGCACCTTCAGCCGCGGTGCTGCCTTGTCGAGCACCTTCCGGGTGATGGCATCATCGCCGCAGATGTAGCCGTCGAAGTCTCCCACGAGTGCCAGCGTGTCCTGTTCGCTCAACGGACCGCGTGCGGTCACGATCTCCCAGCCGGTCCCAGCCAGCAGGGCGTGGTGACTCCCCGGCGTGTCTTGGAAGGATGTGGTGGTCAGCAAAATGCGGGTTGGCATCGGTGGCTCCGGGGGACGGGTGCAAAAAACGTATACCTGACCACACTCGAAACCGCAAACGCAACCGGTGTGGCTGGCAGGGGGGCGATGGGCCAACCGCCTTTCGGGGGCCTAACGCCCAACGGTCCGCACCCGTTCCACGATTCCCACCGCGAGTTGTGCAGTCTGCCTGCCATCCCACTTCCACAGATCGCACTGCCGGGATTCCAGTTCCGGCTCCCCGGCCAGACCGTAGCGGTGCAGCCAGTAGCATTCGCCGGGAAGGAGGGGGAAGTCGCGAAACTCACCCCAGCGGGCCTGAGGGACCGGGGCCTTGATCCAGCTCCAGGGATTGACGTGCAGCGAATAAGCCGCGTCTGGGTGGCGGATGCACCACAGCCGGTATTCAACCTCGCGGACGCAGGCAATCGCACGCGTCAGCGGATCGTCGCAGCCGGCCAGCACCTCCTCCGCCGCCGCCACGCCAGGAGCACACGCAGCCAACACGATGGCGGGGGGGCCCGACGCGCGGCGCTCGAGTTCCAGCCGCAGTCGGGGAAGGTCGGTGGCGAGCCACCGCTGCAGATGGGCTCCCAGCAGAATCTGCCGGGCAGCGAAGTCTGCCGAGGCCATCGGTGCTGCCCGCGGGGGCCGGGCAGCCCGATGTTTCTCAGCAAATGCCTTCAGGCCTTCCAGCCAGTCGAGCGACTCGGGTGTCATGGAATACCACGCGACTGGGTCGTCCTTCTGGGGGCCTTCGAGAGCGCAGTCTCGGGCTTATTTGTTGTTCAGGAACGTCTGACGCAGCCACTCGTTCTTCCGGCGTTCCAGTTCCACCAGCTTTGCCACCGGCCCCTTGCGCTGGGCACCAACCGAAGACCGTGTGGCACGAACCTGATCAGCAGATGATGTCGAGGCAACAATCAGCGTAGACACCAGCGCGAGCAACAGAAACAAATGACGCATGAAGGGACTCCTACTTTTTTCCTGGGGGATCATCCTTGTGCTCCGGGGATTCCCGGAACTTTCGTTACGGGTGGATCGGCGCCGACTGCAAGCGGGCATCAACCGATTAGTGAAGCGTGGCGCACGACACATAAACGCCACCAGCCGTGCGCAAGGAATCCTGACTACGCCCGGCATAACCGGTGTCTGAGGATGGCGAACGCGCCGACGGTAACAGCCCCGGCGAGGGGGGCGGATTCAGGTCGTATCGCGCTTGCGGGCTGGGCCCGGCGCGGGGCTTGTCAAGGGATCATCGGGCCAGGAGTGGCGCGGGTAGCGGCGCCTGAGTTCCTTGCGCACCTCGGGGTAGGTGCGTTCCCAAAAGCCAGCGAGATCGGCGGTCACCTGCTGCGGCCGGTGATTCGGGCCGAGTAGATGGAGGAGCACCGGCAGGCGTCCGCCGGCGACGCGGGGAGTTTCTCTGACGCCGAAGAGCTCCTGAATCCGCACCGCAAGCACCGGGGGGCTGCCCGGTTCATACTGCAGTTTGTGGCGTTTGCCTGTGGGGAGCGTGAGTTCCGCCGGGGCCATCTGCTCCAGCTCAGGGAGCCGCTGATAGCCCACGGCAGCATGCAAGCGGCTGAGCCAGTCGGCCGCTGCCACCTCATCCAGCGACCGGTTCCCCAGGCAGATCTCCGGAAGCATGTCAGCCAGCGCCGCCTCGTCGAGGGGGGGGAGGTTGAGATCGGGCAGGGCTGCCGCCAGCCAGCGCATCCGCTTGAGAAATCGATCGGCCGGAGAATCGGCCTTGGGGAGCACCCGCTCGAGTTGCAGCCGGGCCGCCTGAGCCAGGATCTGGGCTGCGGCGGGCAGATCCCGGATCGGCACCGGCGTCTCGTCGAGCATCAGGTCGACCCATTCCGTGCGGAGCCGGGCATCGACCTGGCGGCGGGAGGGATTGAAGAAGAGCTCCTCAGACCGGCGGAGATTGGCCGGCATCCCCTCCAGCCAGGCACGGTCGACGCCGCTTGCCAGGCGGACGCGGGCTTCGCCTGAGTCGTCGTTGAGATCGATCGCCAGAAACAGAGGCTCCTGACGTACCCGGCTGCCGCCATCGAGTCGCACGCCCCGCCCGCCGACCATCGTGGCCCGGTCGGTGGCCCCCGGCCGCAGGCGGGCCAGCCGGTCGGGGAAGGCGGTCAGAAGCGCCTGCATCAGGGCGGAGTCGGGATCGGTGGCTGCGGGCCCCCGCAGGTCTCCCAGCAGCTTGGAAAACTGCTCCGCGGCGCGGAGCACGGCCTGCGCCCCGGCGGGATGGAGGTGGAGGTCGGCATTGCCGGAGTGGCTCGTGGCAAGCGCTCTGCCCGCCTGAAAAGCCTGCAGGGCCGCCACGCGGTCGATGACGTCGGAGCGGGTTCGCACCAGCATCCGATCGCGGGGGCCGCTGCCGGGGGCGGCCGACCGGAACGGATCTCGTTCGGAAAGAAGCGCCGCGGCCAGAGCAGCCTCCCGCGGCACGCCCCGCTCCACGCCCGCCAGCAGCAGCCGGCCGAGCCGGGGATGGGCCGGCAGGCGGACGAGTTCCCGGCCGAGGGGCTCGACCCGGTCTTCGGCGTCGATCGCCCCCAGCATGAACAGGAGCCGCCGGGCGTGCTGCAGGGCCTCTGTGGGTGGGGCATCGAGCCAGGGGAAATCGGCCGTCTCTCCCAGAGCCAGCAGCTGCAGGAGGGCCCCGGCCAGATCGCCCCGCACAACCTCAGGAATGTCGGCTGCGGGGCGATGGTGGTGGGAGGCTTCGTCCCACAGCCGCCAGCAGTGGCCCGGGCCGGTGCGGCCGGCGCGGCCGGCCCGCTGATCGGCGGAGGCCCGGGAGATGGGGCCCAGTTCCAAGCGTGGCAGCCCGGTGGCCGGTGCCATCCGCATGCTGCGCGCCAATCCGGAATCGATCACGGCTGTCACTCCCGGGATCGTCAGGGAGGTTTCGGCGACATTCGTCGAGAGGATGATTTTGCGGCGACCCAAGTCGCCCAGCACCCGGTCCTGCGCCTCGGCGGGCAGATCGCCATAGAGCGTCAGCAGGGCGTGTCCCTGCCGATCGGCCAGAGAGCCCAGCGCCTGCTGGCACTGCAAAATCTCCCCCACTCCAGGCAGAAAGACCAGCACATGCCCGTCGGTGGCGGAGAGCGCCTCCGGCACCGTGGCAGCCGCCATCTCCACCGCGTCGCGCTGGTCGCCCCGCTTCTGATGATGCACCGTCACAGGAAACAGCCGCCCCTGTGTCGACACCACCGGGCAGCCCCCCGGCCGCCCCTCAGCCAGCAGCTGCGCCACCGGTTCGGCCTGCAGCGTGGCACTCATCACGATGATCCGCAGATCGGGCCGGATCGTCTGACGCACCCGCACGAGCAGGCCGAGCACCAGATCCATCTCGAGCGTGCGCTCGTGAAACTCATCCAGCACGACGGCGCCGATCCCCTCCAGGCCGATGCTCTCGGAGAGCCTCCGCAGCATGATGCCGGTCGTCTCCACGATCAGCCGCGTGTCGCGCCCCACGCGGGTGTCGAACCGCACCTGATACCCCGCCCATCCCCCCACTTCTCCGCCCCGCAGCCGGGCGATCTGCTGGGCCACCGCGCGGGCGGCCAGGCGCCTGGGTTGCATGAGGATCAGCCGCTGCCCTGCCGGCAGATCGTCGCAGATCGCCGCTGGCACAAGCATTGTTTTGCCCGATCCCGGCGGCGCCGTGACAACCACCGCGCCGCTGCGCGAGGCGGCCACCACGGCATCGAGAACGGCGGCAACGGGCAGGTCGTGGAGGAAATCGTGTGATCGGCTCACGGCGTGGTCGACCAGTAGTCCACCACGCAGACCTTCTCGATCTGGGGGCCAACCAGCGCGCCAAACTCCTTGTGGGCAGGATGTGGCAGATAGGCATCGCGGTCGGCCTCGCTGGCAAAAGTCAGCAGAAAGCAGTGGGTCAGCCCGTCCGATTTTCCCTCGGGCGAGATGTCGGTGCCCCACTCGAAACCCTTGATGCCGCTGATCTTCGCCGGCAGGCCCGCGAAGGCGGCCACCACCTTCTCGATATCTGCCGGGGAGGAGGAGTCTTTGAACTTCAGCAGCACAACATGCCGTAGCACCTTGCCTGCGCTGGCTGGTTGCGGGCTTGAGGAACTGGCGGAAACGGTGGGCAGGCTGGCCACCTTTCCTGCGCCGACCGGTTGCCGCGCCCCGAGGGCTTCGAGCATCCTGTCGGCAACAAAGCGGTTGCCGAGGGCATTCAAGTGACAGCTGTCGGAGGTGAGCACCCCCTTGTCGTCGGTGAAAGTGCCTTTGGTGAGGGCATGGTGATCGGTGAGATGCGCGCCGCACGCCTTGCGGAGATCGAGGAGGCCGGTTTTCATGTCGGCGGCCACTGTGCGGGTGATGTCGGAATAGCTCTCCAGTAATTCGTCGAGCGGGTTGCTGCCGAGCGGCCGCTCGCCGATCACCGTCGGTGTGCAGAGGATCGTGCGCACGCCGGCGGCGCGCAGCCGCGTCACGAGGTTGCGGAGCCCCTTCTCAAAAACCTCCTTCGGCGTGCCCTGGTTCTGCAGGGAGTGCCACACGTCATTAATGCCGATGTAGATCACCACGGTGTTCGGCTTGCGGGAGAGAACGTCGCGGTCAAGCCGGGCTTCGAGGTCGGGCACCTTGTTGCCCCCCACCCCCGCACCGATCACCTGGATATTGAGATCGGGATACTGATCGCTCAGGTCGCTGCGCACCAGGGAAACGTAGCCTCCAGCGGAATCGCCTGCTGCGGTGATCGAGTCGCCCAGAAAGAGAATCTTTTCTCCCTTCTGGGGCGGCCGTATTTTTGCATCGTCTGCCACGCCGGTGCTCACAAGGGCACAGCCGAGTGCCATGGTCATCAGGCTGAGGGAGAGGAAGCCGGCGAGTGTTGGAGGCAGCATGGGAGCGTTCCAGCGGGAGAAATTCTGGCCGAGGGCGAATGCCTCGGCGACAGGGAGCAGTTTAGCAGGCCGTTGATCGCACGAACCACTCTGGCCGAGCCGCCGTTCCCAGTCACAACACCGGAGGGGGCACTTTTTTCACCCCCCGGAAGCGAGCCGGAACCCGCTCTTGAAGGTCTTGAGTGGAAAGAGGCAACGCTCGTGGAGATAATCGGGGAGTCTCTCCCGGACTGCTGGCCGCTCCACCTGCCACAAAAATGACCGCCGCCCTTTCACCCGCCGCACTCCCCTCCTCCACCCGCCTGCCGCTCCTCGACATGCTGCGGGCATTCGCGTCGCAGCTGCTCGTCTGGCATCACTTGGCCTTCTATGGGCCGCTGGCCGATCTGGCCTATCCCTTGGCGCCGGTGCTGCTCGATTGGCTTGTCGATCCGGCCCGGCTGGTTGTGCAGGTGTTTTTGGTGATGGGGGGCTTTGGCACCGCCCAGCATCTGGCCAGGTTGCGCACCGTGGATGGGGCAGGCTTCTGGCATGAGATCATCCAGCGCTACCGCCGGATCGGCCTGCCCTATTGTCTGGTTCTGCCCCTGGCGGTCTGTGCCAATCTGCTGGCCGGCCACTGGATGGATCACCCTTCCATTTCAGCGGCCCCCACACTGCCACAACTGCTCGCGCATGCCCTGTTTGCCCAAGATGTTTTGCGGTATGAATCGCTCTCGGCGGGAATCTGGTATCTCGCGATCGATTTTCAACTCTTCGTGCTCTGCCTCGGGGTCGCGCTTCTGTCGCTCTGGCTGACTCGCCACAGCGGCCGCGATCAGCCGACCGCCGCCCTGCGGCTGATGCAGGGGCTGCTGACGGGAGCGGCCGCGCTTTCGCTCTTCTGGTTCAATCGCCACCCCGCGTATGACTGCTGGGGGTTCTACTTTGTAGGCAGCTATTTTCTGGGGATGATGGTGCAATGGGTGCTCTCGGGCAGCCTGCCGGTCGGATTCTTCGCGGGGTATCTCTGCATGGTCGGAGCGGCGCTTGTGGTCGATTGGCGGCCGCGACTGCTGGTGGCGGTCGGCACTGCTCTGCTGATTCTCGTGGCGGGGCGGAGCCAACGGTGGCGACGCTGGCCTGACAGCCGGGTGATCGGATATCTGGGGAGAATCTCGTTCAGCCTGTTTCTGATTCACTTTCCCGCCTGCCTTGTGGTCAGCGCCTGGCTCTCGCGCTGGTCGCTCACGCCGGGGCAGGCGCTGGCGGGGATGGTTGCCGCCTGGGGGGTGAGTGTCTTGATGGCGATCCTGGTGCACCATCTCGTGGAACTGCCGGTGCTGCGCAGAACAGCCCAGCCCAGATCGACTGCCACGCACAGGGCCTAACGCTTAGCGGAGGCGGGTGTTGGTTTCGGCCCGGCCGAAGTTGCTGATCTCGGCCCGCATCTGCCGCATCTCGCGGGCGGCGGCGGGGCTGAAATCGCTCAAACCGTCGTCCTCGGGATTGCGGTCTTCGAGATCGTCGCTGATGTTCTTGAAGACCTGCACCACGCGCTGCTGGGCCCCAGCCACTGAATCATGCGCCTTCTGCCACGCATCTTCTGCCTTCATGGAGATCGTTTCAGCGCCCGAGGAGATACTGCCGAGCATGGCGGGAGGCTTGCCCGCAGGTGAAACGGTGCCACAGCCGGAAGTTGTCAGCAGTGCCATCAGCAGCAGGACGGTGAGGAGAAAACGCATCGAATGACTGTGGCTGGAGGGTGGTGCCCCTGCCCTGCTGGCGACCGTTCGCCAGCTCTGGCTGACATTGCGGGGCTGGAAACGGGGGTCTGTACCAGCCCTTCGCGACAGCGTCGATCCCAAAAAGAGTGCTGTTGGCCGGGTGGCGGGTGGGCGGCTGCTACGATTGGGGCGACACTCCGTCGATCTGGTGTGAGCAGGGGTTTTTCCGCGATGGCAGCAGACTGGTATTACGCCCGCAACAACGAACGCCACGGCCCGCTTGAGGTGGCCAAGCTGCGGAGCTTGGCTCAGGAGGGCTGGCTGGGCCCAGACGACCTCGTCTGGCATGCCGGGATGGTGGAGTGGATCCCGGCCCGTCGTGCGACCGACCTCTTTGGGGCCGATTGGGTGGGGCAACTCCAGGAACTCGTGCGTGCTGCGCCCCCGCCCGCTCCTGAGAGTCGGAAGAAGTCGGGCCGCCGCCGCCGCCGGCCGCGGGGAAGTGAGGCGCTCCCGACGGTTGATTGGGGGCATCTGCTGCCGCGTCATCTGCTCGCTGGCGGCGGGGCGTTTATGGCGGCGTTGGGGATCGCATTCGCAATCATCGTTCCATCACGATTGGCGCTGGCTTGCCTCGTGGGCGGTCTCTTTCTGATGCTGTCGGGCATGTATGCGGAGGTGGCAGGCGCCATTGAGAGGGGGCTGGTGCAGGCAGGGCGGGCCTGGGTGAGAGCGACGCAACTGCGGCAGGAATCGCAGCGACTGAAGCTGGAACGCCGGCGGTTGCAGTTGGAGGTGGAGCGGACACGCCGCCGGGATGCGGAGGCCTGAGCATCGGGCTTCCCGGGGAACGGTTGGTGCGAGCCTGAGTCACCGACCGCGGGGAACCGGGGGGGGCGGAGGGGGTTTTATTTTCCGCCACGCGTCGACCGGCCGCTTCGGTCGTCCGGAAGGTGGGGCGAAGAGGGTTGAAAGAGCCAGTAGCAGGATCACGACCGCCAGGATCCACCAGCGCAGGTTATGCATGAAACGTCTCCGGGTTACGCCCGCGAAATGTTTTACCGGTGCGTTGCCACCGTGGCCAGAGAGGGTGGCCCACTGGTGGAACAAGTCCATGGATGGCTTGTTCCACACATATCCTGTTCCACACATATCATCGCCGGAAGCGATGCCGGTCGGCCGTGGGAATCCTTGGCATTCGCACCGGCCGACCCACTGGTGGAACAAGTCCATGGATGGCTTGTTCCACACATATCATCGCCGGAAGCGATGCCGGTCGGCCGTGGGAATCCTTGGCATTCGCACCGGCCGACCCACTGGTGGAACAAGGCCATGGATGGCTTGTTCCACACATATACAGACAGCAGCCCCCGCAGGCGGGCTGGGAGCCACCTGCGGGGGCGCTGTTACCAAACCGGAGGATTCTTGATCACCAGGTCAGTGCGATCGTTTCAATGTGGGCAAACCTGGCGCGGATGCGCCCGGTCGCCTTACGACTCAAACCGCTTGAGGGCGGCGATGGCGGCGAGTGCCCGGTCTGTGCCACCGAGTTGGTTCACCACCCGCTTGGCCACAATCAGCTCTTCAACGGAGATCATTTGGGCGCCGCGGCTGGCGACTGGCTTGCTCACCTTCTTGGAAACGGTAGCCACTTCGCCCGACTTGCGGCGCTTGCGGGGACGGAAGCCCATTCGCTTCAGTACCATGCTGACCTGCGGCGAGGAAACGGCGATCCCCTGCTTCTTCAGCGTGGCAACGATCACCACCGGGCGGGGCTTCTCGTCGCGTTCTTTCATGGCGGTGGCGAGCTTGCGAATCTCTTCCGACTTATTCATTCCCTTTGGTTCCTTTTTGTCAGCCATCTGGTTTTCAAACTCCACATGCAGATAAAACGATCATGTTCAGACCCGATTCCAGAGGCATCGATAGTCCAACGACCGTCCCGATATAGTAGTCTCCTGCCTGTAAATCACAAGCAGTCGGCCGGTGTGTCACCACGGAAAAAACAGAAAATATTGGTTCGGCCGGCTCGCTGGGTGGTAAAATGCCGAAAAAGTAACTCTTTTGAAGCGGATTTCGCCCACGTTTTTCGGCTTCGACGGTCAGGAGTTGTGCCCCATGCGTCTGCCTCTTGATGACGACTCCTTCGACGGAGTGGACGACGACGACACCGATGAGGAATTCGATTCGGGGGATGATTCCGCCGATGAGCCAACGATCCCCTGCCCCTGGTGCCGGGAGGATGTGTACGAAGATGCCGTCCAGTGTCCGTCCTGCGGCAAGTATCTCTCCGCCGAAGATGCGCCCCCTGTCCGCCGGCCGCTGTGGATCATCGTGACGGCGCTGGTCTGCCTGTTTTTGGTCGTGCGATTTTTGATCGGCTGGTGAGTGCTGCGATGAGTGGTCAGCGCAGTCTTGCAGAGGCTTTGGCCACCAGCGTCCGGAATTCTGGCACCGCTGTGCCAGTGATGCCTTCGTAGAGATGCAGCAGTTCGCCGGGGAGATATTCGTGGGCCACGCGGTTGCGCATGTCTCGGAGGATAAGCCACCGGTTGTGGTTGCTGATGAATCCCAGTTTCTCCATCCGCAGGAGGAGGTCACGAAAGGTCTCCGAGGCGTCCGATTCCCGTACCCGCTCCCAAGTCCGAAAGAATTTGAGTGCTGACTCGAAGCTGCGGAGGAAGCGGTCGGAGAGCGCGTCGTAAGGTTCGCGTTCCTTGGGGCTGTACGCCTTGGCGGGATCAAAAGGAATGTGGGAATCCGCCGAAGCAAACAGCATGGCAAGGGATGCCTCGAGTTTTTCCAGCGACTCCTGCAGCAGCGGCTCGGAAGTCATAGGACAGACACCCGGTTGAGTCGCTGGAGGAAGTCCTGCTGCGCTGGTGTGAGGTTTTCGGGGAGCACAACAACGTCGATTTTTTCCTCGCATCGGCTGAAGAAGCGAACGGCAACACGTTGCGAGGTCTCGTGTGCCGGCGCGGATGTGCGGATCAGGATATCTATGTCACCACCACGTCTGTCAGGCTCGGTGCGGGAGCCGAAGAGGTCGATAGCGTCGGCATTGAGGCCGTCGAGGGCATAGGCGATAGCCGCCGCTTCCTCAGCGTCGATCCGGATTCGCCCCTCGTTCCGCAGGGCGTCAAGCGTGCGGCGGATGGCCGCAGCCGACGCGGTATGGAACGCGGTGTGTGGTTGGTTTACGGAGGGCATGGGGCGGGTGCAGGAAGAGGCAGTGAACACGAGCCAACCCCTGGGCGTCGGCGATCGTATGTCAAGGATACCCGATCGGCGCGGGGAAGCATCGGGCCGCTGAAGAGACACCGGGCCGGGAATATACGATGCCAGCCCGATTGAAAACCGTTGTCTGCTCTCAGTTAATCAATCGGGGTTCAGGCCATAATCGCGTCGATCGGATGGCCGTGATCGATCGCCAGGCGTTTGCGGCCGGGGATCTCCAGCCGGTGCGAATCGAGGCCCAGCAGCTTGAGGATCGTGGCGTGGATATCGGTGACGTAATGCCGGTCTTCCACGGCGTGGAATCCCAGTTCGTCGGTTGCGCCATGGGCAATTCCGCCGCGCACACCTCCGCCCGCCATCCAGACTGAAAACGCAAAGGGATGGTGGTCGCGACCGTCGGCCCCCTGCGTGCCGGGGGTGCGACCAAACTCACTGGCAAAGACCACGATCGTCTCCTCCAGCAGCCCGCGGCGGTGGAGATCCTCCAGCAGCGCCCCGATCGGCTGATCGACCGCCAACGCCAGTTTTGTATGACTGTTTTTCAGATCGCTATGGGCATCCCAGGCTCCGGCTCCGCCGCCACCATGCTGGATCTGGATAAACCGCACCCCCCGCTCCACCATCCGCCGGGCAGCCAGCAACTGCATGGCGAAGTCGCGGCAATGGGGCAGATCGAGGCCGTAGAGATGCTTTGTTTCCTCCGTCTCCTGGGAAAAATCGACCAGATCGGGCACGCTCGACTGCATCCGGAAGGCAAGTTCGTAGGAGGCGATCCGGGCGGCGGTGGCGGCGTCTCCATCCGCGGCAGCAAGTCGGTTGAGGCGCTCGACAAGCCGAAAGCCCTCTCCTTGCGCCGCGCGGGAGAAGGGACGCTCTGGCGCGCCAAAATCGAGCGGGTTGGCCGGGTCGATCCGCAGCGGCACCGCATCGTGGGCGGGGCCGAGGTAGAGGCCGTCTTTCTTGTTCCAGTATTCGCGGGTGCCGAGGGAGACAAACTGCGGGAGATTATCGTTCAGCGAGCCGAGGCCATAGTGAACCCAGGCGCCGAGCGTGGGAAACTCCCCGTCGAGCATATTTCGGCCGGTGTGGAATTGCGTCTGCGCCATGTGGTTGGAATCGGTCGTCCACATCGAGCGCACCACGGCGATCCGGTCGATTTGCCGGGCCACCTGCGGAAAGAAGTCGCTCACCTCAATCCCGCTGTCGCCATGTTTTTTAAACCCCGTCTGCAGCGGAAAGAGCTTGTTGCGCTGCTGGCCATTGGCATCGGGAACCATCGCCCGCTCCAGCTTCAGCTTGTCGGGATTCTGGACGTCGGCATAGGGGGTTTCGGCGATCGTCTGGCCGGCGTATTTCGTCAGCATAGGCTTGGGATCGAAGCTCTCCATATGGCTCACGCCGCCATTCATGAAGAGCCAGATCACGCTCTTTGCCTTCGGAGCAAAATGAGGCCGGCCATCGGGGGGCGCCCAGCTGGCTGGATTGGCCAAAGCCTGCGGCATGTCACGCTCGAGCAATGCCGCCAGGGCCACGCCGGCGATCCCACGCCCAAGCGTGTGGAGAAACTGGCGCCGGGGGGAAGGCTGCTGCGTATCGGTGGCGTGGGGGGTGTGCATGATGGGTGTGCTACCGAATCGTGAGGAAGTCGGTGTGGTTGAGGAGCGCCCAAACGAGGTGGGTGCGGCTGGAGTCGGAGGCCGGTTCGGAAGCAGGGGCGGAGGGGAGTTCGGTCCGCCAGACGGCCAGCGATTCGAGGCATGCGGCGATCTCGCCTGCGCTGGGCTGCCGGCCGAGGACCGCCACAAAGGCCGCGGCAATAAACTCTGAATCGGCGGCGGGAGGAGGGGTGGCGGAGGCGAGCCGATCGGCGATCTTCGCGGCGCAGTCGTGCACCAGCGCCGCATTGGCAAGTGCCAGTGCCTGCTGCGGCACGATGCTCTGGTCGCGCCGGTAACATTCTTTCACGTCGGCCTCGTCGAACGTGGTCAGGAAGCGATTGCGGTCGACGTTGGAATGGAAAAAGTAAAGGCTGCGGCGGCGGGAGGCGGCCTGTTCCCCGGCCGGCACAGACGGGCCCCCCATCCTGTCGTCAAGGGTTCCGGCGATCGAGAGGAGACAATCGCGCACCGCCTGCGATTCGAGCATGAGCGGACTGCGCCGCCAGAGAAACTTATTATCGGGATCGCGGGCCAGATTCGCTTCAGCGTCGTGGCTCGTGGAGGCCATCCGGTAGGCGGCCGAGGTAACGATCAGCCGGTGGAGATGTTTCATGCTCCAGCCACTCTTCACCAGCTCGCTTGCCAGCCAATCGAGCAGCTTCGGGTGAAGCGGGCTGTTTCCGTTGCGACCAAAATCAAAGACCGTTGTTACCAGAGGCTGCCCCATGTGCCGCAGCCAGATGTGATTGACCGCGACGCGGGGAGTGAGCGGATTGAGCGGGTCTGTGATCCACTCTGCCAGTGCCCGGCGGCGACCGGTGCTCTCGGTGGGGAAGGCAGTGGTCGGATCGACGCCGGTCGATCCGTTGAACTTGGTGGCCACCCACTGCGCCCCGACCAGCGGCGTAAAGGCTTCACCAGGCTCGTCGACTGCCGCTTCAGCCTCCGAGAGAAGTTTCTGTGCGGCGGTCAGTTCAGGAACGACCGCCTCCTGAGCAGTGTCGGCCACGCCCTTGAGCCGGCTCTCCACCGTCGCCACCTTCTTCCGCGCCTCGGCAACAGCCAAGGCACGCTCGGCCCGCACTGCCACGCGGGCCAGCCCACGCACCGGCAGTGGCACTTCGCCGCCGCTGGCCAGATCTTCCCATTCCCAGCGGGCCCGGGAGGCGTCGATCCGGCGCTGGAGGCTCTCGAGGGCGGCTTGGGCGACTTCGAGCTTTGCCTTGGCCAGCGTGGCGTCTTTGGCCGCCTCGAGGTTGGCCAAGTCCTTTTCGGCGGCCGCGACAGCGCGTCTGAAACCTGCCAGATGGGCCTCCGCCACCCAGGGCTGACGCTCCGGTTGCGAGGCTGTTTTGGGCAGCGACACCGGAGAAATCGATATCGGGCGAAACGCAAAAATTTCAGGCACGCCGGGAGAAATGGCGCGGGAGCGATCGGGCCGGGCTTCCTCCCCACGCACAAAGAGATAGGTGGGGGCTGCGGGGAGGCCATCGAGCACGCGGGGAATTCCATCGCGGCTGATGTCGGCTTCCCCCGGCACCAGATCCTGTCGCACGAGATAAGGCTCGAAGAAGGCCCGCATTTTGTAATAATCGGCCTGCTCGATGGGATCGTATTTGTGATCATGGCACTTGGAGCAGTTCATCGTCAGGCCGAGAAAGCCCTTGCCGACATGCTCCACCGTTTCATCGAGCCACTGATGGCGGTTGAAGACGAAATAACTGCGGGCGAGATAGCCGGTGGCACGGAGCTTGGCGGAATCGTCGGGATAGAGTTCGTCGGCGGCGAGCATCTGCCGCACCATCTCTTCGTAGGGGATGTCTGCATTGAGCGATTCCACAATCCAGTCGCGCCAGTGCCAGATGTGCTTCTGGCTGTTGCGATGTTCCTCTCCCAGCCCCCACCAATCGCTGTAGCGCCATACATCCATCCAATGGCGGCCCCAGCGCTCGCCGTAGCGCGGGTCGGCCAGCAGCCGATCGACCAGTTGCTCATACCAGTCGGGGGCGGTGGAGGTTTCTATTTCCTGGAGCGTGCCCGGCTCTGGCGGCAAGCCGATCAGATCGAGGAAGAGTCGGCGGACAAGCTGCGCTCTGGTCGCCTCTGGCTGTGGCACAAGCCCCTGCTCCTGATGCGCCTGCGCCAGAAATGCATCGATCGGGTTTTTCACCCATGCCCCGTTGGCGACAGTCGGCGCCTCCGGCCGCACCAGCGGCTGAAACGCCCAGTGGTCGCGGGGGGAGGACTCCTGTTTTTCATCAGCAGGCGCTGGGGCCCCCGCGCCGATCCAGGCGGCAGCCAGCGCCACCTGCTCTGGCGAGAGTGGCTCCCCCTCCCCTTCCGGCGGCATCCGCTGGGAGAGATCCGTTGCTACCACGCGGGCCAGCAGGAGGCTGCCGGCTGGAGTTCCAGGCTCGATCGCGCTGCCTGTTTCTCCCCCCTGCCGCATCAGGGCCACGGTGTCGAGCCGCAGACCCGCTTCCTGCTTGAGGCTGCCGTGGCAGGAGGTGCAACGCTGGGCCAGCAGCGGCTTGAGCACGTCTGTGTAAATAGCCAGCGGCTCGGCAGCCGGGCCATCAGCCCGGCAGGGGGCGCTTACCAAAGCAGCCACGCCCGCCATCCAGAGCAGAGAGAATTGGAAACGGAAGTGCTGCCCTGCCATGAATCGGGTCCTTTCGGGCGCTCAGCCCAATTCACATTCTATCCTCCCCCGCTGTCCGTGGGCAAAGTCGGTTCGCGTCGGGATCAGCCTGCCTTTCTGCGGCGGGGCTGGCGGGGAGTGGCTGGCGCAGTCGGATCGACTTCCTCGGGAAACGGGGCCCGGCCAAAGGCTGTGCGGGGCGGCGGGGTGAGATCATCCACCTCAGCCTGGAGCCGGGCGAGTTCGCTTTGGAGCTCCCGCAGGACATCCGCATGGCCGGGTTCATCGAGAAAATTTTTGGTTTCCAGCGGATCGATTTGGCGGTCGAGGAGTTCCCAGTCGTCCACGCCGCTCCCTTCGTAGTGAACGAGCTTGTAGCGGTCGGTGATCACGCCGAGGTGCGGCCGCACCCGATGGGGCAGCGGGAATTCGTAATAGCGGTAGTAGAGGCTCGTGCGCCAATCAGGAGGAGTCTTTCCAGAGAGCAGTGGCACAAAGCTCCGGCCCTGCATCTCACTCGGCACTGGAGCGCCGGCCATCTCCAGGAATGTGGGCGCAAAGTCGATCAGCGAGACTATTTTTTCACACCTGCTGCCGGCAGGCGTGCGGCCGGGCCAGCGCACCAGCAGCGGCGTGCGCAGCGATTCTTCCAGTATCCAGCGCTTGTCAAACCAGCCATGCTCCCCCAGAAAAAAACCCTGATCGGAGGCAAGCACTACGACGGTGTCTTTGGCGATCCCCTCCTGATCGAGCTGGTCGAGGATCCTGCCCACATTCTCGTCGAGCGCCTTCACGCAGCCGAGGTAGTCGTGCATGTAGCGGTTGTAGCGCCAGCGGACGAGCGCATCCCCCTGCGGCTCGGCCTCTCGAAACGCGGCATTGCGCGGTTCGTAATAGGCATTCCAAGCGGCCAGATCGGCGCCGTCGATCTCGGGAGGGGGCACGAATTTGGAGTCGAGCGGCGTAAACGTGCGGAGCAGGCCCATATCGTGGTCGGCCAGGGCCCGGCTGCGGCCTGAAAAATCGTCGAACAGCGTCGCCGGCTCAGGGTACACCCGGTCGGCATCCCAGCCGAGCAGCCGCGTGGGAGGCGACCACTCGCGGTGGGGCGCTTTGTGCTGCGTCATCAGGAGAAACGGCCGGTCGCGGTCCCGCCCGGCGAGCCACTGCAGCGACAGTTCGGTGATCAGGTCGGTGACATATCCCCGGTGCTCCATCTTCTCTCCCATCCGGATCATCGGCGGGTTGTAGTAGATGCCTTGTCCGGGCAGCACGTGCCAGTGGTCGAAGCCGGTGGGATCGCTCACCAGATGCCACTTGCCGATCACTGCCGTCTGGTAGCCCGCGCCTTGCAGCAGCTTGGGGAACGTTGTCTGGCTGCTGTCAAACGACGACGTGGAATTGTTGTAAAAGCCGTTCTTGTGTGAATATTTGCCGGTCAGGATCGTGGCCCGGCTGGGGCCGCAGATCGAGTTGGTGACAAGGCAGCGATCAAACCGCATCCCTTCGCGGGCCAGCCGATCGATGTAGGGCGTGTCCAGCAGCTGCCGGTGGTCGCCGAAGCTGGAGAGGGCCTGGCAGGTGAGATCGTCGGCGAAGATGAAGAGGATGTTGGGGCGTTCGGCGGCCGGCAGACCGCCGGGCAGCAGCCACGCCAGCAGAACGATCACAATCGGCGCCGTGCGCTGAATCGCTGTTCGGGATCGTTCATCCTGAATGCAGGCTGGCTGGATGCAGGCTGGCATGTCGCGAGATTTCATCTGGAGTTCCCCCTGGAAAACTTTCCTTGAACTCATGTGCTGCTGGGGTCTCTGCCGGCTACACCAGCGGCCACAGGCTCGCCAGCAGCATCGTCATCGCCAGTCCCACGCAGCCCTCGATGAACACCATCGCACTGGCGGTGCGCAGCGTTTCCACCTCGTTCATGCCGGTCATCCGCGAGATCACCCAGAATCCGCTGTCGTTCATCCACATCCCGATCTTCGATCCGCAGCCGATCGCGACAGCCACATACACAGGATGAAACGGCAGATTTTCCGCCAGGGCGATCGGTCCGATGATCCCCACCGCCGTGATCATCGCCACCGTGGCCGAGCCCTGGGCCACGCGCACAATTCCCGTGATCCCCCAGGCGATCGGCAACAGCATCAGTTTCCACTCCGGTACCGCGGCACTGGCCAGTTCTGCCATCCCCGCCTGCCGCAGCGTCGCCCCGAGCGCGCCTCCGGCGGCGATCACAAGGATGATCTCTCCTGCTTCCACGATCGATTCCCGGATCGTGCTGCGGATCTTATCTGCCTTGTTGGGCCCGCTGGCATGGCAGGCCAGCAGCACCAGTGACGCCGCGGCGGAGAGCGTCAGCGCCAGATTTTTGTCCCCCACCACATGGATTGCCTGCACGAGCCAGGCGGGAAGGCCCCAGTCGGATGATTCGAGGGCGGAGTCGGCGCTGATCAGGATCACCGGCAGCAGGATCGGCAGCAGCGACCAGATCAGCGGCGGGAGCCCGGCGCCTGTTTCGCTCAGCGCGGTGATCCCGGGGACGGCGGCCGAATCTTCCACGGCGGCGGCGGCTGAAAGGCGCAGCGGAATGGCCCACCTCCGATCGGCCCAGCGGGCGTAGGCGTAGCCAGCCAGCGCCGCCACGATGCCCACGATCGCTCCCTGCCGCATCATCAGCGCGATATCGATCCCCATCGCGTCGGCCACGAACAGCGGCCCGGGGGTCGGCGGCACGAGCGAGTGCGTCATCGTGGCGCCAGCCACGATTGAGAGCACCAGCAACACATAATGCTGCCGCGACTGCATCCACATCGCCTTGGCCAGCGGCAACAGGAGATAGAACACCGCCTCGGCAAACATCGGAATCCCCAGCAGGAAGCCGCTGGCAAGAAAGGCCAGCGGCGTCTGCTCGCGGCCGATCGCCCGCTGGAGCGAGAAGACGATCCGTTCGGCGCCGCGGGCCGCCATCAGGCAGGAGCCGAGGATCGATGCCATCGCGATCAGGATCCCGATATCAAGTGCCGTGCGGCCAAACCCCTCCGCCACCCGGCGGCCGATCGTTTCGGTTGATGTTTTGACAGCCGCGCGGGCGAGCGCCGGGGAGATCAGCAGATCTCCGGCGATGATCTGCTGCCCCGCTTCGAGACTGCGCACCTCAATCCGGCGAGTGGTCTGGAGCGGCTTGTCGGACGAGCCTGCGGGGGCCCGGTCCGCTTCGTCGGGCACGACAGAGGCAATCTTTACCGGTGCAGCGCCATTGCTGATTCGAAAGACTTCATAGGTTGTGCCGGGAGAGAGGGTCTTGCGGCGGTCGGTGGCGGTGGCCGCCATCCCCCCGGGGAGCACCTCCGCGATCCGCACGTCGTTTTTCGTCATCTCGTGGCGCTGGATCGCCGCGGCCGGGGTGAGGGCCGCCACCACCATCGCCGCCACGATGAGCGTCAGGAAGGCATGCAGACGCAGGGCGAGCACCCCTGCAATCACCAGCGACAGCGCAATAATCAGAATGGCGAGCGGACTCATCGACGTTTCTCCCGTTCCCGACCCGATGGAAAGAGTTTAGTCGCTCTGCGAAAAAAGCCATCCGGCGCTCTTTCGCAGCGGAAACGGCACCCACTGCTGCCGATGAGGGGGCTGTTCTGTCGCCGCGACGCAGAGCGTACACTCACTCATCTCTCGGCGGGGACGGCCGTTTCCCCACAGTCCCCTTACTGTCCGTGGAAAAAGTCATCCATGATCTTTTTCCACTCGGTCGACCGGGGGAAACGCCGAGGGTTTCCACGGTCGACAGGCATCGCCTCCAGCGATGCTGCACTTTCCCCACAGTCCCCTCACCAGACCGCAGCGACAACCATGTCTTCTTCCAGCCATTCCAGTGGAGATTCGCCGGCGGCCCGCGTCCCGCGCAAGAGCGTGGCCGACCTCCGTTCGCAGCGCTGGTTTGCCCCAGACGATCTCCGCAGTTTTGGCCATCGCAGCCGGTTGCGGCAGATGGGCTATGCCGCCGAGGACGCGCAGGGGAAGCCGGTGATCGCGATCCTCAACACCTGGAGCGATCTCAACCAATGCCATACCCACTTCCGCCAGCGGGCCGAGGAAGTGAAGCGCGGCATCTGGCAGGCGGGTGGGTTTCCGGTTGAGATTCCGGTGCTCAGCCTGTCGGAAATGTTTATGAAGCCGACGGCGATGTTCTATCGCAATCTGTTGGCTCTTGAAGCGGAGGAGGTGCTGCGGTCGCATCCCATCGATGGTGCCGTGCTGATGGGGGGCTGCGACAAGACGGTGCCGGGGCTTTTGCTCGGGGCGATCTCCGCCGATCTTCCCTGCATCTTCCTGCCCGCCGGTCCGATGCTCGCCGGCCGCTACCGAGACGTGCGGCTCGGCAGTGGGACCGACGTCTGGAAATACTGGGCCGAGAGACAGGCGGGCTGCCTTGATGACTGCGCCTTCCGGCAGATCGAAGAGGGCATCGCCCGCTCTCCTGGCACCTGCATGACGATGGGCACCGCCTCGACGATGGCGGCGGTCTGCGAGAGCCTCGGGATGACGCTCCCTGGCGCCGCCACGATTCCGGCAGTTCACTCCGCCCATTCCCGGCTGGCGACCAGTTGCGGCCGCCGGGCAGTGGAGATGGTGTGGGAGGATCTCAAGCCCTCCCGGATCCTGACGCCCGCCGCCTTTTCGAACGCAATGGTTGCCGATATGGCGTTGTGCGGCTCGACCAATGCCATCATCCATCTGATCGCGCTGGCGCGGCGGGCGGGCGTGCCGCTGTCGCTCGATGATTTCGACCGGGTGTCGCGCACTGTGCCGGTGATTGCCAACCTGCGGCCCGCCGGTGAATATCTGATGGAGGATTTCCACGACGCCGGTGGCGTGCCCGCCCTGCTCTCCCGGCTGCGCGACCATCTCGCGCTCGACTGCCTCACCGCCAATGGCCGCACGCTCGGTGAAAACATCGCCGGGGCCGAGGTCGTTTCCGACAACGTGATCCTGCCACTGGAAAAACCGCTGGCCCGGGCCGGCGGCACATTCGTGCTGCGGGGCAATCTGGCCCCCGACGGCTGCGTGGTGAAGCCGACGGCGGCAGAGCCGCGACTCCTGCAGCACACCGGGCCGGCGATTGTGTTTCATTCATATGCCGATATGAAGGCCCGGCTCGATGCCCCCGATCTGGTTGTCACCCCCGACCACGTCCTCGTGCTGCAAAACGCTGGCCCGATCGGTGCTCCCGGCATGCCGGAATGGGGGATGCTGCCGATCCCCAAGAAACTGCTCCAGCAGGGAGTGCGCGACATGGTGCGCATCTCGGATGCCCGGATGAGCGGCACCAGCTACGGCACCTGCGTGCTCCATGTGGCGCCGGAGGCGGCGGTGGGTGGGCCGCTGGCGCTGCTGCGGGATGGCGATATGGTGACGCTCGACGTGGCTGGCCGGCGGCTGGAGGCAATTGTCACCCCCGAGGAATTCGCTCGCCGCCGGGCGGAGTGGACGCCTCCGGAGCCGCGCTATGGCCGCGGCTACAGTAAGCTGTTTCTGGATGAAACCACGCAGGCCCCCGAGGGCTGTGATTTCCGGTTTCTGGAACGCGGGCCCGCCACGCCCGAACCTGATATTTTTTAAGGCTTCGTTGTTGAAGTCTTCGTTGTTTCTGTTTTGGTACCCCAGCACCTTCCCTTTGGATCCTGTGGAAAGAGTTTGAGCATGATCACGACGCCGCTGACGCATGAGCATCTGACCCGTTCGGTAATGGCTGTGCCCCCGATGGCCCGTCACCCGAACCTCGCGCTCAACGAGTTGGAGAACGCCAAGATCATCCGCCACATCGAGCAGGGGGGCGTGTCGCTCTTGCTCTACGGCGGCAACGCCAACTTCTACCACCTGCCCCCCTCTGAGTATGAGGCGGCCCTCGACATGCTCGCCCGGCTCGCCGGCCCCGACACGCTGGTGATCCCCTCGGCCGGCCCGACCTACGGCCTGCTGATGGATCAGGCCCGCATTGTCAGAAAATTCAAATTCCCCACGGTGATGGTGTTGCCGCAGCAGGGCATTACCACGAGCGCCGGCGTGGCCAATGGCGTGCGGGCCTTTGTGGCCGCTGCCGGCGTGCCGGCCCTGCTCTATATCAAGGCCGACGGCTTCATCGAGCCGGAGGATGCGGCGGCCCTCGATCGGGAGGGACTGCTCAGCGGCGTCAAGTATGCGACGGTGCGGCAGGACCCCGCCCACGATCCCTATCTCACGAGGCTCGCTGGGCTGATCGACCCGAGAAAGATCATCAGCGGCATCGGCGAGCAGCCGGCGATCGAGCACCTGCGTGATTTTCACCTCGGTGGCTTCACCAGCGGCTGCGTCTGTGTGGCGCCGAAGCTCTCCCAGCAGATGCTCAAGGCCCTGCGCAAGGGCGACTACGTAGAGGCAGCGCGGATCCGCGATATCTTCCGGGGGCTGGAAGATCTGCGCAACGGCATCAATCCGATCCGCGTGTTGCATCAGGCGGTGGAGAGTGCCGGCATCGCCGTCACCGGTCCGCTGATGCCGATGCTTTCATGTGTCGAGCCGGAGCATGTGCCAGCGATCATGAAAGCGGCGAAGGGATTGCTTGCCAGCGACGGCTGAGCCGATCCAAGCTTCCGTGGAGCGCCGGCTGCGGGGCCCGTCGGCCAGGGAAACCCTTGGCGTTTTCCTCGGCCGACCTCAGCGGACAAAGGCCATGGAGGGCTTTGACCGCGTAGGGCAAATAAGCCGGCTGCGGGGCGGCAAAAGTTTCGTCGCTTGCGCTCCTCAAGCGTTCGCCGACCCCTCCGCCTCCATCGCTCGATCTATTTACCCAGTCGTCGCTCCAGCTATCCCGGATGCGCCCTAAGGAAAGGCTTCAGCCTCTGCTGACCGGTCGACAGCCGCTGCCGGCTCAGCCGGAAGAGCCTCGACGGGATGCGGCACCACCGCCGCGCTTTTCACGGCGTCGAATGCCTGGCGAAATTCGGCATATGACCGTTTGCCGACCATGGTTTTTCGGATTCTGCCGCTGGCGTCGATGATGAACGTCGTGGGGACGGAGTTGATCCGATCGAAGGGGGCCGGGTAGAAACTCCCGGTCAACATCTGGTAGGGGATCTTCTGGGCGGCGACAAAGGCTCGAACGGCGTCGGGTTCCTCGGAGCTGATCCCGATCACAACGCCCCCTTCCTGCTCGATCTCTGCGGCCAATCGGACCAGATCGGGGATCTCGGCCACGCAGGGGCCGCACCAGGTGGCCCAGAAGTTGAGAACGACAACCTTCCCCTGGAGATCGGCAAGCTGAAGTGTCGCTCCATCGATTGAATGCATCTCCATCGTGGGGGCAGCAGTTCCGACAGTCTCGCTGCCGATGCCTGGCTTATAGACTGTCGCCAGCGTCCGGCCGACCCAGGTGTTCGCCCCCACTCCCAGGAGTGCGATCGCTGCGGCGAGCACGGCTGGCGCGGAAAACCGTGTGGCAAATCTCAGGCCGGCGGGGGCAGAAATCATCCGGCCCGAATCGGGACCGGGCCCCAGCGCCCGTTCCATCGCCGCGAGCAGACCGATGCTGCGGATCAGCAACCACACCCCCCAGGCCGATCCGATCCAGACCGCCACAAGAAGGCCGAGCAGAAGGCCGCCCGGTCCTACCATCGGAAAGCCAACCACCCCAGCGATCCCAACCGCCAGGATCAGCAGCCACGGGATAGCACACACCAGCGCCTGAGAAAAAAGTTTTTTGCCCCGGCTGGCCAGTGACTCCCAGAGGGGGGCGGCGGCCCACATCGCGCCTCCCGCAGACGCTTGAGTGGCGAGTGAGCGCCCCAGCGATGCGAAGAGTCCGAACAGCAGTAGGAACTGGAGCACCAGAGTCACAGCAGCCAGCGGGCTCAACAGGCTACGGAATGCATGTGGCAACTCGGCCATATAGACCGCCACCGGCCAGAGTTTGCTGATGGCAGTGAGGGCGAGGAAGCTTATTCCCCAGCCGGTCGCAGGCGATGGCCCCGGTGCTGCCGTGGTCAGAAACACCCCAACCACGACGATCACCAGGCTGGCTGGTCCCAGCCAAGACCAGGCAAACAGGAGCAGCCAGTTCAGATTCTCCGCAGATGCCGCCATCGGCAGGAATTGCAGCGGTAGGATCGCCAGAACGAGGATCAGTCCCCAGCGGCAAAGGCTCAGACCACGCCGGGTGAGCGGCAGGCTGCCGGTTGTCATTCTGGTGCCCCCGATCCGTTCAGGTCAGTTGAGAGATGACAGTATAGCCGTAGCGGAAAAATAACGGGCGATGGAGGCGGAGGGATCGGCGAACGCCCAGGGTTTCCTCGGCCGACGGGCATCGCATCCGGCGCTGTATGATCCACCGGGCGATGGAGGCGGAGGGATCGGCGAACGCTTGAGGAGCGTACACGCGACGAAACTTTTGCCGTCCCGCAGCCGGGGGCACTACGGAAATCGTAACCGCTCTAGGTCCGGGGCTGCCCATGCCCCATCGCCGGACGATCGCTGCGGCCCTCCAGGGCCTTTCGCTCACTCGAAAGTCGGCTGCGCTTCGCCTTCCATGGCTCCGCTGGC
>CAISJI010000099.1 GCA_903885565.1 uncultured Planctomycetaceae bacterium
ACCGTTGGATACTCCACCTGCGGCAGCGGCGACACCGGCAGGAGGTGGTAGCAGATGGCGCCTGTGAGCGTGATCGCCAGGGCCAACAGTGAAGTGCCTACTGGTCGACGGATGAACCAGTCGGAGGGATTCATGGCACGCTCTCTCCGTCAGGGCGGAGAGATGCAGGCTCCGCAGGAAGAGATCCATCGTCCGGCCCAGCGGCAGCGAAGAAGAACCGCTCCAGGGAATCGAACCAGAGATAGATCACGGGAGTGGTGTAGAGCGTGAGAATCTGGCTGACGATCAGTCCGCCGATGATGGTGATTCCCAGTGGGCGCCGCAATTCTGAGCCGACGCCTGTGCCAAGCGCCAGTGGCAGGGCGCCCAACAGCGCCGCCATCGTCGTCATCATGATCGGTCGGAACCGCAGCAGGCAGGCCTGCCGGATCGCCTCGTCCGGGCCAACCATCCGGCCGTCGATACCATTGCGCCGGGCGTCCATGGCAAAATCGATCATCATGATGGCGTTTTTCTTCACAATGCCAATCAGGAGAATGATGCCGATCAGGGCGATCACGCTCAGGTCGAGTCCGTAATACAGCAGTGCCAACAGCGCCCCCACGCCGGCGCTGGGCAACGTGGAGAGAATCGTGATTGGATGGATCGTGCTTTCGTAGAGCACTCCCAGCACGATGTAGACGGTGACGATGGCCGCCAGGATCAGCAGCGGCTGGTTGGCCAGCGACGCCTGGAAGGCGGCGGCGGTTCCCTGAAAGCCGGTTTGAATTCCCGCCGGCATTCCCAGGCGGAGGCGGGCCGATTCCATTGCCTCGACGGCAGCCCCGAGCGATGTCCCCGGGGCCAGGTTGAACGATACCGTGACCACCGGGAACTGCCCCTGGTGGTTGATCGAGAGGGGAGCCTTCACTTCCTCCAGTCGCATCAGGCCTCCGAGCGGCACCCCTCCCGCGCTCGCCTGTGACTCGGCAGCCGACCGGTCCTCAGTGGGGCTGGCTCCGGTGCGCACATACATCTGCGCCATGTCCTCCGGTGCGTGGCGGAATTCCGGCATCACCTCCAGCACAACCCTGTATTGATTGAGCTGTGTGAACAGAATCGAGATCTGCCGCTGGCCGAAGGCATCGTAGAGGGCATCGTCGATCATCTGCGGCGTCACGCCCATTCTGGAGGCGCTGTCGCGGTCGATCACCAAGAGAGTCTGCAGCCCCTCCGCCTGCTGGTCGCTGGCCACATCGGCCAACTCCGGCAGTTCTTTCAGGCTTGCCACCAACTGCGGGGCCCATTCCTCCAGTTCGCGAACGTCGGGCGATTCCAGGGTGTATTGATACTGCGTGCGGCTGACGCGGGTTTCCACCGAGAGATCCTGCACCGGTTGCATAAACAGCCCGATGCCCTCGATTTCTGCCAGCCGCCGGTTGAGCCGCCGGATCACATCTGTGGCAGAGATGCCGCGATCCTCCAGGGGCACAAGATTGATCTGGATCCGTCCGCTGTTGGCGGTGATGTTGGTGCCATCGATGCCGATAAAGCTGGAGAGGCTTTCCACGGCGGGATCCTCCAGGATCGCCCGGTTGAGGGCCTGCTGACGCTCGCGCATGGCCTCAAACGAAACTCGCTGCGGCGCCTCGGAGATGCCCAGAATCACGCCCGTGTCCTGGACCGGAAAAAAGCCTTTGGGCACCTGGCTGTAGAGTTGCACTGTGGCGACGAGCGTTGCAATCGCTGTGAGCATTGTGAGCCCCTGGTGGCGCAGCACGATCTCCAGTGAGTCCGCATAGGCCCGTGCGGAGGCGTCGAAGAATCGTTCGCTGGCGGTGTACAGCCAGCCCTCCTGATGCAGGCTGCGGGAGGAGAGCAGCAGGCTGCACATCATCGGCGTGAGCGTGAGCGACACAATCGCCGATACGATGATCGTGACGCTGAGCGTCACGGCGAACTCGCGGAACAGTCGCCCCACGATATCACCCATGAACAACAGCGGGATAAGCACGGCAATCAGCGACAGGCTCAGGCTCACGATCGTGAAGCCGATCTCACTCGCTCCGCGCAAGCTCGCCTGCAGCGGCGCTTCCCCCTTCTCCACGTATCGCACGATGTTCTCGATCATCACGATCGCGTCATCAACCACAAACCCCGTGGAGATGGTGAGGGCCATCAGCGTGAGGTTGTTGAGGCTGTAGCCGAGGGCATGCATCACGGCGAACGTGCCGACGAGCGAGAGCGGCACCGCGATGCCGGGGATGATCGTGGCGGTGAGATTCCGCAGAAAGAGGAAGATGATGAAGACCACCAGTGCGATCGTGAGCAGCAGTTCGTGCTGGACCCCGCGGATGCTCTCGCGGATCGTGAGCGTGCGGTCGGTGAGAACATGCACCTGCACTGCCGCCGGCAGCGTTGCCTCCAACTGCGGCAGGAGAGCCTTCACGCTGTCGACGACGGCGATAATATTGGCGCCGGGCTGACGCTGGATGTTGACGATCACCGCGGGCGTGGTGTTCATCCAGGCTGCCTGCCGCACATTCTCCGCCCCGTCCACCACCTCGGCGACATCCGTCAGCAGGATTGGGGCGCCGTTGCGGTAGCCGATAATCAGCTCGCGGAATTGATCGCTGGTGAGGAGCTGGTCGTTGGCGCTGATGGTGTAGGCCTGGCGGCTGCCGTCGAAGCTGCCCTTGGCCTGATTCACGCTCGCCTGCACCAGCGCCAGCCGGAGATCTTCCAGATTGAGACCCAAACTGGAGAGCGTGGTGGGATTGGCCTGGATGCGAATCGCCGGTTTCTGGCCGCCGGAAATGCTCACCAGCCCCACGCCCGAAAGCTGTGAGATTTTCTGGGCCAGTCTGGTATCTGCCACATCCTGCACCCGCGTCAGCGGGAGGGTGTCGCTGGTGAGGGCCAGGGTGAGGATGGGGGCATCGGCGGGATTGGTTTTGTTGTAGACCGGCGGATTGGGAAGATCGCGAGGAAGATATGCTGAGGCAGAATTGATCGCAGCCTGCACCTGCTGCGTGGCCACGTCGATGTTGAGATCAAGGTTGAAGCGGAGCGTGACGACCGAGCATCCGCCGGAGCTGGTGGATGTCATCTGCGCCAGGCCTGGCACCTGGCCAAACTGTCGCTCCAGCGGCGCCGTAACACTCGATGCCATCACCTCCGGACTGGCACCGGGATACAGCGTTACCACCTGAATCGTCGGATAGTCGACCTGTGGCAGCGCCGACACCGGCAGTTGGCGGTAGGCCACGGCGCCAGCAAGGAGGATAGCCACCATCAGCAGGCTGGTGGCGACCGGCCGCAGGATGAATGGCCGGGAGAGGTTCATGATTCAGGGCCCTGCGGCACGGGCGTCTTCCTTGGCAGGGGTTCCCGCCACTGTCGGCAGCGCGCCTTGTGGCGTGGCTGCCGGCCCCCGCACGGCGACCTTCGCCTTGTTGGAAAGTTTATCGATACCGTCACTGACGACGAGGTCATCCAAGTCCAGACCGGCGGTGATCGTGACGGAGTCCCCCTGCGACGGGCCGACTGTCACTGGCCGGACCGCCACGGTCGAATCGGGCTGCACGACGTAGACGAATGTCGAATCGGGGCCGCGCTGGACCGCCGACAGTGGCACCACCAGCGCCCCGCGCAGAGTTTCCACAAGCAGCCGGGCATTGACAAACTGGTTGGGAAACAGCATTCCGTCCTCGTTGGGGAAGACAGCCTTGATCTTCACCGTTCCAGTGGAAGCATCGACCTGATTGTCGAGCGCGGCGAGGGTGCCGGTCGCCAGTTGCGTGTGGAAGTCGCGGTTAAACGCCTCGACGGCCATCGTGCCACCCGCGGCGAGCGCCTCCTGCACCCGGCCGATCTCGTCCTGGGGGATCGTGAAGACCACGCCGATCGGCTGCAGTTGGGCGATGACAGCCAGGCCGGCGGGTTCATTGCCACGCACGATGTTGCCCGGATCGACCAGGCGCAGCCCAATCCGACCGGTGATCGGCGCGGTGATCCTGCAGTAAGAGAGTTGCAGCTTGACGTTGTCGATGATGCCCCGATCGATCTGCAGCGCTGCTTCAGCCTGCCGCACCAGTGCCCGCTGGGAATCGATCTGCTGGCCCGTGATCTGCTTCTGAGCGTGGAGTGCCTCATACCGTGCCAGGTCGAGGCTGGCAGCTTGGAGCGCCGCTTGATCGCGGGCCAGTTGCCCCTCAGCCTGCGTCAGCTGCACCTCGTAGGGACGGGGGTCGATTTCGGCGAGCAGGTCTCCCTGTTTGACGACCTGCCCCTCGGAGAATGCAACCCGCACCAGCTCCCCCTCAACGCGGCTGCGGATCGTGACGGTGTTGAATGCCACGACCGATCCGAGGCCGTTGAGAAACAGTTCCATCTCCTCCTGCCGTACACGCTGAGCTGTCACTGGCACGATGCGGGGAGGCGCCGCCTTGACGGCAGGCGCCGCGGGCAGCAGTCGGGCGACCAGCCGAGGCAACACCTCGGGGTCGTTGAGGTGGATGCCGCCGAGTCCGCTCGCCACGGCGATCACGATGAGCGTTGGCCACCACGATCCCCGCCGCCGGGCTGCTGGGGCGGGCGGGCCGGCGGGAGATGGTGTCTGCGACTGGGGTGCCATTTCGAGGTGCTATTTGGGGGGAGCGATTCCGAAACCTACATCCAACTGCGGGCAGGCCGCAGCACGGGGCGCCAGCGACCAGACCGCAGCCCGATCGGCCCAAGCATCTGGGCACCGCGCCAAACGGCAAGTGCCCCGTCGCCCTTTGAGTCTACATTCTGGTTGCAGATCGAAACCGAACCCCTGCCACCAGCCGCTTACGAGGTGGGCTGCGGAGGGCCTACCGGGCCGTTTTAACCCTGACTCCACCCGAGCGACGGCCCCTCTATTCCCGCAGCCAACCTGCGCCGCAGTCATGCTCCACCCCCTGTTCTCATCAAACGGCAACATCGATCCGGCAGACTCACCCGTGGCCAACGGGATAAAGGCACCCTCTTTCCCCCGCAGTGAGCCACTGCGGGCGGGATAAGCGCTTCTTGCCAACCCCAAGTTGATCGGAGTAGTATCTTGGCTTGGGTCGGGGGCGGGGGCTGAAGAATGCCCGGTGGAGGTGAGTTTTTTCACTCGTAACCGGGCCGACTCCAGATGGCCTCCTGACGCAAGCCTGGGATTCGTCCGATTCCAGAGTCTCTTCTATTCATTTCATTCATCCATCACGGAGAAGTGCCATGCAGTCTGCGTATGAATCATCCCGATCCCCCCAGCCACAGGGCGGCCCACAGGGCAGAGCCACTGCGGTAGGTCCAGCTGAGTTGGAACGCATGGTCCGGATGCTCGAGTCACAACTCGACGATACCGGCCGCAGCAATTTTCTCACCCGCATGCTCACCCTCGGTGGAATGCTTACGCTGCTGGGAATGGCAGCCTATTTTGGCTCCTCGCTCTGGAGTTCGGTGCAGCAGAAGATGGCTCCCGAGAAGATCCAGACGGCGCTGATGAGCAAGGTCGACGCCGAGTGGCCGGCCTTGAGCAAAAAGCTCACCGACGAAGTGATGGAGGCGGTTCCCGAATACAGCAATCTGGCGCTTGCCAGGGGAACGCAACTCCTGCCGGAGCTGAGCAGCCGGCTCGCCGGAGAGGCCACCACGTTTGCTGAGGACGTGGAGAAGACGGTGCGGCAACGGGCCGACGATGCGATGACGAGAGTCGCCGGCAAGCTCACTGCCGACCTGAAACGAGATTTTCCCAAGCTGACCGAAGCGCGGGTCGACACGCTCTCGAAGCAGTTGCGTGAAGGAATGATTGGCGAGGGGAGTGTTGTGGCCGATGAACTGCGGGCCACGATCGCCAAGGAGCAGGCCAAGATCGGGAACATGCTGGAGAAGCTGCCGGTCGCCCAGACGGCGACCCAAACTGAGGAGAGCCTGCAGAAGCAGTTTATCCATCATGTCCTGCTGATGGTGGACGCCATTGTGGCCGACATGCCGGCTGGTGGCGTGCCGACCAACCAGATTCTGCCGACCACCCAGGAGTTGCTGGGAAATTGAGCCCACCTGGCCCGCCGGACGCCCCCTTTAGTCGGGCGATTCGCCGAGCCATCCCTTCGCGTGTTCATCATTCTTCCATTTCATTTTTTAAACAGGACATTCCATGGCTGATTCTTATGCAACAACCGATCTGGGCTCGCTGGAGCGAAGCATTGCCTCACTCTCCCGCAGAATCGACGAAAATGCTGCCGCCGCCAGACGCCGGCAGTGGATCACTGGCCTCGTCATGGGGGCCCTGCTGCTCGGCATGGCCGGGTATCTCAACTACCTCTATCGCACGATCGTCGATCAGTTCGCCGATCCGCAGACGATGGTGGAGTTGGCCTACCAGTCGGTCAAGCCGCAGATCGACCAGGAGGTGGGCAAGCTCGGCGAAAACCTGAAGGCCCAGGCTCCACAACTGGTGGCGCAGGCAGAGCAGATGGTGCTCGACTCACCTCCGCAGATCTCTCGCGAGGCCCAGACCTATGTCGCCTCGCAACTCGACACGCATCTGACCGATCTGGAAGGAAAGTCGTACGACCTCGTCAGCGGCATGCTCAAGGAATCGGTCGCTCGGGCGAAGGCTCAGGGAATTGATCTCAACGACGACAAGCAGGTCGACAGACTCGTCGCCGATGCGGCTCCGATGATGCGCGACGAACTGCGAAAGGTGATCCGTCAGCTCTACTCCGAATACGCCGATGCCGCAGGTGGCATCGGTGCCTTCGTCAATAAGCTCACCTCCGGTGCCCAGCTCTCGCCGCTGGAGGAGCGGCAGCGTGAGGTTCTGCTGACCGGGCTGGCGCTGATCCAGAAGATCGAGCAGGATCCAAACCGGGCGCCACTGCAGAACATCATCGACGGAAAGGTGAAGCTGCTGGGCCGCTGATTCGGTTCGATTCGCCGACACGAGAGACCGTGGTCGATGTTCCGGCATCGACCACGGTTTTTTTCTGCGAAGCCCCAGCACAGAACGCGAGGTTGCTGGAGAGGATCATAACCAGCCATGATAGCTGCGGAGTTTCTGCCTGCGTGCAGCCTGTCGGTCGGGCCCTTGATCGCGGCACTCCAGAAAGAGTTCTGCAATCCGAAGCTCCCTCCGTTCACCTTCCTCCTCATCCAGAGGCTCATCTCCCCCAATCGCCATGCCGAGTATCTTCCTGCCCGCCTGTCTGCTGGCGGCCTATCTTCTGTTTTTGCTCTGGCACGAGCCTTGGTGGCGCCGGCGGCTGGCCCCCGG
>CAISJI010000100.1 GCA_903885565.1 uncultured Planctomycetaceae bacterium
CGCCGCGCACGCTGGTAGCTGGCAGCGGTGTTCTTCTTTTGCGTGCCAAGCGTTGCGAAGACCGCTGCGAGGTGTGCTCCGAGCGTGGCCTCGGCCGCCGCTTGCTGCCGCGGCGGCACAAGCCCTGCCCTGCTGAGCCTGGCATGGATCTCGTCGCTGACGGCCGCCACCCAGTTGGCCGTTTCGCCATCGAGGGAGTGCCCGGTCGCCTTGGCAGCCTCGAGCGACTCGATCATCCGCTTGGCCGTTTCCGCGATCCGCCGGTTGACCCTGCCGAGCCGGATGGTGTGCCGTTTTGCGACGCCACCGCTCTTCACCGTAATCAGCACCCGCCACGCGGTGCCCCGTGTTCCTTTATCTGAACCGATCGATGCCATGATGCTGGCCTCCCCGGGTGAAACTGAACCGAACAACAAAACTCCATTTTTGGTGCGTATGGCATCCCTGCTCAGGTCGACTGTCGGCGGGTCTCCCGGCTCTGCAGCCAGGTCCGTAGCGAAGCGACCGAAAAGAGGACTGCGGTAGGGAGCTTCACCCGCGGGATCTCGCCAGCCTTCACGAGCCGATCGAGCGTCGGAACGCTGATGTCAAGCATCCTCGCTGCCCCCTCGCGGCGCATTGCCAGCCCCTCGGGAAGCGGCGGCTGTCGGGTATCGCGATAGAAGTGGCGGGAGTCGATGCCGCCACCACCCTTCAACGCAACCGGCGCCCGCGACGCGGTGCCCCGCTTTCGTTTATCAGAACCGGTCGATGCCATATGGATGGCCTCCTCAAGTGAAATTGAATCGTTCAAAAAGTCTGTTGTGGTGTGCATGGCATCCCTGCTCAGTTCGGCTGTTCGCGGGTCTCCCGGCTGTGCAGCCAGGTCCGTAACGAATCGACCGAAAAGAGGACTGCTCCAGGGAGCTTCACCCGCGGGATCTCGCCGGCTTTGACGAGTCGATCGAGCGTCGGAACGCTGATGTCGAGCATCCTGGCGGCATCCGCGCGGCGCAGTGCCAGCCCGCCGGCAAGCGGCGGCGGTCGGTCATGGCGATAGAAGTTGCTGGAATCCACCATACTGCACCTCGCGGGCCTGCTGCCCGCTCAACGCGACGCGTTCGCATCCTTGGCGAAACTCCGCGTCACGAGTGCAATTGTCCCAGAGTCGGTGCTCAAATCGGCGCACCAGTCCCATCTCAGCGCGCCTGTGCTCAACTCGGCACCCGTATAGCACCCTGCAGTTGATCAAGTGCTCTGTTGATCAGGTGCGCTGTTGATCAGGCACCCTGCGGCGGCTTCTTCCCAGCAACCGTCTTCTTTTCGACAACCGGTTTCTTGCGTGGCTTTCCTGGCTGCTCTTCCCAGCCGAAGCGTTCGCCATCACCAACGCAGATGAAGTGAATGTCCGTGAGTCCCTTGTTGAGCGACTCAATGACTCGCCGCCGGGTTGCGTTGTGGGGGCCGCCGCTGGTGACAGGATCATCGATCTGCCTCGGCCAGCCCAGTTCCTCAAAACTATCGAGGATGGTCACGATCTTCTTGGCCTGGAGTGGCCGGGCAATGCGTC
>CAISJI010000101.1 GCA_903885565.1 uncultured Planctomycetaceae bacterium
AGGAGCCGGCGTAGGCGGCCAGCGGAGCCATGGAAGGCGAAGCGCAGCCGACTTTCGAGTGAGCGAAAGGACCGGAGGGCCGCAGCGAACGGCAGGCGGCGGGCAGGGGCAGTCCCGGACCTAGAGCGACTCCGACTTCCGTGGCGCATCGGCTGCGGGACGGCAAAAGTCTCGTCGCATGCGCTCCTCGAGCGTTCGCCGACCCCTCCGCCTCTGTCACCCGATGTGTTCGGGTAGATTTGACTTCCGTGACGCCTCGGCTGCGGGACGGCAATAGTTTCGTCGGTTGGGCCGCAGCGGCCCTGCGCGCACAAAAAGTTCGCCGATCCCTCCGCCTCTGTCAACCGATTGAGCTGTCAACCGATGGAGCACATCGTCAGCTAGCTTTCAGCTTCCTCGAGCCCATGTTCGTGGAGCTTTTTTCGTAGCGTGTTGCGGTTGATTCCCAGCCGCGCCGCCGCCTTCAGTTGCACTCCCTGACAGGCGGCGAGCATCTGTGAGATCAGTTCCCGCTCCACCCGATTGACGATCCGCTCGAAGAGATTTTCGTCCTCGGGGCCGGCGGTGGTCATGCCCTGCTCCACGAGATCGCGGGCGAGGGAATCGAGATCCCCCCCGCGGCCCGGCATCGTCGCGCCCGGCCTGTCGCCGCGCATCACAGCCGGCAGCAGATCGAGCGTGAGTTCGTCGCCCGAGGCCATCACCACGCAGCGTTCGACGACATTTTGCAGTTCGCGCACGTTGCCCGGCCAGTGGTATTTCGCCATCGCGGCGAAGGCCTCTTTCTGGATGTGCACGACATACCGATCATTGGCCTCGTTGTAGATCTCGAGAAAGTGGCTGACAAGAAGCGGAATATCCTCGCGCCTGGCCCGCAGCGGGGGAAGGTAGATCGGCACGACATTGAGCCGGTAATACAGATCCTCCCGGAAATTCTCCCGGGCGACTTCATCGAGCAGTTCGCGGTTGCTCGCCGCGATCACGCGGGTGTCGACCCGGATCGTCTCGGTGTCTCCCACCCGCTCAAACTCCCGCTCCTGCAACACGCGCAGCAGTTTCACCTGCAGCTTCTGCGTGGTGGAGTTGATCTCGTCGAGAAAGATCGTGCCGGTGTGGGCCGCCTCGAATCGGCCGGTGCGGTTGGCCACGGCGCCGGTGAACGAGCCGCGCACATGGCCAAAGAGTTCGCTCTCCAGCAGGCTCTCGGAGAGGGCGCCGCAGTTGACCCGCACAAAGGGGCCGCTGCCGCGCGGGGAGAGTTGGTGAACCGCCTTGGCCACGAGCTCCTTGCCGGTGCCGGTTTCCCCCACCAACAGCACCGAGGCGTTGGACGCGGCCACCTTCCGCGTCATGGCATACACCTCCTGCATCGCCGGACCGGTGCCGATCAATCCCCGGATCGGGGAAGCGGTGGCATCGTCACCTGATTGGCCGGGCGAACGCAGCATCGGCGGCGGGAGGCTTCGGGGGAGGGGGAGCGCCTGGGAGCGTGGCGAGGAGGGTGGCGACCACATCGCGGGCCGGCCCATCCTGTGGCGAATTGTACATCCGGCAGACCTCCTGCAGACCCCGGCTATCGAGGAGGAGGCCAAAGCGCTCCACGCTGGCGCGAAATGCGGCCGCCGCGGCAGCTCGCGCTTCGGGCGTTATTCCCGGCTCTGCCGCCTGCCGCAGCAGCGGCTCCTGAGCCTCGGGAGCCCCCACCGTGCCGAGCAGCCCCGCCGCCGCCACAGCCAGCGAGGGATCGACGAGGGCGTCCCGGGCCGTCGGCAGGGTGGCCGAAACATCAAAGCCCTGCCGGCCCAGAAGCGTTAAAAGCTCGAGCGCCTCGGCGGCCCGCCCCTTGCGTTCGGCCGCCCGGGCCTGCCGCCAGGCGGGGCTGGCCCCCTCCGGGCCGACGAGCGCCGCCAGCTCCGCCGGGAAGCGGGCGGGAATCATTTCTTCTCCCGTGACGGGGTCGAGTGTGGCGTGGAAGAAGCTGTCGCGACGATCGACGATTCCGAGGCAGGGGTAGTCGCGGGCCGAGAGGAGCAGATGTGTTAGCTTCCGGCCGCGGCCCAAGTCGTCCAGCGGCTCCACGACGATCATCACCGGCGGGATGTCGCCCGAGCCCGGCTGCCGCAGAAACTGCACCGTCTCCAGCGCCCCCGGATGGGCCAGCCTGTTGCCCAGCAGCACCAGCTTGGTGTCGCTGTTTTCCCGGGCCGCTTTCACCGCCGCATGGCCGGTCGCCACGCAGACTGCCTCGTAGCCATAGCGGGAGAGATTCGCCGCCAGGCTCTGCGCCACGCCCAAATCGGCATGGGCCACCACCGCCCGATCGACTCCCAGGCTCGTCGCCGTGCGGGCCAGCCGCGCCACCATCCGGCTGGCGCCTGCATAGGGGGCATCGCCGCCGCAGCGGGCGAGCGCTCGCGCCGCCGCGAAGGCGAGTGTTTCGTCAGGTGCTTCCAGCAACCGCACCAGCGCCCGGCGCGTCGCCTCCGGAAGCGCCGCCGAGCGCACGAGCACAGGAGGCTCGTCGGCCTCCTTGCCCGGAATGATCTGGGGAGAATAAATCCCCTCCAGCACGCGCAGCGCCGCAGCGGCAGCCTCAGGCATCTCCCGATCGATCGCCATCTCCAGCACGTCGCTGACGGTGGCCGGATCGAGGCCGTCGGGCCCGGTGAGGGCCTCAACCAGCCGGGCGGGATCGACTGTGGCCAGCGCCGTGGCCGGGTCGCCCGCCGCCACGAGCGCCGCTTCGAGTCTGGCCAGCAGGGCCAGATGCACGGCCTCTGGATCGCGGGCATCGAGGGCACCCAGATCGCGGGCCAGATGCATCGCCTCGAGGCTGCGGGCGGCGCGGGGGGTGAGCGTCAGCTTTTCAAGGCGTTTGGTAGCTGGGTTCCAGATCTCGCGGAAGACCACGTCATCCCCCTGATCGACAGGCTGGGAGGGGGCGCGATCCCCTGTGGAAACCAGATAGCCGGGGCAGAGCACCCGATCGAGTCGCCGCGTGATCAGACTGATGGCCTCAGAAGCACTCGGCAGAGCATCGGCCCGCGTCTCCGCTTCCCCGTTGCACCACGCCTCATGGGTGAGCACGGCATCGATCGCTGCCCGCTGCGCCGCCGGGGGCGTGCCAGGCACGAGGGCCGGGGCGAGCAGGAATTCTCCCACATCGGCGGTGTTGCTCGCCGCGAGGGCCTCGATCGCCCCCTGCCAGTGGCCGACATCGGGTGACCCGAGCCACGACACCAGCGGCCGCCGGGCTGCGGGGCCGAGCTGATTGACCAATTCCCGCGCGATCGCGCGGGCGGGAGCACGCTTCGCGTCGCCCGTCTGCAGCAGATCGACGAGCGCCGGGAGGGCCGCCGTGCCCCCCCGCGAGAGCGCTTCGATTGCCCGCTTCCGCTCGGCGGGAGTGGTGCTTGAGAGCGCGGCGGCTGCTGTCGCGAGCCGCTGGGGATCGCGGCGGCGGGCGGCCGCGGCATCCTGAATGACACTCACCACCTGCGCCGCATCGGGATCGAGCCGGCGGAGCCGGCGGGCGAGGCGCAACAGCGTCGCGGTGTCGGTGCTGTCTCCCAGATCGGCGAGCAGGTCGAGCCG
>CAISJI010000102.1 GCA_903885565.1 uncultured Planctomycetaceae bacterium
CCGGTCCTTTCGCTCACTCGAAAGTCGGCTGCGCTTCGCCTTCCATGGCTCCGCTGGCCGCCTACGCCGGCTCCTGGGGCACGAGCAGCCCCTCCCCGATCATCGCACAGGAGGGAGGAGGAAGGATGGTTGACAGAGGCGGAGGGATCGGCGAACGCTTGAGGAGCGCAGGGCCGCTGCGGCCCAAGCGACGAAACTTTTGCCGTCCCGCAGCCGAGGCGCCACGGAAGTCGTAGTCGCTCTGGGTCCTGGGCAGCCCCTCCCCGAACATCGCTCAGGCCACTAGTCCGTCTTCTGCCATCTCGCGGGCATGGTAGCTCGACCGCACCAGCGGCCCGGAGGCGACCTGCCTGAAACCCATTCCGCGGGCCAGAGCTCCCAGTTCGTCGAATTCCTCCGGCGGCAGATAGCGTTCCACCGGGAGCGATTCGAGCGTGGGCTGCAGATACTGCCCCAGCGTGAGGAAATCGACGCCGTGGTCGAGCAGATCGGCAAATACATCGAGCAGTTCGTCGCGCGTCTCACCGAGGCCGAGCATCAGCCCGCTTTTGGTTTTCACCTCCGGCATGATCCGCTTGGCAGCGGCCAACAGCGCGAGCGTCCAGGGATACTGGCTCTTGCGGCCGCGCACGGTGCGGTAGAGACGGGGCACTGTTTCGGTGTTGTGGTTGAAGACATCGGGCCGCGATTGCATCAATAACTCAAGCGCCCCTTCCTTGCCAAGGAAATCGGGCACGAGCACTTCAACTGTGGCGCCGGTAGCCGCACGCACAGCATCGACCGTGCGGCGGAAGTGATCGGCGCCGCCGTCGGCGAGATCGTCGCGGGTGACACTCGTGATCACCACATGTTTGAGCCCCAGCCGGCGGGCCGCCTCTGCCACACGTTCCGGTTCGTCCTGCTCCAGTTCCTCGGTGCGTCCCTTTGGCACGGAGCAGAAGCCGCAGGGGCGGGTGCATACATTGCCGAGGATCATGAACGTGGCGGTGCGGGCCGACCAGCATTCCAGCCGGTTGGGACACTTGGCCGACGAACAGACTGTCTCCAGCCGCAGTTCGGCGATCAGGCTGGCAGTCTCGCCATGGCCGCCCCCCGGTTCGAGATTCCGCCGCAGCCAGGGAGGGAGTCGGCGCACAGGCGCTCTTGAGTCCGCCGGGGCGGCTTCGAGAATTGGTAGGCTGGCGGCCTCTGGCAGCACCGGCAGCAGAGGGAAGCGACTATCCGACACGTCTGGTGAACTCCCGGGGATGATCGGTTGGGGCCCGCAACGGCAGCGGAAACCCGGATTGGATATGTGAAGAGGGAAAGGCGAAGGCCTCGACACAGTGCTCTACCAGCGCCGCCCGGGCATCCTGCACCCGCACCCGGCGCTGCACGTCTGCCTCGATCGAGCCCATCGTCAGCAGGCTGCGTGTTGGCCCGGCCGCTCGCCGCGGAGCCCCCGCTCCGCCCACACTGCGCACCCGGTGGAAGAGATCGAGGGCCGGCGACACATTGATAAATGCTCCGTGGCTGACAATGCCGCGCCGCACTGCGATCCCCACCGCCGCCAACAGCCCGGTGCGGCCGAAGATCCCCGGCAGATGGGAGTCGCGCGCCGCGCCGCAGCGCAGGGAGCGGACCGCTCCCTCCAGCGCCGCCTCGAAGCGATCGAGATAAGGGCCCACCGCACACGGGGCCAGGCCGAGGTCTTCGAGCTTGGCAAACAGCGCCACTCCGATCTG
The DNA here is from genome assembly GCA_903885565.1 of uncultured Planctomycetaceae bacterium. GTDB lineage: Bacteria > Planctomycetota > Planctomycetia > Pirellulales > UBA1268 > CAISJI01. Next base: position 1,725 of record CAISJI010000102.1, read on the forward strand.
GCCGGGGGCATGCAGAACGGCGCCGCCACCACGCCCCACAAACCGGACGTCGAGTCGGTGATTCTGCAGTTCCTCGTCGGTGAGTTCGACATCGCACCGGGATCCCAAGCGGCCGATCGTGATTTCCGGCTGGAGTTCATAGAGCAGGAGTGTGGGGGGCCGACCGGACGGCTCCGACACATCCCAAGCGAGCCGTTCCGCCATCGCCGCATAGGCGTCATACGACAGACTCCCAGCCAGCCAGACAGCCAGTCCGCGCCGGGGCCTGCCCGGCGGAGCACTATCGGCCGGGGCGCAAGCGGCAGGCGGAATGGGGGGTGGCACACGGCGCGTCATATCCACCGTTGTACCAGCCTCCGCACGGAAGCCGCCATGGCCGTTCGGCCGCCGCAGCAAGCACTTTAGCTGAGGGCCTTGCGCAGCGCATCCCAAGCCAGCGGTCGCCACGGCACCGCAGCGGGGAGCGAGCCGGGGGGCGTTTGGGCTGAGATGCCGATCTCTGCCTGCTCCAAGGCCCGATCGACAGCATGGCCGAGCCGGTCGAGCCACTCC
>CAISJI010000103.1 GCA_903885565.1 uncultured Planctomycetaceae bacterium
CGGCGCAGCGGCCTACTTCCTCGGCGGTGGCATCTCGGGTGTGGCCCTGCTGGTCGCGCGGCTCAAGCGCACGACGCCGCTGCCGAATCGGCCGGTGGTCTGGGAACAAGGGCCTCAGGCCGCAGAGGCAAGCATCCCGGGTAGGCCCAATATCATCGTGATTCTGGCCGACGACATGGGCTACAACGACATCTCATTTCATGGGGGTGGTGTGGCAGGCGGCGCCGTTCCCACGCCCAACATCAATTCCATCGGCGCTTCTGGTGTCAATTTTTCGCAGGCCTATGCCGGCAATGCCACCTGCTCCCCCTCGCGGGCCGCGCTGCTGACGGGGCGTTATGGAACGAGGTTTGGCTTTGAATTCACCAGCGTTCCGATCAATTTTGCGAAGGTGCTGGGGGTGCATGCTGGCAATCGACTCCACCGGCCGATCTATCACGCTGAGCGAGAGAAGGATGTACCTCCGTACCAGTCGCAGGGACTCCCCGTTGGCGAAATCACCATCGCCAAACTGCTCGGGGGGGCCGGGTATCACACGCTTCACCTGGGCAAATGGCATCTGGGAGAGGCGCAGCAGTTCCATCCCCATCAGCATGGCTTCAGCGAGAGCCTCGGGTATCTGCAGGGAGCCACGCTGCACGCCGATCCCACCAGTCCTGATGTGGTCAATGTGAAGCAGGATTTTGATCCGGTCGACAGCTTTCTCTGGGCCGCGCAACCGCTGGGAGTCCGCTACAACGACGGTCCTGTGTTTAGCACACCCGGCTATATGACCGACTATCTGACCGATCAAGCGATCGCCGCTCTTGAAGCCAATCGCCACCGTCCCTTCTTCATGTATCTCGCCTACGACACGCCCCACTCCCCCCTGCAGGCCACCCGCGCCGATTTTGATGCCCTGCCCCAGATCGAGGATCGGGCGTTGCGGGTGTATGGGGCGATGATCCGCGCGCTCGATCGCAGTGTGGGACGGGTGCTTGAAGCTCTGCGAGAGAAGGGACTCGAGGAGAATACGCTGGTCGTCTTCACCAGCGACAACGGTGGGGCCAATTACCTTGGGCTGGATGGCCTGAACCGGCCCTTCCGCGGTTGGAAGGCGACGTTTTTCGAAGGGGGGCTGCGGATTCCCCTGTTGATGCGCTGGCCCGGCAAGCTGCCTGCCGGGGCCACCTCCACTCATCCGGTAACACACGTCGATATCTATGCCACGGCCGCCGCCGCCGCCGGGATCGACGTGCCGACCGATCGGCCGATCGATGGCCGAAATCTTCTGGAATGCGCGGTCGATCAAGCCGCTCCCGCCCCCCACGAGGCACTCTTCTGGAGAAGCGGTCCGTACCGGGCAGTGCGGGTGGGAGATTGGAAACTGCAGGTGGCGCAGACACCGCCAAAGCAGTGGCTGTTCGATCTCTCTGTCGATCCCACGGAGCAGCACAACCTCGCGGTAGAGCGGCCCGACAAGCTGGCCGAACTGCAGACGCGGCTCGAGCAGATCGATTCAGCACAGGTCAAGCCGCTTTGGCCGGCATTGCTTGAGGCACCGGTATTCATCGACAAGCCACTCGATCGTGATTTTCTTCCCGCAGACGAATATGTCTACTGGTCGAATTGAGCCTTGTGCTTCACCAGCCAGCGCATCCGCGGGGAGCTATGTGGTTTCCTCGTCCTCGTCGTCGGTGTCTTCAAACTCCTCGTCATCCTCCCAGGGCCAGAAGAACATCTGCACCTGCTTGAGAATGATCAGATCCTCTGCCTCATCGACATCCATCATGAACAGCGGGCCGTCGAAGGTCGGCAGATCCTTGGGATCGACCGAGCGAATGAGGAGCGTGCCCCCCGGAGCCGGATCGGCGGTCACAAAGCTGTATTGGGCGATGTCGTCGGCCACGTCAATCTGATCGGCCTCTTCAAACATGGCCGTCTCACCGTGGATCTGGATTTCTGGCATCAGCGAGGATTCCTTATCTGGCTGGCAGGGAGCGGGAAACGGTTCGGCTAACTCCCGCTATGAGGGAATCGCCACCGAGTCGAAACAGCATACTGGAAACCGTCCCCGGCGGGAGCGCCAGGGAAGAGGCGAGGGTTCTGGCGACGGTATGCTGGAGGGACGTGGTAGGCAGGGTTGGACGGTGGGAGGGCGATCACCATGCAGAGAACAAAGAGCCGCGAGGCAGTATCATGCCGATGCCGTGTGGTGATCGGGATTTGCTGGCTGCTGCTTGCGGGGCAGATGCCCGCTGTGCAGGCCGATGTGACGCGGGAGGCGAGCGATCCGATCCTCCGGCTGGATGTCGCCGGACACACCGGCGAGGTGCGGGCTCTCGCTTTTTCGGCCGATTCGACCCAACTCATCTCCGGGGGCCGGGACAAGGTGGCAATCGTCTGGAAGATTGCCCCAGGGGAGGCGGAGAACCCGGTTGGAGAGCGCCTCAGTCGTGACATCGCCCGCCGCCGCCTTAAAAGTCGGGTGATGCGTTGGCAGGTGGCCCGTGGTACGCGGGGAGCGATCCAAGCCTTGGCGACATCTCCTGGCGACGATCCTCGGGTAGTGGCGCTCGCTGGCAGTGGCGCGATGGGGAGCACCGGGGAAATTCTGCTGCTCGATGCGGCAGACGGCTCGCTCGTGGCCACGCTCGGTGGCGGCGATCGGATCGGTCATCGGCAGAGTGTGGCGGCACTTGAATTCACGGCCGACGGCAGTTGGCTCATCTCCCAGGATCTCGATGGGCAACTCTTCGCTTGGCAACGCAGCGCCGACTGGAAGCCGGTGGAACTGGCCGCCCGTGAGGAGATTCGGCTGGGGC
>CAISJI010000104.1 GCA_903885565.1 uncultured Planctomycetaceae bacterium
CTTCCTGAGTAGCCCTGCGGTGAGCGTTCAGGGGCGGGTGCTGGGCGTGGAAGAGGAGATTCGCGGCATGCTGGTCGACGGCGTGCCGGATTTGTTTGGGCGGGTTGACTTGCTCACTGAAGACTCGGAGGCGCTGGTCATCACAGACATCAAAACTTCTCGCGGCAAGTGGAGCCCGGAGCAGGTCGAGGACAGTGGTGAGCAACTCCTGCTGTACTCGAAGTTGGCCTCGGAGATCAGCCCCGGGAAGAAGATCGTGACGCGGTTCCTGGTTCTCACGAAGACCAAGGAGCCGGTCCTCGAGGAACATGTGGCTGAGGTGAAGCCCGAGAGAGTCGCCCGAACGCTTGCGGGCGCTCAGCGAGTCTGGCAGGCGATGCAGATGGGCATTTTCTACCCAGCACCGTCAGTGGTTGGTTGTGCCGGGTGTGGATATCGGTCGGCGTGTCGGGGGTGGGCGGGATAGTGGCTGGTGAGCTGGAGAATGAGCGGTTTCGGGAAACCGGGCCGCTTTTTCTTAGATATTGGGGCGCTCCTCAGTTTTGGTAAGGGACCGGTGTAGAGATAGAAAAGAAGAGAACGAACGCCGGAAGGAATCGGATCGGTCCGCCCGATGTTTTTCCATCATTCCTCGACCAGTTCCAGCTGAGGCCAAGACTTGATCCGCGCGATGGCCTCAGGACTCCGCCGCGTCCCAAAGACTCCGATGCCCCGGCAATTCGTTGACCTTGTGAAGCGGACGTTTCTCAGGGGCCGAAGGCGAAAAGGACCGGTGGTTCCTGAGAGTAGGGAGGCCTACAGCACTTCGGCAAGCGGCGGTCTGGCAAGGAACAACTGCTGAATCAACGGCCGTGGTTGCAACGGATTGGATGCGGCCTTTTGCCCCAGGCCCCAAGGAAACCCCGGCACTGGCCGACCATCAATCGGCGGAAGAACCGCTGCTCAGTGTGGTCCTGCTTCTTCGGCAAGGCGAAAAGCTGTCCCCAAAGGGCAAAAGACGTATTCAGAGGTTCGGAGAACACACGATTTCAATGGAGAAACGGGGGTCCGCGTTCAGGCGATTTTTCCGTAAGCGAGCTCCCCACGCTCAAACACCATGAGCGCCCCCGGTTGAAAATTCTGCCAGACCTCGCCGGCCGTCAATGGTCGTGAGGCGATAACGAACCCCTTTTGGTCGGGGGATTTTTCTTCGCGGAGGTTTGCCTCCCAATCTTCGTCGTGAAGGCTGATCTGGCTAAACGGCGCCTGGCGGTGCGTCCAGCAGAGGCCCTTGTAGCCGTTCTGGTCGTGGTAGCAGTAAAGCCGCCGGCCATCGGAGAAGAGTAGGTTGAGCTTGCCGCAGGCGTTCAGATCAAGCAAAAAACTCTCGATAAGAGGGTAGTTCTGGTGTTGGACCGTTTCCCGGACCATCCAGGAGAGCAGCAGGCACATCGCCAACTCTGAATCGGTGGAGCCCTCGGCATGAAATGCGGCTTCGGAACTGGATTTCATGCGGCCTATGTCGAGTGTGCCATTATGGGCGAAAACGAAATCCCTGCCCTTGATCCGGCGTGTAAAGGGATGGGTGTTCTGATGGCTCACCTCGCCCCGACTGGCGGCACGCACGTGGCCGATGAAGATGGGGGCGATGAGCTGTGGGTCGTCCCGGAGAGTCTCCGAGAGGTCGCTTTGATCGGCGCGGATCGGCTCCTTGGCGATCTGTGCCTTGGTGGGGGTTATGGCGGCAAGCCCCCAGCCGTCTTTATTCGCCTGAGCGCGGTGGCGAAACCCGCGGAATGAGAGGCCGGGGGAGACCGGCTTATTGAAGGCGAGGCCGAGCAGTTCACACATCGTGGCGACCTTCTTTTTCGGATCGGGATCAATTTGAAATCGGCAGGGTCGCTCGTAACGATCCACTGGTGGCTGGCCCCGCTTCGGAGTCAATGGCTTCTCTCATGCAGAATCGCTCAACCACGAAGAACAACAGGCTGCCTCATTACTCCCCTCGGGAGCGAGCCTTGGCCACAACCATCGAGCCAGAAAGCTGTGGCGTGGCGATTCACCGCACTATGGGGGATTCGCCGACGAGTATTCGCCCTGCGACCAATCCAGAAATCCAACAAAGGCGCCGTCTCGACTCTCAGCCGTCCTCGTTCTACCACCGTCTGCCATGAGGAGCCGGTATCCGGCGGTCAAAAGGTGGATCTGGATGCGGCCAGCAGGCTCAGCCCAACGATCAAAGCCCTTCATTTGCGGGAATACACGGCGGTCCACTACGCGAGTCAATTTGATCGGGACCAAGTTTGGCCTCACTTCCGCTACACTGCCGACATGGGCCCAAACACCCCCTCGCCGTCGCCTACGCACCCCGTAAGGGAGTGGCACTACACAGGTTGGCTCTTCCCTACGATTTGCGAGTCGTTTTCGGTCATTCCCGAGCATACGCTGGTGAATCCATGCCGCGCGGCCCCCACATTCTTTGAGAGAAAGCGCCGGCCGAAAGGGGTTGAAAATCTTTGTGAACGCCCCGTTCGGCCTAGGGCCCTCGATCAGTGTGGTGCCTCCAAAGCAGCGGCTAGCACTACATGGGGCCGCGGGGCCGACGGTATCTCTGCAATTATTCCGCGGCACGCCCGAGGCATGGTCGTTCCGCGCGGCGTTGCGGGCGGTCGGCACCGTTGGCTCCAGGGAAGGGCATTCGCAATCGGGAAGCGCCGGGAGCATCTTGACTACCAAAATCGCCCCAAACAAATCCGCGAGAAACCTACAACCC
>CAISJI010000105.1 GCA_903885565.1 uncultured Planctomycetaceae bacterium
GGCCGATCCGGAGGCCCGCAGCAGGTAGGACTGATTGGTGGCGTTCACTCGGCCCAACAACTGGACGTCGGTGTATTCGGCCGTGAGCGTGATATCTCCCGCCCCCCCGACTGTATCGGCACCGAGGAATGATCCCGCCTGCGAGGCCATGGCGAGTAGGCCGTGGGAATTGGTCGTGCCGGCAAGCTCAAGGCTGTAGTTCGGCGCTCCCATCGTGGCGTTGACGTTGAGAAACTGGGTTGCGCCGGTAAAACCGCTGTCGCGCCGCGTGCCTCCCACGCCCACGAGCGTAGCGCTGGTGGTGAGCTGGTTGATATTCACGCTTGTGGCGTAGAGAACCAGATTGCTGGCGGCAATTCCATGCCGGCCATAGGCTGTATAGAAGTAGGGATCGGCGGCCGACCCGAGCGTTGACTGCCAGGGGGAATTGATGTTGATGCGCGACTGATCGGGCTGCAGATCGACAGTGAGCCGTTGATTGAAATTGAGCCCCGGTGCCACGGTAAAGCTTTGGGGGTGAGCGCCTGGGGTAAGAAAATCCTCGGTATCTGTAAGGTTGAAGGCGGGAACACCCTTGGGCTTTGAGTCGGTGTCGATAAATGTGAAATTCAGACTGTTGCCCCCCACGGAGATCGTGGGCGTGCCGTAGCCGGCGGCCGTCCAGGCGTCGGCGTTTGGCTGCTGCGTGAGTGTGGCGACGGGTGGAGTGGTGGCCGTAGCCGTTTGCGGATAGGCCGAAAACGAAAGCGAGAGGCCGTTGCCGAGCGAAACGTAGCCGACTGCGTTAAGCGTTACAGATGGAATTGTATAGCTGTAGCTCCCGCCGCTCCCGCTGACGCCCCCGCCGAATGTCAGCAGATCAGCGCCGGTCGCAAAGGCTGCGTTTGAGAGCACAACGGAGGTGCCGCTGTTGGAAATGGAGCGGATCGTGGTGCCGTCCGGAATATTGCTTCCGGTCACGGTCATATCCACTTGCAGGCCACCGGTGAGCGCGGCAGTGAGGCCAGTGACGGTGGTCGAGCCGGCGACTGTGTTGCCGCTGAGTTCGATCGCGGAGAAGTCGAGCGACTGCGTCCGCTGGGCGGTGGTGGGAGCTGAGAGCGTGACGGATGTTGGCGTCGTGCTGAGAATTGTCGTGCTATCGGGAATGCCGGGGCCTGTGACCGGCATTCCGGGCAGCAGAGTGGTGGTGGACGAGATGCCGGAGATAAGTGTTGTGCCGGCGGTCGAGGAGCCGGTGAGGTTTTGCACACCGGCGCCAAAAGTGAGCGCGGAGCTCCCTGCGGCTGTTGCGTTTGCCGAGATCGTCAGCGACGTGGTGTCGGCCGAGCTGATGCTGAGGATGGTGGCGTTGGCAGGAATGCCTGTACCGGTGACCGGCATTCCGACAAGCAGCCCTTCGGTTGAGGAGATCCCGGTGATCAGCGGGCTCCCCTTGATCGTGGTGCCGTTGGAAGCGAGAGCTTCAGTGCCGAACGCAAACGACGAGGTAATCACTCCAGCCACATTGGCCGACAGCGTGATGCTGGTGCCACTATTGATCGACAGGATCGTCGTACCGACGGGGATGCCTGAGCCGCTCACCCCCATCCCCTCGCTCAGACCCGAAGTGGTGGAGAGCTTGGTGACGGTGGGTGTTCCTGCCACCACCGTGCCGGTGAGCGTGGCGGTGTCGAGCCCGGCGGTCACATCCCGCTGGCTGCCGCTCGACACAAAGAACGTCGTGCACTTGCTGTCGACAAGATTGAGGCTGCGGGTGGTGGCGTTGTCGAATCCCGGATTGTCGGCGATCAGAATCTTGCCGCCATCCCCTCCGCCACCGATATTTTGCAGGTAGGCATCACGGCCGAGGCCGCCGGAATCGACGTTGTCATCGATCAGAATGTTGTAGCAAAATTCCGAAGCGGATAACGGCGTTGAGGAGACGCTCACTGTCAGCGCCAACCGCTGCTCCAACTGTTCGCTGCCGAGGAGTTGCGGAAGATTCCGCCGCAGGTGGGAGCGGGATGCCGCGTGGGGGGCCTGTGGAACCGGACGACGCTTCTGGAACAGACGGCTCAGCAGCATGACAGCGACTCTCTCTGAGGGGGCAGTGCAGACCAGCGAGGGGGATTGGGCGCTCGGAAACCGGGGGGCATTTTCCACCCCTAGATTTGGCAGACCTTAAGCTAACCGGCCGTTTGGGCGAAGTGCAAATTTTGGGTCCAGAATCATGAGGGGAGAGTGAGCGCGGCGCAACCGGCGGGCGGGCGAATGGCTTGACGCGGGCAGCACAGCGACGAAGCCAGCCGCTCATAGCGGCTGGTTCTGCGGCTGAAATTGATCTTGTGCCGATACCCGGCTACTGCACAACCGTGAGGTTGCGGGAGGCGGCGACGTCGTAGTTGACGGTGTTGTTGCTCATCAACGTTTTGAGCACCTTTGATCCGGTGCAGTTGCCACTGGCAAAGACAGCCGCTTTGGCCGAGTAGGCGACCGTGTTGGAGCCGCTGGTCATCCCTCCCACCGTGACGTTCGTGGCATTCACCAACTGCATGCCATACTGGTTGTTCACGATCGTGTTGGAAACGATGTTCGTGCCCGCGTTGTCGCCAGTGATGTAGAGGCCGTTGGTGCTGTTGCTCACCGAAAGGCCGGAGAGCGTCGCATTCTTCACGCCACCCAGCGTAATGGCCGTGCCGCCGCTGAAGTAGCCAAAGGCCATGTTCCGGATCGTGCTGCCGCTGGCGGCGCTCGTCAGATAGAGCCCATTGACGACGCCCGAGGAGCCGTAGAGCGTGGTGCCGGGCGCGGCTCCCTGCAACACGATCGCATTACTGACGACGATCGTCTGCGTGAGCACAAAGCTCTGTGTGACTGTGAGCTGATAGGCCAGGCCAGCGGAATTGGGCATCGCATTGACTGAGGCGATCGCCTGATTGAGTTGCGTCGCCGTGGCGATGGTGCCGAAATCGATCGTCTTGCCGCCGGTGAGCACGGTGGGAGCGGAGATCGTGCCGCTGTTGGCCAGCGTGATTGCCCCCGCCACGCCCGTTAGATCGATCAGCGTGCTGCTCTTGAGGAGCGGGGCCGGGGAGCCAGCCGGACCGACATAGAGACTGCCGGGTGTGACGATCCCGATGTTCCCCGCTGCGATCACCTGACTGATGCTCACCTTCCCGGCGGCCGTCACATTCAGGGGACCCGTGTAGGCATAGCCGACGAGAAGATCGCCCGTCGCATCCTTGATGGAAACGGCCCCGGCACCATTGCTCACATTGAACGTGCCGATCGAATTGGCCTGTGTGCCCAGTGCAATCGGCTGGCCGGAGCCGCCGACGGTGAGCGTGGTGGCGGAGATCGCCCCCGACTGCGACACGGCCCCGGCTACCTGCAGGTAGACATAGCCGCCGCTGATCGCTCCCACCACCAGCGGGCTCGAGCCATTCTGGAAGAGGATCGAGCCGGCGCCATTGGAAGCGGAGAACGTGCCGACCGCATTGGCTTGGGTGTGGAGCTGAATCTCGGCGCCATTGCCAGTCACGTTGAGGGCGGTGGCCGTGATCTTGCCGGTTTGTGAGATGGCGCCAGTGCCGGTCGAGGTCACGCTCACATTTCCGGCAGTGATCGCCCCGAGAGCCAGGCCGTTGACAGTGTCTTTGACTGAGACTGAGGCCGAGCCGTTGGTCGCGGAGAACGAGCCGATACTGTTGGCCTGCGTGTCGAGCACGATCGCCTGCCCGCTGCCAGTCACAGAGAGCGACGTGGCCACGGTCGGTTCCGATTGCGAGATGGCGCCAGAGGTTTGTGTGACGGAGACAGTTCCCCCGGAGAGTGCGCCGAGCACCAGATCGCCGGAGGTGTCTTTGATTGCGATCGACCCGCCGCTATTGGTGGCGGAGAACGTGCCGATCTGGTTGGACTGCGTGTTGAGCCCGATCGCCGAGCCGTTGCCCGTGACGATGAGATTGCTGGCCACGAGCGCCCCCGACTGGCTGATCGCCCCGGCCGCCTGGATCGCCGCGGTGCTCCCGGAACCGGCCGCGGAGAGGCTCTGCAGCGTGAGGGCCTTGTCGTTGCTGATGGCGATCACGGCACCAGCGGCATTGGCGGCGGCCGAGAGCGTGTTGACGCTCGTTTCCAGCGGATTGGCAAGGGCCCCGATGCTGCCCAAGCCGGCTGTCAGCGTGGCGGAGAGTGCCGTCACGTCGTTGCCGGTGGGATGGTTATCGATGATCGCCCCGGCTGCAGTGATCAGCACGCCGCCGAAGCCGCTGACATTGGTGACCGACCCAGCCGTGTCGAACGTCACATTGCCGCTGGTAGCCTGAATATCGATCTTCGAGAACGATCCGCCAGCGATGATCGGCCCGGCGATCACGACATCGGACGACTTGATAAAGATGCTGCCGTCGACGGTGCTCGATGCAGCCACGGTCAGCGGACCCGAGCCGGGATAGGGGCTCGGGATATAGAGATCGCCCGCCACGGTCTGATTCACGCCATAGATCGTGGCTGTGCTATTGAGCGAGGGGGCCGACTGGGCATACCAGACGAGCGTTTCGCAGGCGATCAGCGTGCCGGAGGCCTGCGTGATTGTGCCGTAGCTCGCATTGAGCGATACACGATCCTGAAGAGCCGTGAGATCGGCCTTGATGAGGATAGTGGCATTGGTGGAGGTGAGCGAGATGTTGCCATCCCCCTTCACGCCCGGCGGAACGGTGCTGCCGGCATTGATCGGCAGCGACACGATCAGATCGCCCACGGTGCTGGCGCTGAAATCGCCAGATGTCACGCCCACGGCGGGGTTATACA
>CAISJI010000106.1 GCA_903885565.1 uncultured Planctomycetaceae bacterium
GGAGACAAGTGCTCCCAGCCATAGTTGATTTTGTCGGTGATGATCTCCTCGTCGCGCACCAAGCGAGTTTCGATATCGGCGTTATCGAGAGAGCCTGTAAAGCAGACGGTATGCCCTGGCCGGAACTGCGCTATACGTGCAGTTACAGCCTCGCTCAACGGCTCATCTCATTGCCCTCGTACAAGCTGCCTGCCGTTGTCCACGCAATGGGCGGCGCACTTGACGGTCAGCACCACGATGCCCTAGTGGATGCTCACGGTGTTGTCATGGTGACGACTGGACTTGCGCGTGGTTGCGGTGCAAACGATGTGCCATCCCTAGTCGATGCCGCCGGCCTTGAGTTGGAACACTTGCTATCGGGATACGACGGCGATTTCGTTCCGGTGGTCAACATGAGTAGCAACAGGACATTTTGGCCGCCGCGGCCTACCCGTCCCGCGCCGAATTTGGATGCGGATCCCACAGGGCCCCTTTACGGTCGCGTGGTCGTGGTCACTGGTGAACTACAGACCGACAAGCAACAAGCGTTCAACGAAATTGCCGCAGCGGGAGCAACAATCCGGGACAAGGTCAGCGGCAAGACCAACATCGTTGTGGTCGGCTACTACGACGGGGGGGTCACGGACAATGCACGCAGGGCGTGTGCAGAACGCGATAAAGGTCGCGAGATTTTAATATGGAGTGAGGATGATCTGCTCCGCTGTTTAGGGCGGCCGACTGTCGGTGCCGGTGCGTAATGAACATCATGCACAAGACGAAATGAGATTGAGTTGAGCATGCTTCCCTGCGTTGCGGTAATCAACGCTGACGAATCCCGAACAGCCGTATGGCATGTGGATATAGGACTGTCGGTGCAGAACATGAGCAGGCTGGCGGGCGCGTGGGTTACTGAAACAGACCAGATCGTGTCCCAAGTCCTACGAGGCCGGCTGCTCTATTCCTTCGGAGATATCGCACCGAATCCTGAAGTGTCTGCTGTGATCGGCGGGCAAATTGATATGCCGAAGACATTGGCGAACATCTTCGACTGGATCGACAAATGGGATGCGATCCAATCGGAGTCGCTAACGCCGAAAGGGCAAAAACGAGCACCAGTGCCGTGGCCCGAATTGCCGAAACCCTTGGACTGGAAGGCCCTTCCTGAACCGCAGCGCGGAGTCGTCAAGGACAAGCTGATCGCCGACACGATTGTTACCTCGATGTGGATAGCCCAGCTGGCAGAAAAGTGGGCGGCAATCGAGACACTTAGACTCGGCCGTCAACACCTTCGGATGCTCGATCCGGAAGAACACAACCTTCCGGTGGCCGTGAAAGCTCTCTGATCACACTGGCGCCATCGCCTATCTTCAACCACATGAATGTCGAGGCAGTGATCGCCGCACTCCCAGACAGCACCCTCACCGCGGACGAGACCGCCATCATCGAACGGAAGCTCCGCGAACACCACGGCACAATTCCGCACGCGCAGCTGCTCAACGAGATAGGCCACTCACTGGCCATCCACCGCCGGCAGCACAGAAGGAGAACGACATGAGCTACCGCGCTATCCCCGCAGCACTCGGCCTGGCCGTCGTACTAGCCGCGTGCACCACCCCGGCCACAACGAAGACGGCGTTGCCGACCCCTACCGCCACGCCGGCCGGCACCACCGACACCCAGGCGGCAACAGATACAACGCAACCCACGAGTAAGTCAGCCGACGAGAACACCTACCTGGATGAAACCTCAGCTATGGCCACGGGTGCTTCACCGAGTGAACTGCTCCGCATCGGCTACGGGGTCTGCGACAACGTGAAGCGCGGCTGGGCCTCCGAGTTCATTCGCCAAGAAGCCGACACCGCGCTGTGGCCACCAAGCCGGCCCCGCGCCACGAGCGTTACCCATCCAGACCTGGCCACCAATCAAACCCAAACGCTCATGTTTTCAGCGATGCAGTACCTCTGCGGCATGACCATGGGCGAGATGATGGATTACTTCCGCACCCCCATGCCAGCTAGCAGCTCCTCGGCGAC
>CAISJI010000107.1 GCA_903885565.1 uncultured Planctomycetaceae bacterium
CGAGATCTATTCGCTTCCCGATCTGGAGAGCTACAAGTCAGAGAAGGAGATCCGCGGGGCGGGCAAGCTGCGGATCGAGGGGAAGGAATATGTGATGCAGGATGGCGACATCTGCCATTTCCTGTTCAACCGCTGAGTGGCCTCCCGCGACGGCCTGACAAAAAGATATGGTCGCCCCTGCCTGCTCACGCAAGGGGTTGCCCGTGGGGCTACGGATGGGATTCGATCGGCCTATTCTTGGTGCGTGAGAGCTTCAGGCTCTCCGGCAGCCATTCATCATCCCCCTCGTCGGGATCGACGTTGATATCCCGCACCTCCTCCTCCTCGTGGGCCGGCCCGCCACCGCCGATAAAGGAATACGCCACAGGAATCAGCACGAGGATCAGCACCGTGGTGACCATCTCGCCAAACACCATCGACGTCGCCATCGGGATCAGAAACTGGGCCTGAAAACTCTTGTCGAAGAGCAGCGGCAGCAGCCCTCCCACGGTCGTCACGCTGGTGAGAAACACCGGCCGAAACCGCAGGCATCCCGCTTCCCGCAGTGCCACCTTGATCGGCCGCCCCTCCCGCACCCGCTGGTTGATGAAATCGATCAGCACGATCGAGTCGTTCACCACAATCCCCGCCAGCGCCACCACGCCAAACATCGTGAACAGCGTCAGCGGCATCCCCATCAGGGCATGGCCAAACACGGCCCCCGCGGCACCAAAGGGAATGGCGGTGAGGATCAGCAGCGGTTGCAGATAGGAGCGAAATTCCATCGTCAGCAGCACAAACATCGCAAACACAGACACAATGAACCCCAGGCCGAGGCTGCGGAGCGAATCGTTCGTCTGCTCCGTTTCTCCCTCCCAGCGCACCCGCAGATCGGGATACTCTTCCAGCAGTTTTGGCATCAGGCGGGCCTGCATGTCGGAGACGATCTGCGACGACGTCAGTCCCGAGCCCGCATCGAGATCGGCCATGATCGTGATCGACCGCTTCTGCCCCAGCCGGTTGATCTCCGAGTAGCCGCGCGTCACGTTGATGTCGGCCAGTTCTGTGAGCGGACGGGCGATTCCATCGGCGCTCTTCACCTGCACGTCATCGAGCACCGAGAATGTGCGGCGTTCCTCGCGGGGATAGGCGACGAGCAGTTTCACCTCGTGGCGGCCCCGCTGCAGGCGCATCACTTCCTCGCCATAAAAACTGCCGCGGATCGTGGAGGCGACGTCCGCCAGCGACACTCCCATCGCCTCGGCGCGGGGCTTCACCTTCATCTGGTATTCCCATTTGCCCGGCCGGGAATCGTCGTCGATGTCGATCACGCCGGGATACTGCCCCAGCCACTGCTTCGTCTTTTCAACCGCCTCCTCCAAGTGCCGCGGCCCCTCGGCGCCGGACTGGGCCAACAGCTTGAATTCAATCGCCTTGCCCGCCGGACCGATATTCTCCGAGGCAAACACGAGACTGTCGGCCCCGGGAATCGTGCCGGTGGCTTTGCGCCACTCGCTGATGAACTGCTCGCTCGTCACGCTGCGGTGGAGGGCATCCTCCAGTTCCACGCTCACGCCTGCCTGATTGCTCCCGCTGGAGCGCCCCTGTTGCCCCGGGCGGGCCTGCATGTCGATCCCGCCGATGGAGGTGTAGACGAGCGTGACCAGCGGCCGCTCGCCGGCGCCCAGCTTGGTCGAGGTTTCCTCCAGCGCGCGCTCCACGCGGGCCACCCCCTCTTCGGTCACGCTCGCCGGGGTGCCATCGGGAAACAGGAGCCGGGCCTGAATGCGCTTCGAATCGACCTTGGGGAAAATCGTAAACGGTGTCACGCCGCTGCGGATCAGCCCGAAGGCCAGAATGAGAATGGAGGCGGCACCGGCCAGCATCAGGTAGCGGTTGTCGATCGCGATTTCCAGAAACGGTGCGTAGCAGCGGCGGACAAACCATTTGAGCGACGAGTCGCAAACCCGCTGCACTCCCTGCAGAATCGGCAGGAGCGGATGGAGCGGCCAGGTGAGAAATCTGAAAAACCGGAGCACGCCGCTGTCTTCGTGCGCCAGATGCCCGGGGAGAATGAAGATCGCCTCCGCCAATGACACCATCAACGTGGCGATGAAGGCGAACGGCATGACGGCGATAAACTTCCCCATCACTCCCGAGACAAACAAGAGCGGAATGAACGTGATCACGGTGGTCATCACGCCCGACACCACCGAGGGAACGACCTCCGCCGTGCCGTCGATCGCTGCCTGTACAGGCCCCTTCCCCATCTTGCGATGCCGCTCCACGTTGTCGCTGACGACGATCGCGTCGTCGACGTCGATCCCGACCGCCATCAGGAAGGCGAACATCGAGAGCATGTTGAGCGTCTGATCGCCCACGAACAACAAAGCCCCGGTGCCGATCATCGACACCGGAACACCCATCGCCACCCAGAATCCGACTTTGAGATCGAAGAACATCGCCAGCAGGATGAACACGATTGCCAGCCCCTGCGTGCCGTTGGAGATCAGCATGTCGAGCCGCTCCCGCACATCGACCGAGGCATCGGCCCAAGTGACCAGCTCATAGCCATCCGGCAGCGGGTTGGAAGCGACGTAGGCCTTCACGGCAGCCACCATCGCCAGCAGATCCTCCCCCGAACTGCGGTCGATCGACACCACCAACCCCGGCCGGCCGTTGATGCGGTTCCGGCCGGCCACATCGGCAAATCCATCACGGACCCGGCCCATGTCGCCAACGGTCAGCACGAGACCATCGGGCAGCGTGACGAGCGGCAGCTTGGCGATCTCCTCGCCAACATACTGCTTGTTTTTGCCCCGCAGGAGCACCTCGCCGCTCTCGCTACGGATCGTGCCGCCGGGCAGTTCCAGATTTTCCCGGCGCACGATATCGGCCACGTTCTTGAGCGTCAGGCCATGCTTGCGGAGCGTGTCTTCGGCGATCTCGATCGTGATCTCGTATTCCTTGGCGCCGCCAATGTTCGCCGCTGAAACGCTCGGCAGGGCCAGCAGATCGTCGCGCACCCGCTCGGCCACATCGCGCAGCTGCAATTCGGCCCGCTCGTCGCCGGTGTCGGCCCGCGGCGCGATCACCCCCACCTTGATCGCCGGAGTGCGGAGCGTTACCTGCTCCACCTTCGGATCTTCGGCCAGTTCAGGAAAACTCGGAATCCGTTCCACCTCGGAGCGGATCTCACCCACCACCCGCTGGACGTCCTTGACGCTGTCGCGGATCTCAAAAACGCAGAAACCCAGTCCCTCGCGGGCAACGCTGGTGATTTTCTTGATGCCAGAGACGCTGCGACAGGCCTCCTCCACCTTCTGGCAAATTCCCTCCTCGACCTCCGCCGGAGTGGCGCCGGGATAGGGAACTGAAACGAGGGCAATCTCCAGCTCAAATTCGGGAAACACCTCCCGCCGCATCTGCGAGAAGCTCAGCCAGCCGATCACCGCCACCGCCACCACCAGCACATGCATGGCCGGTGTGTTTCGCACCGTCCAAGCGA
>CAISJI010000108.1 GCA_903885565.1 uncultured Planctomycetaceae bacterium
AAAGGCCGCAGCCTGCCGGAATACGCGGTCATTTATATCGTCGCCGGCCGAGGATTTTTCGAATCCGACGTCACTGGACCACTCCGAATCAACACCGGCACCGTTCTCCTTCTCTTTCCGGGCGTGTGGCACCGTTACCGCCCTGAAAAAAATGTGGGCTGGGAGGAATATTGGGTGACCTTCAGCGGCGAACAGATGGATCGGCTCGTGCTCAACCGCTTTTTTTCGCCCAATCAACCGCTGGTGCGCACGGGACTGAACAATTTGATCGCGTCACCGTTCAACACGCTGCTCGACCGCCTCCACAAGGGCCCGGCCGGCTTCCCTCATCTGATCGCCGCGAACGTCACCGAGATCCTTGCTGCCATAGTGGCTGGAAGGCAGGAGGAGGCCCACCAACTGATTCTCCAGGGACCACGGGATATCGAGGCCCTTACCGACCGGCTGGTCAGCAAGGCCCTCCGGGTGATCTGGGGCGGGAGCCATCTCGACCTTTCGGTGGGCGATCTGGCCAGACGTCTCAATACCAGTTCGCGTTCACTGGAGCGGCGATTCCATCGCGCCCTCGGCCGCACAGTCCGCGAAGAAATTCTCCGCTGCCGTATCGACCGGGTGAAGCGACTGCTCTCCGACACCGAACTAAGCGTCTCCGAAATCCTGGCAGCATCCGGCTTCTCGAGCCCGGATGCGATGACTCGGGCGATTCAGAAGGCTGAGGGGCTGACACCACTCAAGCTCCGGCAGAAACTCCGTGCCGAGCGGTTGAAAGACAAGCAGGGCCCCCTGCGCTGACTGCCTCCACTTTTTGGGGACTTTGTGTGCCCTCACCTGTTACCAGATTTCTCCCAATGCTTCGTGGGAATGTCGGCGACTCCTTGGCCGGGCGGAATATGCTCGGCCGTTGTAAACCCGACGAAGCGTTTCCTTGGCAGCCGCTGGCCCCAGCGTGCTCCCCGACCGGCGCTCGATGCGTGAAACGAGTAGAATTGAGCCTCTTAAACCGACAGAACGCGGCCAAGACCGAATGTCGCACCACCCCCCCGCAGCCACTTCAGGATCATCCCCAATGCTGAGTCTTGTCCCACGCTGCCTCTGCCTCATGCTGGTGCTGGTCGTCGCCGGTCTTTCGACAGTCACCTCTCGGGCAGAGTCGCCAGCGCCGATCGATCGAAGGGCCTTGGTGGCGCGACACAGGATCGTCTGGGACAAACCGAACGGAACGATCCCCCTCGGCAACGGCGAATTCTGCTTCAACGCCGATGCCACGGGCCTGCAGACGTTCGCGGGCAATTCCCTCGCGCACTGGGGCTGGCATTCCTTCCCGCTGCCGGCTGGCCTGACCGCCGCGAGTGTGCCCTCCACCGGCACCTTCCAGCAGGGCAGGAATCGGGGACCGGATGAATTCCCTCCCGAAACCGAAGCGCTTCGCGGCTGGATGTTCGATAACCCCCACATCATGAATCTGGGCCGGCTGCGGCTAATGCACGCCGATGGACGGGCCGTGATGCCCGCTGAGATCACCTCGATCGATCGCTCGCTCAACCTTTGGACGGGTCTGCACACCGCTCGCTACCAACTCGCGGGCACGGACGTCAAGGTGGAGACGTGCGTGCATCCCAGCCTTGACATGGTGGCGGTCCACATCGAATCGCCACTGGTGGCCTCGGGCGAACTGCAGGTGGTCCTCGATTGTCCCTACCCCACCCTGAACAATTCGGAGTGGATAGGCAACTTTTCCCGCACCGAGGGCCACGCCACCGCTACGGTGCGGCAGAGCGGGCAGCGCATCGATTTTCTCCGCACGGTTGATGCAGAAACCTACCGTGTTGCGCTCGAGGTGGGGCCGGAGTGCGTTCTCCAATCCCAGACATCCCCTGCAGCGAACGGGCTGCTGAGGGTGTCTGCGCAGGGGGCTCCAGCCATGAGCCTTGTCTGCGCTTTTTATGGCACGGATTTGCCGGACCACCTGCCAACATTCGCATCCACCAAAGAGGCCTGCGCCGCCCATTGGGAGGCGCACTGGACCAGCGGCGGTGCCATCGATCTTTCCGGCAGCAGCGATCCTCGTTGGCGGGAACTCGAGCGGCGGATCGTCCTCTCGCAATATCTGATGGCGGCGATGGCCAGCGGCAGTTTCCCAACCTCCGAGAACGGTCTGGTGGGGATCGATCCCTGGCGTGGCCAGTTTCACATGGAAATGCTCTGGTGGCATCTGGCCCACTACGGGCTTTGGGATCGCTGGCATCAGGCGGAGGAGGCCCTCGGCTGTTACAGACGCTTTACCCCCTCCGCAGCCGCCCTGGCGACCCAACTCGGCTACCGCGGCCTGCAGTGGCCCAAGTCGGTGGGGCCGGAGGGCCGCAGCGCCCCCTGGATCGGCAATCAGGTGCTGCTCTGGAAACAACCCCATCCCATCTTCATGGCGGAACTGGAATATCGGCTGCGCCCGACCCGCGCCACGCTCGAGAAGTGGGCCGACATCATCGAGGGAACGGCCGACTACATGGCCGATTATCCGACACGTGATGCCGCGACCGGGGTCTATTCATTGGCTCCCTCCATGCCGCCGAGCGAACAGGGCATCACGCGCGATGATGTCTTCGATCTTGCCTACTGGCGCTGGGGGCTCGACCGGGCTCAGGTCTGGCGGCAGCGGATGGGAAAGCCGCCGGTGCCGCTCTGGGAAGACATCCGCCGCAATCTCACCCCCCTGCCGGTACATGACGGGGTGTTCGTCCACTCTCCGGAATGGACCAATACCTATCCCGCCCGCGCCGTAGACCACCCCGATCCGATCGGCGTGCTCGGCATGCTGCCCCCCATGGAGAGCGTGGATGGTGAAACGGCCCACCGCACCGTGCTCAAGGTCTGGCAGACTTGGGACTGGAAAAAAACCTGGGGCTGGGATTTTCCCTGGATGGCGATGGCGGCGGCCCGCGTGGGGGAACCGCAGCTGGCTGTGGATGCCCTGTTGCTGGAGTCGGAAGACAAGAACAGCTACGACGCGCGCGGCCTCAATGGGGGCTGGTATCTGCCCGGCAACGGCGGCCTGCTCTACGCGACAGCCATGATGGCAGCCGGCTGGGACGGCGGGCCAACACGCAATGCCCCTGGATTTCCGGCCGATGGCACCTGGACCGTGAAGTGGGAGGGGCTCAGAAAAGCCCCCTGAACACGCCCCGTGATAGCCTGCATGCCGACGCACTGCGGACGACCGGCACACCTCCGAGCCCTTTCGCCTCGGCGCCGAGCCCGAGGATCTTGATGCAAGCGAGCACCATGACCACGAACATTTCGGTCCCTCTGCCCCCCTCAGAGCCACACCCGGGCTTCATGTCGCGCGCTGAGGCATGCAGCGCCGGCAAGGCCTTGCAGCTCAAGGTACCGCACGCTCTCCATGCCGAGTGGGGGACACACAGCCAGTCGCGTGATCCCGTCGCCATTCTCGAGGAATCGAATCGGGACCGCGTAGCCGAACTGATACCCATCCGGTATGGGCGTATGGTCCGGAGTCCGTTCACGTTTCTCCGGGGCTCAGCCGGGCTGATGGCGCATGATCTGGCGAAGACCCCGGCCAGCGGCATAACGGTTCAGGCCTGTGGCGACTGCCATTTGCTCAACTTTGGCTTCTTTGGATCGCCAGAGCGCAATCTGATCTTCGACATCAATGATTTTGACGAGACACTGCCGGCGCCCTGGGAGTGGGATCTCAAACGCCTCGCCGTGAGCTTTGCGGTGGCCGCACGCGATAATGATCATGCCGACCCGACACATGCAGCCATCCGTTGCGCGCGTGCCTACCGAGAGGGCCTGCGTGAATTTTCGAAAAAGAGCCCACTGGAGACGTTGTACACGCGGCTGGATGGGCAAACCCTGATCGACATGGCTACTGATGCCAGAGGCAGGAAACGCCATGCCAAATACGTCGATAAGGCTCGGCAACGGCTGGGCGAGCAGATTGTGCCCAGAATTACCGATGTGGTGGGCGGACGCCATCGTCTGATCGATCAGCCACCGCTGATCTACCACTCCTCTGACCCCCTGCATGACGCCGACGTGGCACTGGCTCTCGAAGCCTATCGCCTATCCCTCCCGGACGATCTGCACGGGATGCTGGACCGCTACCGCCTGGAGGACACTGCCATCAAAGTGGTTGGCATCGGCAGCGTGGGGACTCGCACCTATATTGGGCTGTTTTTCTCCCGCGACAATCATCCGCTGCTGCTCCAGTTTAAGGAGGCCCGCCCCTCGGTGCTGGAGCCTTATGCGGGAAAAAGCCGGTATGAGAACCAGGGACAGCGTGTCGTCATGGGGCAACGTCTCATGCAGGCGAGCAGCGATATTTTTCTCGGCTGGACGCGGAGCCGGCTGGGCCGCGATTACTTTGGGCGCCAGTTACGGGACATGAAATTTTCTCTGCCTGTCGATGGCTATGGCGTCAGAGAACTCAAGCACTATGCCAAGGTGTGCGGCTGGGTTCTGGCACGCGCCCATGCCAAATCGGGCGATGCGGCCATGATCGGTGGTTATCTGGGCAAGTCGGATCAATTCGACCTGGCCATCGGTGCTTTTGCTGCAGCCTATGCCGATCAGAATGAGCGCGATCATGCGGCGCTGGTGGCGGCAGTACACGCCGGGCGCGTCGCGGCTCTGACGGAGGACGAGCCCTGAGGACAGCCTCGTTCACGAAACTGAGGCCGGGTGCACCTGAGCCGCGCAGCCATGGACACGAGAGAAATCCCCGGAGCTTCAGCCATGTGTCACCTACGTGTGACACCTCGGCAAACACATCAAAAACCGGCACCGAAACAGGCGCCGCGAGTTGGCCAACCTGCCCAGGACGACGGGCTCCACTGCGGGCTCCACTGCGGGCTACAATGCTGGGTGCCATGGCCAAGAAACGCTCCAAACGCCGCCGCAGAAGACCAGCCGCCCATCTTGAGGCGACCTATATCTGCGACTCCTGCGGCGAAGAGATCGTCGTGCCAGTCGATATCTCCGGGGGCGCCCACCAAGACTACGTGGAAGACTGCCCGGTCTGCTGCCACCCCATGACGCTCCATGTCGATATAGACCCTGACGGCGAGGCCCATGTGGCGGGCGAGCACGAATGAGCCTGACGGCACAATGCAGGGCTGTTCATGCCGTGTTCGCGACGATCTGAATGGCACTGCTGCCATAGTCGCGGGAAGTGGGAAAGAGATCGTCGTTCGGCTTTTGCGAAATGCGTGCCGTGCTCGACGAGATTGTTATCGCAGAGGCAGAAAAACGACTTGGTTGCGAAGTTCGTCACCAGACAAACCATAGAGACACAGTTCCAAGCCTTCAATGAGAATTCCTATCGAAATCCCCTGTCGAGCAAAGATCACCCCGCCGGAATCCCGCCCGATGGCTCTCCACCGCGAGATAATTTCAAGGAAATCCGCGTCCTGAGTCGCAAGCACTCGCCCTTGCATCGTCGCCTGCGCCAGGAGCGACTCGTCATCCAAGAGAGCTATTCCCTCTTCCTGGGCCGTGGTGACATCGATACCGCGGCGACGAAGGGATTCGGCAACAGCGATCGGCACGTGTACATCGAGAAGGATAGAGTGGGGCATCCTCGTGGCCCTAGCGACCGCCACAGTTATCCGAGGAACGTTGTTTCAAAAGTTCATTCCGCGAAACCGAAAGCGGTGGCCGCCGGGATTCCGCCCACTGCCCCGTCGCTTCGATCGACGATAGAACAGCGTCGTGATGGTCATGGAAGTAGGCCAAGGCAGCGTAGACTTGGGCCGGCGCAAGGTCTGGGTGCTGCCGGAGAAGTTCCTCGGCAGTCCACCCCAGGAAGTGATGTTCGGCTGCGATATGGTCCACCGTATATCTGGTGTTCCCGACGCACATCCTACCGCGAGCATCGGTCGCGAGGTGCGGATAGGTATCAGCAGTGGCCATGGAGAATCTCTAGCTGTTAAAAATTGTACTTGCCCTGAACAACACGACACCGGCACCACGACACGGCTACCGGAAAGTACACATAAATCCTACCGCCCCTTCTCCCCCTTCCGCCACTCCCATGCTGGAATCGGTCTGGCATCAGCCTTTAGGCGACTGACGCTGCCCCCCTTGAAACGCCGCGGGCCGGACACCTTACGATGCCAAGCCCGGTTGTGTTTGTCAGTCGGACTCAAGACGCTCAGCCCGCCCGAGCAGCAACACAGCCGCGGCGTCGCCGCGGCTCAAATATTGCCAGCACCCCGGCAACGAGCGCGAGGGCACTTGAGCCAGCGGCGGGGTCGATTTCGGGGACCGACTCGGGCACGGATGAGGAAAGAGGAATTTCGGGACGAAACGCGATGTAGTTCGTTGCGTAATTGGGAATATCGGGCGAATTGCCAGGGTTGCCCACCGTCACCATCGTGTAGTCAAAGCCGGTCAGATCTCACTGAGCTTCGCCGTGGCATCGCCGAAGGAATCGACCGGCAGGCCGCACACATCCAAGAGCGACATGGAAAGCCGGCACATCTGCCGCTGCTCCTGGCCGGAGTAATCGAGCACGCGGCCCCCGGCAATTTTTCCGCCGCCGCCGCCAACGAGCACGAGCGGAAGCTGCGAGGCGTCGTGGTGGCCCGTCATCATGCTCGAGCAAAAGAGGATGGCGCTGTTGTCCAGCGCCGTCCGCTCCCCCTCCTGCACCGCGTCGAGGCGCCGGCAGATGTGGGCGACCTGCTCGAGGAAAAACTGGTTCACCTTGAGCCAATCGGGGGTGTCGGAGTGGGAGAGGAGATGGTGGATCATCGAATCGACGCCGAGGTGGGGAAACCGCAGCGACGAGTGGTCGTTGTTGAGCTTGAGCGTGCAGACGCGCGTGGCATCGGTCATGAAG
>CAISJI010000109.1 GCA_903885565.1 uncultured Planctomycetaceae bacterium
CTGCTCAACCTCCCGCGTATGCTCCTCGATGACCGGCTCCTTGGTCTTCGTCAGCACCAAGAACCGTGTCGCGATCTTCTTTCCCGGGCTGATCTCCGAGGCCAAGTGGGAATACAGCAGAAGTTGCTCACTGGAGTCCTCGACCTGCTCCTGACTCCACTTCCCACGCGACGTCTTGATATCCGTGATCACCAGCGAATCCGAGTCCGGCTATTTGGTGTGCGATTTCCTTGGACAAGCAGTCGGGCGATCTGGTCCTCGACGGCTTTCTCGCAACTCTGATAGGCCCGCTGCACGACCATCTGAAAACCCTCGCGGTCTTGGAGCAGGGAGCCGTCGAGTTCAGCTTCGATGGTGCAGGAGGCCGAGGCGCTGGAGAAATTGGGTAAGCCGACTTTTTTCGAGACGCCGGCATGGAGTTTCAACATGGGGTGGTCCTTCGTGGGGCTGGAGGTTGGAAATAGAAAAGCGACGGGCTTGGGTGCAGGGAGGCTTGGGCACCTCCACCACACTCCACGCCCGTCACTTATGGGGTCGCGGTTTTCGTCAGGTTAGATCAGCAGCAGATCACGCCGCTCGGGCAACTTGCTTCTTACTGGGCTTCATGCTGGCCTTCGGCTTCTTCCGGGCATTCAGCGTGCTCGTATAGAACGGCTCGCGGCAACCAAAGCCCAACGCGTCCCAATCGACCTTCCAACTTTCCGGCAGATCGACCAGATCAAGCATGCATTCCGGGTTGAGGTCAGCACCGGAATCCTCGGGGCCGGTCAGCACGAAACCACGGCGCCGAATCTCACGGGCATCCTCACCGGTCTTCAGGGCCACAGCGGTGAACAAGTCGAGGTCACTCATACAAAAGGATCTCCATGGAAAGGGGGAAACGGGACAGAAAACACACAGGGACACCGGCCGCCAACACAGCGGACCGGAAGAAGGGAAGCACACCCGGCAGCCAGAGGGGCCGATGGGGGGAGCGGGAGGCCAGCCGCGCGGACGATCCGGAGCGGCGGTGCAATGACGAGGCGCGCTGGAAGCCGTTCTTCAAACTTGCCTCAAGGCTTATCGGGGCCTTCAGGCTCTACAAGACGCGACCGCTTTTCGCCCGCGGTATAATTCCGCTGTTATGGTTGCCAGACAGAAATCCATATGCTGCGCTCAAACCACAACCGGCGGATTCACGTTGGTTGAGTTGCTGGTTGTGATTGGCATTATCAGCACGCTCATGGGCTTGCTGATACCCGCTGTTCAGAGTGCCCGCGAATTAGCCAGACGGACGCAGTGTCAATCGAATCTGAAGCAAATCGGCCTCGCCTGCCTGCAGTATTTCGACACCCATAACGGCAAATTTTTCCTGCACCACTCTTTCCTCGCCGACGTCCAAGCTCGGGCCAGTGCCTCCGATTCGTTTGCCGAAATCTACTGGGCAGACAAGCTGCAACCGTTCATTGGGGGCAAGATAGGAGACGTTGAGGCCCTCGCAAGGCAAGGCATCACGGACGACCAGATTTATCGTTGCGCAGACGACCTCTCGAAGCCCACGCTACACTACGACGATTTTGGCCAACCAGACGGACTTGCTCACCGCACGAGCTACTTGCTGAACTCGTTGCTGATCCACAAGACCCGTCGCTATGGCACATGGACGCTCAACAGGTTTCAGCAAACCCTCGGATTGTCCAAGTTCATCTGCATGGTCGAGCGGAATGCCGATCAATTCACAGATGCTCTCGGGAACGACCCACGGCAGGACGACTTCGATATCTGGTTGGGTGCGAACATCATCGGACCGTGGATCGCCAACAATCGGCACAGCGGGATCGCGAACTACCTTTATCTGGACGGGCATGTTGTGACGCTGGCGTGGAATGATGCGGTTGTTGATCTGTTTCCCGACAAGGTGGTGCTTGTGGAAGACGGCACCTACATCGAGTGAATGACAAGTGGTTGCCGGGCGGTATTGGTCGCCAGCAACAGCCACCCCCTCTCCGCCCCCAACGCCTTCGTGCACATGCCCACATACATCGAAGTCGCAAAGCAGTTTGGAGACCTCATTGCCGAGCAGGACTATGCAGGTGCTCGCGCCTTGCTGACGGGAGATGCGAGGGTAGCCAATACGCCTGACCAATTGAGAGAGGCGGTGGAGGGCATGACCAGCTACGCACCAGGACCGATCCGGAAGGTTCTGGTCATGGAGGAATTCATCCTTCAGGAGTGGCCTGAGAAGCAAGATGGCGATGTGGCCGTCGCCTATGTGGCATTGAACGGCGACAGTTTCTGCGAAGCCGTCAGTGTGACCATCGTGCAAATGGGCAGCGACTATCGTATTCGCCGTCTTGAATGGGGGCGGCCGTGACTGGAGCGTATGCCGAGTCGCTGAAATAGGAGCCTTACGGTTTTCTCCCGACCAGCCACCCCCTTTCCGCCTGTAGCGCCTCCGTCCGGTTCTTGAAGGGCCCCAGAACAGGTCCACCAACAGGCCCCATATCCGCCCACCAGAAGCCGTCTCTATCTGGCTCCACATGGCTCGCCCGGGTGATCTGCAACTTCCCGATCTCCCGCAGGTCCAACTCTTCGCCATACACACATCGAACGGCACCCCCA
>CAISJI010000110.1 GCA_903885565.1 uncultured Planctomycetaceae bacterium
GCTAACGCTGCGCTCGCCAGAGGAAAAGCTTCATGTCCCCCCCTGCAGATTCCGGCGCCGGCCCACTCGGGCAGGAGACGTTCTGGTCGAGTCCAGAGGCGGTCGCCCATGGGCAGTTGATGCTCGACTCGTTCTCCCGGCTGCTGAAGTATGAGTTGGTGTCGCGGGAAGGGACTCCGCTTGAGCAGGCCCGGCGGCTCTTCGAAGCGCCCCGCGTGGTGGTGTCGCATGGCACGCAGGCCGATCCGATCCTGAGCTATGGCAATCGACTGGCCCTCAGGCTTTGGGAGATGGATCCAGCAACATTGACGCAAACCCCGTCGCGACTCACTGCCGAACCGCTCCACCGTGAGGCGCGGGGGGTGCTGCTCGAGCGGACCCGCCGTGATGGCTATGTCGACGACTATTCCGGCATCCGCATCTCCAGCACCGGCCGACGGTTTCGCATTGAGCAGGCGATCGTTTGGAATCTGTCCGATGTTGCCGGCATCCACTGCGGGCAGGCGGCGACATTTGACCAGTGGATCCCGCTGCCTGCCGGCGGATGAGGCAGCGCCTGCCACATTGGGCTTGTCGCCACCCCCTCTCACTCTGGATGATCGGGCCTGCGTGACGATCATCCTCAGCCCGGAGGCCCCCCATGTTCCACTCTCTGCCGGCCAGCCAGCGGCTCTTCCCTGCCGTCGGCCTGATCGTGATCTGCAGCGCTCTTTCCCACAGCGACTCATGCTCGGCTCAGGGATTTTCCCTCGGGCCCACATCGGCCACGCCTGCCGCTGGCCCCTCCCCTTGGCCAGCCCGGCCTCCCGCGCGGATCTACGTCGTTCCCTTTCCGATGGAGCCGGGGCTCGAGCAGCAACTCGCGCAGGCTCCTACCAGTGGCCTGCCGCAGGGGCCGCTGCGGCGAATGATGGCCGATCGTCCCCATGTGGCTGATATGGTGACCGGGTTTGACAGGCAGGCTCCGGCGGGAATGGCGATCGCCCAGCAGGTGGCCAATGCCCTCGCCGCCGCTGGCCTACCGGCCGTGTTTTGGAACCGCCCCGATCCGCCGCCGGCCGATGGCTGGCACTTGCGGGGAGAGGTCGTGACGCTCGACGAGGGCAATGCCGCGGCCAGGGGATTGGTGGGATTTGGTGCGGGGAACAAGAAGGTGGGAGTCGATGCCGTGCTCTGCGATCCGCAGACCAATGGCGGGCAGGCCTTTTTCGTCCTCGACACCTCCGACAAGGGGCGGATGACGCCTGGTGCCGTGGCGATCGGCGCTGCGGCGGGTTTTAATCCCTATGTGATGATCGGCCGGGCGGCGGCATCGGCCTCTGGTATCAGCGACATTACCCAGCAGAACCGGATCTCCGGTGAAATTGCTGGCTCGATCACCGAAGCGATGCGTCAGCACGGGCAGTTAGGCCAGCGCTAGCGCGCGTTCGATATTCCGAGTTCGACCTGCATGAAGCGTCGGCTGCGTGGCGGCACAAGTTTCGTCGCGTGCGCCGACAAAAAGTTTGCCGATTTTCGCCTTCCGTCACCCGCTGTGTTTCGTTCGTTCGGCTTTCCGTGGCGCATCGGCTGCGGGACGGCAAAAGTTTCGTCGCGTGCGCTCCTCAAGCGTTCGCCGATCCCTCCGCCTCCATCTCTCGATGAACACAGGCGACGGCTGGCATTGCCGCGTATAGCCAGCATCGCCGGATTCGATTCCTGTCGGGGATCCTCAGTTTTCTTGTTTTTAGGGACGTCAAGCTGTTTTTTGCTTTTGTCGGGCGGGTCAGAGGGCTCCTGATGACCCCTGATTGACCCTGAGTGTGCCGGAATTTGTGCCGGATTTCCGGTCGGCCCAGTGAGGGCCGCCTGGTAGTCCGCCTCGGTCACCAGCAGGTAGTGATCCCGGCGCACCTTTTCCGAGTTGCCCACCCAGGCGGTGATCACATGGCTGGCAAACCGGCGGTCCCGGACCAGCTCATTCAGCCGGCTGACCCGCAGGTTGGCAAAGGTTTTCTTCCAGGGGGTGATGCCCGCGTCCTTGATGATCTGGGTCGCCCGCGTGCGCAGGTTTTTGCCACCGACCGCCGGAGGCACAATATACACCGCCCCCGCCGGCCGTTCCCGGTAGGCCAGTTCCAGATGCGGCCTGAGTTCCGGAAAGATCGGCACGATTCGGATGCCGCGGCCCGCGTGGTGCTCCACCTTTGGCTCCCGGATCGTGATGACGTTCTTCTCCCAGTCGACATCGCTCCACTTCAACTTCTCCGCTTCGCTGGGCATCCGGATCGCGAGATACCTCGGCAGGGCGAATGCCATTCGCCAGCCATGGTTGGGGCAGGCCGCGATCACGCGTTCGATCGTCTCCTGCTCCACAAACTCGCGCCGGCTTTCGTTGATCTGCGATCCACACTTCGCGTCGGCAAAGGGGCTCTCCGTGAGCAGGCGGCGGCGGACTGCCAGCCGGAAAAACTGTTTGGCCCGCCGCAGGTCGATCGAAACGGTGGCGGGGGAAAACTTCCGGAGGAGCCACGCCTTGTAGTCGTCGGCGTCGCCGGGGCAGACACCGGCGAGGAGTCGGTCCTGGCCGAAAAATTCCTCCAGCAGCCGCCGCGCACGCTGGTAGCTGGCAGCGGTGTTCTTCTTTTGCGTGCCAAGCGTTGCGAAGACCGCTGCGAGGTGTGCTCCGAGCGTGGCCTCGGCCGCCGCTTGCTGCCGCGGCGGCAC
>CAISJI010000111.1 GCA_903885565.1 uncultured Planctomycetaceae bacterium
CAGGAGGGGGTTCACCGCCGCCGGAAACGCTCCGGGCGGAGGGAGTGGTGGTGGCGGTGCCCTCGGCTGCTGCCGCAGCGCTTCTCACACCCGTCGACCGGGAACTCGCCGCCCAACTCGGGGAGATTGAATATGCCGGTTCGGCCGTGGTGTCGCTGGGATTCAAGCGCACCGACGTCGCCCATCCGCTCGACGCGGCGGGAATGGTCGTGCCTCGCATCGAGGGGCGTAAAGCGCTGGCGATCAGTTTTTCCAGCTCGAAATTCCCCCACCGCACGCCCGCGGGCTGTGTGTTGGTGCGGGGGTTTCTGGGGGGGGCGCTCGATCCGGCCGTCAACCAACTCAACGACGAAGCGCTGGTGGCGCTGGCACTTGGCGAGGCAGCCGAGATCATCGGGGCCCGCGGTGACCCCTTGCTGGTGCAGGTGAATCGGTGGGCCAGAGCGATGCCTCAATACCATCTGGGACATCTGAGCCGCGTGGCCCGCATCAAGGAGCGGCTGCAGCAGTTCCCCGGCCTGGCCTTGGCGGGAAATGCCTATGAGGGGGTGGGCATCCCGCAGGTAATCGCCTCCGGCCAGGCAGCGGCCACCCGCCTGCTCGCAGGCGGATTATCAACCAGTTGACTCCCAACCAGTTGATTGCCTGTGGAACGGGAATCATCCGGGCTGTTGGGAGAAAGCAGTTTTCCTGCCGCTCTGCATCGAAGGCAGCCCACTCAGCCGACCGGCAAAAACGCCCCTCAGGGCTATTTCTTCTTGCCGCCAGCCGGTGCCTTGCCTGCAGCGGCGCCATCGGCCCCCTCTTCCTTGGCCTTCTTCTTCTTCTTCATCGCCATCTTGAAGACGCGCACCTTCGGAAGCCCCAGCGGGCTGCGGCCTTCAGTAAACCGCTCCTGCTCTTTGAGCTTCAAAATCCGCTCGCCACGCGTGAGCACGCCGCGAGCGTTTGAAGAACCTCTGCGGACGCGAAGGCTTTTGTCCATGGACATGGCTGATGATCCTCGGCTTGAGTGGTCAATACGTGTTCGGAGGGCGCTGGCAATGGGCAGGGCAGCACGCAGCCCGAGCATCGCAAGCCATACAGCCTAGAATCCGGCCCATTCGGCATCAAGGGCTCCTCGGCTGAGCCGCAGCACAGACCATTTTTGGCCCGTTTCCTCAAGGAAACCCCCGCCTCCAGCCCTGCCCGGAATGTCGATTACAGGCTCACCTTGGCGATCCGGGTGAGGAAAGCCTCCATGGAGGCAGGACGCTTGGCCGGATCGGCCTCAACGCATGCCATGATCGCTGACGCAAGGAGATCGGGGATGTCTGGCCAGTATTCGCGGATGTCGGTGGGGGCTGTCGAATCGTGGGCCAGAGCCGCCTTGCCGGTGCTCCCGCGGGGCCACGGGAGTTCCAGCGTGCAGATCTCGTAGGCGGTGATCCCGAAGGAAAACAGATCGATCCGCCGGTCTGCCTGCCGGCGCCGCACCACTTCCGGAGCCATGTAATTGGGCGTGCCGATCCGGTTGCCAGGCTGCAGGAAGGCTGGCCTGTCGGGGACGGTAAGACCGAAGTCGAAGAGCATCAGGCGACCGTCTGTGCAGAGGATGAAGTTGCGCGGACAGATGTCGCGATGAACGTATCCTGCGCGGTGGACCGTATCGATGCCCGTTGCCGCCTGCCGCACGAGATCGAGGCGTTGTTCCGGAGGAAGCGGGATCTTTTTAGAGAGCAGGGCGTGGAGCAGCATGCCCTCCAGAAACTCCTCCACGATGAAGGCCCGACCATCCGTGGCAACGCCCCAATCGAGGGTTTTGACAACGTTGGGCCCCACGATGAGCGACCCGATCTCCCCTTCGCCCGCCTTGCCCAACCCCTTGTAACGGCTCTCGATTGGATCGACCTTCTTCGGATCGAGCACCTTGAGCCCCACGATGGCCCCCGAGGCGTTGTCGCGCGCCTTGTAGAAATTCGACATCGTGCCGGCGATGCCGTGGTGCAGCAGTTCATAGCGGCGCAGGAGATCGACTCTCGCCCGGCTGCGGCCACCGCGAAACATCGCAAAAAAATCGGCAAGACCCATGCTGGCAAACACACCACAGGCAGGGGCTGCCGCCAGCGGGAGTTGACCGCAGGTCGAACGACAACCCCCGGCATGCCAGCCTACTGTAAAAAGGGGCAAAAGTCTCGCCTCTCAACC
Organism: uncultured Planctomycetaceae bacterium; assembly: GCA_903885565.1. Taxonomy (GTDB): domain Bacteria; phylum Planctomycetota; class Planctomycetia; order Pirellulales; family UBA1268; genus CAISJI01. Next base: position 2,188 of record CAISJI010000111.1, read on the forward strand.
GATTCCACCCGGCGTGCTGTGATGTAAACTGCACCCGCGGCCGGGGCGAAAAACAGCATTCCTCAGGAGAACAATCGATGCAAGCGCAGCAAGGGGGGCGGATGTTGGCTTCCGGAAGAGGCCGCCACGGTCAGGGACGAGTTTCCCGGATGATGGCGATGGTTGTGCTGGTGGCTGCCGCAGGACTGTGTCTGGGGGCACGTGCCGAAGAGCCGCTCCCTCCGGCAACTCCCCCGGCTGAATCGAGTCAACTAGAGAAGTTCTTTGAGAAGGAGATCACGGTCACGGCGCGCTACAAATATCTCCTGGCGCTGCCGGAAGGCTACGACACCGGCACCCAACGGTGGCCGCTGATACTGTTCCTGCACGGCGCCGGGGAATCGGGCAAAGTTCTGGCGAAGGTCAAGGTGCACGGCCCGCCGAAAATGATCGAAGAGAAGACGCGCGACTACCCCTGCATCGTGGTCTCGCCACAGAGCCCTGGCCGGGGCTGGAACCCCGACTACCTCGGCGCACTTCTCGATTCTCTCTGCGAAACCTATCGGGTCGATCCTGAGCGGATCTACCTCACGGGGCTGAGCATGGGGGGCTACGGCACATGGATGCTGGCAGCCGCGCAGCCAGACCGCTTTGCGGCGATTGTGCCGATCTGCGGCGGCGGGAATCCGGATGATGCCGAAAACCTCAAGGGGCTGCCGATCTGGGTGTTCCATGGGGCCCAGGACACGATCGTAAAGCTGGAAAATTCCGAGAAAATGGTCGATGCCCTCAAAGCCGTGGGATCGGATGTGAAGTTCACCGTCTACCCAGAGGCGGGCCACGACTCGTGGACAGAAACCTACGCCAATCCTGAACTCTACACGTGGCTCTTTGCCCAGAAGCGGGCTGCCAAGCCGTAGAGATTCGATTGCCTCCAGTTGTCAGGCCGCGTGCCGGTCGGGCTGGACACCGCTTGTGGTGAATTCCACTGCGGGCAGGGGGGGGGCAGGCGTCGCGGCAACCCCTGTCCGCAACGGGCCCCCGGTGGCGGGCAACGGAGTATTCAAAAACCGGCGTTCCACGAGGACGTGGAAGAGGGCTCCCACCCCCACGCATGTGGCCAGACTCAGCGGCAACACGACCAGCAGCGTTTCGGCCACTGTGGAGAGTCCCAATAGCCCCAGCCCATGGCTGATCGGTCTGACCAACACCCAGTGCATCAGATAGATGCTGTAGCACATCGTGCCGCAGAAGGTGATCGGTCGCAGCACGGAGGCATGGTGGAGGCGGGCATCCCAGCGATGCAAAATAATCAGCAGCAGGGCAAAGCTCAAGACACACAACCGGTCCAATTCGATGCTGCTGGGGGCCTTGAGAATGGCGGGATCGTGACACGACCAGGCAATGCCCGCCACCAGCAATCCCCGCAGCAGCCACGACTGCAGCCGATTGGCATGTTGGATGTCGTAGTAGACCACCACACCGGCGGCGAATGACAGCCATCTGCCATCGAAGAAAAAGCCGGAATTGTAGCTGGCTGGTGATGCCACCGACCGCCACAGCACCGCCGCGGTGACGGCGATAATAGCCGCATAATACCGCGGGCCGGCCAGCCAGATGAGGATGCCAACGACCGCGTAGAACTGCTCCTCGTAGCAGAGCGTCCAGGCGGGGCAGATGAACAGGTTGCTCCATGAGAAGGGATAGTTGAGAACATTCCCCAGCCAGGTCTCGGTCAATGTCAGGTTGCCGATCCAGTGCAGCGCCGGGATCTTCCAGGGCAGGCTGATGTCGGCAAAGAGATTGGGCGCGAGGAAGTTGCCGCAGGCAACCAGCACGCACGAGACTGCCACGCAGATCCAGTACGGAGGGAAGATGCGCCGGAAGCGGCGCAGAAAATACTCGCTGATCGGTCGCCCCAACCGCCGGGTGGAATCGGCGCTGGCGGAGATGCAGTAGCCGCTGATCACAAAGAAGATCGGCACCCCAATCCACGTGCGCTGGCTCATCCAGATCGCCACCTGCTCCCACCACTCTCCTGAGGCAGGCGGCCCCCCTGAGCCGGGCGTCATGCGGGAGATCGTGTGGCCAGCCACCACCATCAAGCAGGCCAGGCCGCGCCAGAAGTCGAGCGAGAGATAGCGAGTCGAGGTTTGCTGTGGAGGCGCATGAACCATGGACAGACACTCCGTCGTGCCAGAGGTGAGGCGACGATGGCCTCTCTGGAGTTCAGAGCCTCTGGCGGGGGGGATTATGGCAAGGCCTTGTGGGCCATGGCAACCGCAATCCGGCCTGTTAGCCCACGACAAATTGCCGCAGATACGCAGCGCTTTGCCGCAGCGCCGTCTGCCGCAGGCTGAGCGTTCCCTCGTAGGGTCTGTCCTCCACCTCCACGCAGACCGGCCCTGCATAGCCCACATCGGTCAGGGCGGCGAAGAAGCGGCCCCAGTGCACGTCCCCCAGCCCGGGCAGTTTGGGGAAGTGATAGAGATTCGGATGGGCGAGAATCCCCACCTCGTCGAGCTTGCGCTGATCGACCCGCACATCCTTGGCATGGACATGCACGAGCCGATCGGCGAACTCGCGGATCGGTTGGAGATAGTCCATCTGCTGCCACACCATGTGCGAAGGATCGTAGTTGAGCCCCAGATGGAGGCTGGGGATCTCGGCGAACATTCTCCGCCAGATGGCTGGTGAGGAGGCGAGGTTCTTGCCCCCCGGCCATTCGTCGGCAGTGAAGATCATCGGGCAGTTTTCAATGCCGATCCGTATCCCCTGGTCTTCGGCGTATTCAACCAGCGGAATCCAGGTTTCGCGGAAGCGGGGCCAGTTGTCCTCGACCGACAGCGTGTGATCGCGGCCGATGAACGTGGTCATCCTGCCCAGCCCCAGCAAGCTAGCAGCGCGAATCACCTTGCGAATATGCTCTGCGGCGCGGGTCGCCTCGGCCCGATCGGCACCGAGAGCATTCGGATAATAGCCCAGGGAGCTGATTGAAACGCCATGCACAGCCATCAGGGCATGCACGTCATCGGCCCGGGCTGGAGTGAAATCGGTCACGTCGAGATGGGTGACGCCGGCATAGCGGCGGTCGGGCCGGCTCGGCGGCCAGCACATCACCTCCACGCAGGAATAGCCGCTGGCCCGCGCCGAGGCAGCCACTTCGTCGAGCGACAGTTCGGGCAGGATGGCGGAAACAAAACCGAGTTGCATGGTGCTTTTCCTGTGAAATCGCGGTAGTGGGAGTGCGGCGGATGTCGGGGCGATCAGGCCAGCAGTTCGCTCACCACGCTGCCAGCCACGTCGGTCAGCCGAAAATCGCGTCCCTGGGTGCGAAACGTCAACTGCTCGTGATCGATGCCCAGCAGATGGAGCACGGTGGCATGGAGATCGTGAACGTGCACCGGCTTCTCCACGGCATGGTAGCCGAATTCGTCGGTGCCGCCGTAGGTCAGCCCCCGGCGCACACCTCCCCCTGCCATCCACATCGTAAATCCATGGGGGTGGTGATCGCGGCCCCAGGTCGTTTTCGCCGTTTGGGCCACAGGAGTGCGTCCAAACTCTCCGCCCCAGATGACCAGCGTGTCGTCGAGCAGCCCCCGCTGCCTGAGATCAGCCAGGAGCGCGGCGATCGGCCGATCAGCGGC
>CAISJI010000112.1 GCA_903885565.1 uncultured Planctomycetaceae bacterium
CTCCTCGCTGGGATCCCGGAGGAGGAAGCCGCGCTCTACGGCGGCGTTGTCGATGCCGGCTGCGTGCTTCTCGACGCCATGCTCGGGGCGCTCGTTGAAATCGCCGGCCCCGACACAACGCTGATCCTTGTCTCCGACCATGGCTTTCAATCGGGGGCCGGGCGGCCGCAGCCGCGCGTCGCGATTACAAGTCCGCTGGCTTGGCACAGCCCGCTGGGGATTGTCGCTATCGCCGGCCCGGGAGTTCGCGCCGATCAGCTCGTTCATGGGGCCAGCCTCCTCGACATCACGCCGACGATCCTCGCGCTCCTTGGGCTCCCGATCGGCGCCGACATGCCGGGCCGGATCCTTGCCGAAGCCTTTGAAGCGCGGCTTAAGCCAGAGCGAATTTCCTCGTGGGAAGCGGTCGAGGGAGCCTCTGGCCGCCATTCCCCTGATGCGGTCGAGGATCCTTGGCAGGCCCGCGAGGCCATCCGCGAGTTGCTCGCCCTTGGCTACAGCGAGACAAACCCTCTCGAAGAGGCGGAGCACGCCGCGGCCAGCGCCCGGCAGGATCTCCACCGCGCCTTCAGCCACTTCGAGGCCAGAAACCTCGACGAGGCGATTCCCGCCCTGCGCCGCGCGATCGCCGCGGCGCCTGGCCATCTGCAGGCGATTCTCCTCCTCGCGTCGAGCCTTCTGGCCAAGGGAGATCGCGAGGAATGCCGGGCCCTCGCCGGCCAAGTCGCCGCCGATCCGCGGCTGGCCCCCTACGCCGCCCTCCTCCTCGGCATGCTCGCCACGAGCGAGGGACACACCGACCAAGCCCTTGCCCACTTTGCTTCAGCGGAGGAGCAGGGGGGCTCAAGCAGCTACCTCCTCGGCAACGTCGCTTGGGCCCATCTCGCCGCCAAACGGTTCGACGAGGCCGAACGGATTTTTTTGGCCATCCGTGAGATCGAACCGGAGTCGGCTCTGGCTCCCTTTGGCTTGGCGATCATCCATGCCGAGCGGGGCAAGCCGGCTGAGTCGGCCGACGAGGCGCTCAATGCCATCGGCCGGCGCTACTTCTGGCCCGAGGCCCATGCCCAACTCGGGATGGCGCTGCTGCGGCTGGGGCAAACCGATCGCGCCATCCAGGCCTTTGAAACCTCGCTGGCGCAGCGGCCCACGGTGCTCGCTCACGACTGGCTGGCGCTGATCCACCAGCGCACCACGCACGACGAAGCACAGGCAACGGCCCATCGCCGTAGCGCCTTGGCCCTCCGCGGCGGCGCCCCAGCCCTTGGCAAGGCCGCGGGAGGCCCGGCATGACGGCCGACTCGCAATCAGGTCGTTTCACCGGCCGCGTGGCGCTGGTCACTGGCGCCGCCTCCGGTATCGGCCGGGCTGTGGCCCTGAGACTCAGCCGCGACGGCGCGACGGTGATCGCCGCCGATCGCGATCCTGCCGGTGTGATCGCCACCGCCGAGGCGATCCGGGCCGCGGGGGGAGATGGAAAAAGCCACGATCTCGATGTGACCAGCGACGCCTCGTGGGGGGCGCTGATGCGCGATGTCATTGCCGATGCACAGCGCCTCGACATCGTGGTTCATGCGGCCGGCGTGGCCAGTTCGGGATCGGTGATGGAAGGCTCGCTTGACCAGTGGCGCGAGACGATGGCGATCAATGCCGATGGCACGTTTCTCGCCGTGCGGCACAGCTTGTTGGCAATGCGGCCGGCCGGCCGGGGGAGCATCGTGACGCTCGGCTCGCTCTATGGCGCAAAGCCGAAGCCGGGGGCCGTTGCCTATAGCGCAAGCAAGGCGGCGGTGGCAATGATCAGCCGCGTGGCGGCGCTTGAGGCCCGCCAGATGGGCCTCGCGATCCGCGTCAATTGCGTTCTTCCGGGATGGGTGAAGACGCCGATCTGGAGGAGCCACGCCCATTGGAGCGAATTGGTTAAGCGCTGCGGCGGCGAGGAAGGGGCCTACAAGGCGCTCGCCGCCGGGATCTCCACGAAGCGGTTTGCCGAACCGGAAGAAATCGCCGGTGTTGTCGCCTTTCTGGTTTCTGACGAAGCCAGCCACATCACCGGCACGTCGATCGCCGTCGACGGCGGTCTTGGCTCGGAATGACTTGCTCCGAATGGTCGCCCAGGATGACCCCACCATGACAGCACACGAACCGACCGCTCCACATGTCCCCCTGACTGGCGTCTGTGTTATCGCCGCCGAGGGGATCGACCGTCGCGCCTGCCGGATGCTCCTCCCCGATACCCCCGGCGCCGTCGGCTGGTCGCAACTGCTCGTCGCCAAAGATGCCACGACGGGGAGCATCTTTGGCGCCGCCAAGTCGATGCCGGTGCGGGCCGAACTAGGGAACGTCGATCTTCGCATCGCGATTCATGTGCCGAAGCCCTACCGGCGCCGCGGTGTCGCCACAGCACTCCTCGACCATCTCGCTACCCGGGCCCGGAACGACTCTGTGCGCGCAGTTGTCGGCCTCCTCGAGCCGCAGGAGCGCGACGCAGCCCTGCCATTCTTCGCGTCGCGCGGCTTCCGCTGCGTCGATCGGATGACGACCTTTGAATCGAAAGTTGAGGTGATGGCCGACTGGCTCTTCGAGCGGCTCGCCTGGCTCCTTGAGCGCGGGGAAATTCCGGAGTCGGCGCAGATCGTGCCGCTGCGGGAGGCCCCGATCGGGCCGGTCGCTGAGCTCCATGCCCGATCGATCGCCGGCACGGTGCCGCAGCTGGAGGCATTTTTCACCGAACTGGCCCGTGGGCCCGACGGCGGCGACAGCGTTGTGCTCATCGTTGACGATGTCGTCTGCGGGTATCACCAGTATGAGTTCAGAGGAAATCTCGGCACGACGCACGCTCTGGCTGTCACCGAGCATCTCCGCGGCGGCGGGGCCGGCTCCGGCTGGGCGGGGCTTTTGTTGCTCGCCGATCGCGTGGAGGAATGCACGCGGCGGGGCGTCGAGCGCTCGCGCTACAGTTGCCTTTCCACGGTGCGGCCGACACTGCGTCTGGCAAAGATTTTTCAGGCAGAGGTCGTCGGCATCGGGGAATACCTCCGCCTCGATCTGGCTTGAGAACCGCCGGCGTGGCCGGGGACTCCGATTACCGGGAAGATCGCCAGCACCACCATTTTTTCATCGATCGCCGCGACCCGAGCGACAGCCCGACTCTATGGCTATTCTCACCGAAACTCAGTATAGAATAGCCATATGAAATACATCGAGCGGACGATCGAACCGGCGGTTGGGGAGTTCATTCGCAGTCGGGAGCAGCACAAGAACGTGCTGCTCGTCGAGGGGGCGCGGCAGGTTGGCAAGACGAGTCTCGTCGAACATGCAAGCGCCGCCGCCGGCAAGCGGGTATCAACTGCCAACCTTGAACGCGATGCGCGGCTCCGCTCGCTGATCGACGGCTGCCGCGACTTCCCCGAGTTTGAGCAGGTGCTCGCCGACCGGCTGAAGTTCAGCCCCGGCCCCGACACGCTGCTGTTCATCGATGAGTCGCAGGAGAGCCGACAGCTCGGCCGCTTTGTCCGGTTCATGAAGGAGGAGTGGCGGGAGGCCACCGTCATCCTCTCCGGGTCGACTCTTTCGAGATTGTTCCGTGACGATGTCCGCTATCCCGTCGGTCGTGTTCGGCAGATCGTGGTGTCGCCGTTTTGTTTCTCGGAGTATCTGCTGGCGGTGGGGGAGGAGAGGCTCGCGGCTTTTGTGCGTGGCGATGAATGGCCGGTGCTGCCCGCCCGCCATGAGCGGCTCCTCGAACTCTACGACCGGTTTCTCACCACCGGCGGCCTCCCCGCTGCGGTTGCTGCCGCTGCTGCCGGCCTGGATCACAGCGAGGTGCTCGCGCAGATCGCGGCAGATTATGAGCGCGACTTCATGCGCGTCTTCGGTGAGCGGGATGCCGTCATCGTGGCGGCATGTTTTCGCAGCGTCGCCAATTTCGTCGGAAGCCCCTCGAAAAACACGACGGTGATCCCCACGCCGGGGACGGCTGTCAACGCGCGGATCAACGAGGTGTTTGCCCGGTTGCAAGCGTGGCATCTCCTGCTCCGCTCCGACCAGCGGGGCCCGTCACCCGATTCCAGCCATGCCTATCTACCCAAACGATATCTCTTCGATACCGGCCTGCTGCGACACTTCCGCGAACTCGGCATCCCTTCCATCAGCGTCCTCAAGACACGTTCAGCCGTTGCGCGAGGGCCGCTCGGAGGAGGCCTCGAAAATCAGGTGGCGATCGAACTTGCCAGGGGAGGCAGGCCACTGTGCGGCTGGAAGAGAACACCGTCGGGAGGGGAAATCGATTTTCTCGTCACGGGCCACCGGCAGGCCGTGCCGCTGGAGTGTAAGGCGAGCCTCACGCTCGATCGGCGGTCGCTGCGTGGCATCGCCGAGTATCTGGCCGAATACGACCAGCCGGTGGGGGTGATCGTGAGCTTTGCCCCCCATCGAATTGCCGCTATCACCCCGCCGGGAAGTCGCCGCCCCCGCCGCGTTGTCATGCTCCCCGCCCCGCTGCTGGAACGCCTCGACGCGATCATCAGCGGCTGAAGCGTGGCATGGCTGGGATTGCCCATGCCCCAAGCCTGCGGTGGCCATGGATGGCAAACGAATGGCTACGCGTCAGCAGCCCCCAAACCAAAGCCGCCCGGAAGGCGGCGCTTGGGCCTTCAAGGCACACCTTGGCTGTGCCTGCGAAGGCCCCAAGCCTGCGGTGGCCATGGATGGCACCGCAGGCTTTGCCGCTACGCGTCAGCGTAGCGCGCAATAAGCTCGCCCGCTTCCACCGGCGTGCCGGGGGAGACGAGCACCTCGGCGATCTTGCCGTCGCGTTCGGCATAGACCGTTGTCTCCATCTTCATCGCCTCAAGGCTCAACAGCTTCTGGCCGCGCGAGATCGTGTCGCCCGCCCGCACCGCCACCGTCACGATCAGCCCCGGCATCGGCGATCCCACCTCGCGGGCATCTCCAACAACGGCCTTGGGCCGCCGCTGCACCAGCGCCTCGAGGCTGCGATCGGCGATCGACACGCTGCGGGGTTGGCCGTTGAGTTCAAAGAACACGGTGCGGGTGCCATCGGCATGCGGCTCCCCCACGCTCAGCAGCCGGATCACGAGCGTTTTGCCCGGCTCGATATCGACCGGCAGTTCCTCTCCCACTTTCGGCCCCTCCAGAAAGGCGGGGGTGGGGAGCACACTTACATCGCCATGCTTGGCGCGATGCTGAGCGAAATCCTGGAACACACGCGGGTAGAGGAGCCAGGAGAGCACTTCTTGAGACGAAGCTGGGCGGCCGAGCAGTTCTGTCGCCTTCTTCTCCGCCGCCTTGAAGTCGGCCGGCGGCATCGAGGCCCCGGGCCGGCCGGTGACCAAGTCGCCCGACCGCACAATCCGCTTGACGACCGCCGGCGGAAAACCGCCAGGCGGTTGGCCCATCCGCCCGGCGAGCAGATCGACAACGCTTTCGGGGAAGGCCATGTCGCGGGAATCGGTGAGCAGCTCGCCCGCCTGCATGCCGTTGGTGACCAGGAGCAGGGCCAGATCGCCGACAGCCTTGCTCGTCGGAGTTACTTTCACAATGTCGCCCAAGAGCTGATTCACATCGGCATAGGCGCGGCAGATCTCCTCCCAGCGGTCGGAGAGCCCCAGCGCCCGGGCCTGCTCCAGCAGATTGGTAAACTGCCCGCCCGGCATCTCATGAAGATAGAGATCGGCGTCGGGGGCCTTCATCCCACATTCAAACGCCGTGTAGTGGTCGCGCACGCCAGCCCAATAGTGGGCCAGCGCCCGCAGCGGCTCTGGCTCAAGGTGGGTGTCGAGCGGGGTGTGGCGGGCCGCCTCGACAATGGCGTTGAGATTGGGCTGGCTGGTAAGGCCGGACAGCGGGGCCATCGCGGCATCGACGATATCTGCCCCCGCCAGCGCCGCCTCGAGCGCACTGGCCAGCGACGCAGCTGAGGTGTCGTGCGTGTGGAAATGGATCGGGATGCCGATCGCCTCCCGCAACGCTCTTACGAGCTTCGCCGCCGCGAACGGCTTGCAGAGGCCGGCCATGTCTTTCACGGCGAGCATGTGGGCCCCGAGCTTCTCCAACTGCTTCGCCAGATCGACATAGTAGGCGAGCGAATACTTGGGCCGGGCGGGATCGAGCACGTCGCCGGTGTAGCAGATCGCCGCCTCGCAGATACCATTGCTTGAGCGCACCGCATCCATGGCCACCTGCATGTTCGGCACCCAATTGAGCGGGTCGAACACCCGAAAGACGTCGATGCCGGCCTGCGCCGATTCCTTCACGAAGGCCTGCACCACGTTGTCGGGATAGTTGGTGTAGCCGACGGCGTTGCTGGCCCGCAGAAGCATCTGGAAGAGGATGTTGGGGACCTTTTCCCGCAGCAGCGACAGCCGTTCCCAGGGGCATTCCTTGAGGAATCGCATCGAGGTGTCAAACGTGGCCCCGCCCCACATCTCCATGGAGAAGAGGCCCGGCGCCAAGTGCGAATAGGCATCGGCCACGGCGAGCATGTCGAAGCTGCGCATGCGCGTGGCCAGCAGCGATTGATGGGCATCGCGCATCGTTGTGTCGGTGATGAACAGCTGTTTCTGCTGGCGGACCCAGGCGGAAAATTTCTCCGGGCCCAGCTCCAGAAGCTTCGTGCGGGTGCCGGGGGCTGGAGCCACCAGCGGATCGAAGGCGGGCACGGGGGCCGGAGTACGCCGCACGGCCGCGGGGCGCCCCTTGGCCAGCGGATTACCGTTGACGATCACATCGGCCAGATATTCAAGCACCCGCGTGGCCCGGTCGCGCCGCACGGGGAAATCAAACAGCGCGGGTGTTTCGTCGATGAAGCGGGTGGTGCATTTTCCGGCCAGAAACTCCGGGTGGGTGACGAGATTGATCAGGAAGGGGATGTTCGTCTTCACGCCGCGGACGCGGAATTCCTGCAGGCAGCGTTCGATATGGCCGGCGGCCTCGTCGAGATTGAGCCCCCGGGCCGTCACCTTCACGAGCAACGAATCAAAGTAGGGGGTGACGACGGCGCCGGAGAAGGCGGTGCCGGCATCGAGGCGGATCCCCATGCCGCTGGCGGAGCGGTAGGCGGTGATTCGGCCGTAGTCGGGGAGAAACCGGTTCTCGGGGTCCTCGGTCGTCACGCGGCACTGGATCGCTGTGCCCATCGAACGGATGGTGGCCTGATCCCCCAGCCCGATCTCGGGATCGGAAAGCTTGTGCCCCGCCGCCACCCGCAGCTGCCGCCGCACGATGTCGACGCCGGTGATCTCCTCGGTGACGGTGTGCTCCACCTGGATGCGCGGATTGACCTCGATGAAGTAGAAGCGGCCGGTGTCGGCATCGACGAGGAATTCCACCGTGCCGGCATTCTCGTAGCGGGCGGTCCGCCCGATCGCCAGAGCCGCTTCGCAGATGGCGCTGCGCATGCCGGGATCGAGATTCGGGGCGGGGGCCACCTCCACCACCTTCTGATGCCGCCGCTGCACGGAGCAGTCGCGCTCGAAGAGGTGCACCAGCCCCCCATGCTCATCGCCGAGAAGCTGCACTTCAATGTGCCGGGCCCGCTGAATGAATTTTTCGACAAACACACTCGCGCTGCCGAAGGCTGTCTGGCTTTCGCGCTGCGCGCTCTCCAGCGCCACGGCGAGTTCGTCCTCGCCACGCACAATGCGCATTCCCCGGCCGCCGCCGCCGTGGGCGGCCTTGAGCATCACCGGCCAGCCGAGATCCTTGGCGATCGAAAGGGCATCGGCGAGACTGGCCACCGGCTGCGAGCTGCCGGCGAGGATCGGCACGCCCGCTTTCTTGGCGAGGCTGCGGGCAGCGGTTTTGTCGCCGAGGGTGCGCAAGAGCTCGACGCGCGGCCCCACAAACTTGATCCCGGCAGCGCCGCAGGCGGCAGCGAAATCGGGGTTTTCCGAGAGGAAGCCGTAGCCGGGGTGGATGGCATCGACGCCGTGCGCCTTCGCCAGCGCCACGATCGATTCGATGTCGAGGTAGGAGCGGATCGGTTCGCCGGGGCGGCCCACCAGATACGATTCGTCTGCCTTGAAGCGGTGCAGGGCGAAGCGATCCTCGTGGGCGTAGATCGCGACGGTGCGGATGCCGAGTTCGTGGGCCGAGCGGAACACGCGGATGGCGATCTCGCTGCGGTTGGCCACAAGCAGCTTGGTGATGGGACGCATGGCGGCGGCTTCCTTACTGTGCAACTGAATTGGGCGGAGCAGGCTTGCCCCACCCCTTGGCATCGGTGCCGTCCCTGTGGCGTCTGCACGCCCGGGCTCGAGCCCCAGCGGGCGGTGGGCACCAATTGCTCCACCAGACTTATAGCAAACTGCCAGAAAACGTCAGGACGGCGCGTTTTTACCGGCTTTTCAGCCACTGCCGGCTCGACTTCCGGGGTGCCTCGGCTGCGGGACGGCGCAGGTTTCGTCTTTGTTCGCGCATGGGCAGTCCCGGACCTAAAGCGGGTATGACTTCCGGGGTGCCTCGGCTGCGGGACGGCAAAAGTTTCGTCACTTGGGCCGAAGCGGCCCTGCGTTCACAAAAAGTTCGCCGATCCCTCCGCCTCCATCACTCGCTCTCTTGAGGTTATCCAGTCGTCTGAGTTGTCCCGTCGTCGCTCCAGCTCATCCGGATCCGCCCTAGCCAGCAGGGCGGGGGTCGTTTTCCTGAGCGTAGCTGGCCCGCAGGTATTCCGGAATCAGCGTGGCCGGATCGTCCACTTTTCCCGCAGCGGCCCTCAGCAGGGCCACGGCGCCCGCCTCCGCGGCCGACGGACTCCAGGCCTCACGCGGGGCGATCTGCAGATCGGGCCGGGCGGCAATCCCGGTGGCCAGTGTGCCTGGCATCCCCAAGCCAGGTCCTGAGACACGCGATCCGGTGGGCAGCCCGGCCAGCCAGGCGTCAGCCGGAATGAGAACACCGGCCTGCGCCCGCCACCCACCCGGCTCGCCGCTGTCGGGCACCACTTCGGCGGCGAAGAGCTCGCCTCTGCCGGCATCGTATGCCACATGGATCGGTTGGCCGGCGAAGCCCGCCTCGCGGGAGGTGCGGCGGGCGATCAGTTCGAAGCCCGACAGGCCGCAGAGTTTGGCCCCGCTGGCCCAGGCAAGCGCCTTGGCGGTCGCCACCCCCACCCGCAGACCGGTGAATGATCCGGGGCCACGCACCACCGCCACCAGCTCCGCCTCACCGGGACGGAAGCCCCGCAGGTGGGCCAGATCGCGCAGCGCCGCAGCGATCCGCCGGGCGTGCGTTCCCGCTTCCGGGAGGAGTTCCTCGCTGCTTCCCTCGGGAGTCAGCGCCGCCACAGAGCCGGCGGGAAGGCTGGAATCGATGGCGAGTGTTCTCATGGCGATGGGTGTCTCAGGGGGAATGCACCGCTTGATGCGGTGCGGTGGGGACGCCTTTGGCCACGCAGGCCAAGCCCTGCGGAAGGGGCATATGGCTCCGCAGCCCGGGAGCCAGCTTGACCCTGCTTTCGGGCGTTCGTAGGCTCATGGAATAGCGCGATGCGCTCCCCGCCCGTGATCTCAGGAAGGCTTTGGAAGTGAAACGGGCCATTATCAGTGACGTCCACGGCAATATCGAAGCCCTGCGGGTGGTGTTGGCCGATATTGAGCGGCAACGGGTCGACTCCATCTTCTGTCTCGGCGATGTTGTCGGGTATGGACCAAATCCGTGCGAATGTGTCATGGCGGTGCGTGATGCGTGCGAAGTCGTGCTGCTGGGCAACCACGATCAGGGGGCCCTGTTCGATCCGGATGGTTTCAACGTGGGTGCCGAGCGGGCCATCCGCTGGACCCGCGCCCAACTGGAAGCGCATGATCGATTGCCCAGAAATTCCGCCGACCAACTGACCGACTTCCTCGGCGAACTGCCCCGCACCCACGCCGACGGGGATCTCCTGTTTGTCCACGGTTCGGCCCGCCGGCCGCTGGATGAGTATGTCTTCCCCGAAGACATCTACAACCCTCTGAAGATGGAGCACATCTTCGAACTGATCGGCCGCTACTGCTTTCAGGGTCATACCCATATCCCCGGCGTGTTCACGATGGCGCCTGAATTCATCTCCCCCAATCTGCCGCAGGTTGGAGCGGCCCACGCGCAGGCCGGCTCCGCCGGGGCCGAATGGCGGGTGCAACTCCCTTCCACCAAGGCCATGATCAACGTCGGGTCGGTGGGGCAGCCTCGCGATGGCGATCCGCGGGCCTGCTACGCCATTCTTGAGGATGGGGAGGCGGTGCGGTTTCGCCGCGTGGAATATCCCTGTGAGATCACCTCCCGGAAGATTCACGCCATTGCCGACCTCGACAATTATCTCGGTGATCGGCTTCTCCAGGGCAGGTGATCAGGCTTGGGGCGTGGCCCGCTGCGGAAGAGGCATGTCCAACGAGCGGGTGTTTTCCGCCGGTGAAATGGTTGGCGGAACCCCGGCGACTGCCCATTCTTGGCGGGTTGCACGCCGCCTGCAGCCTCCAGCCAACTGAAATTCTCAGTCGCCTGCTATATTCAGTCGTTCACGCCAGCCCCGTGGCTGCGCGTGTCGCACCAGTTCGGTTCGACCACCAGAGATGCCTGCTCGCCGCTGGCTCTGGGCCCCGGTTTCGTTGGCGGCGCTGGATTTTCTGGTTGTGGAACGTCGTTACATCCTCTTTGCGTTGATTTCGTTTGCTGTTCTGATGGGGAGCCAGGTCCTCCAGAACTATCTCTTTCCCCGCCAGCCCGCCCCGCAGCAGGTGGCTGTCGAGGCCGACCCGACCGCGCCGGGGGGCAGTGCTCCGCCGGCTGCCGCAGGAACGCCCAAGACGGCAGCCGCACAGGCGGCCACTGAGGCGGCTATCGCTGGCATCCCCGAGGCAACTCCCGCGACTTCCGCTCCACGCACAAGGCATTCGCTCGGTTCGCTCGATCCAGCCTCCCCGGCGCAGATGCTCGTCACGCTCACAAGCCGGGGGGCCGCTGTGGAGCGAATCGAACTGTCCGGTGGACAGTTTCACGATCAGGACGACAGGCATGGTTATCTGGGCCACCTCGCCCTCAAGCCGGTCGAGGGAGGATGCCAGATCGGCGTGGTCGGTGCAGGCACCCCGGCCGCTTTGGCCGGCCTGCAGGTGGGCGACACCATCACCCGGATCAACGGCAGCGCAGCGGCCGACGCCGAGGCGGTGCTGATGGCGCTGGCCACCACCGATCCCAACGACACTGTGACGATCGATCTGCTGCGGGATGGAAGCGCCGCCACCCGCGAGGTGAAACTCGACCGGCGTCCGCTCGAGGTGGTGCGCCCCGAATACCGCACGCTGCCGGTGGAGAATCCCGACAGCATGCCGTGCGATCCACTCTCGTTTCGCCTGTCGCTGGAATCGCTCGATGGCAAAACCCGCCGCGAACCGCTCGACGAACTGCCCGGCCTGGAGCTCACCGACCGCGACTGGGTGACGGAGCCGTTGGCCGACGGCCAGGGGGTGCGCTTCTCCACCAGCCTCCCTGGCGGCCTCAAGCTGGCCAAGGTCTACCGGCTTGTGGTGCAGGGGGAGGGGGGCGACATGGCCGCCGAAACCGGCGTGCCGGGGAAGAGCGCTCGGCTGGAACTCAACCTGGAACTCTCGACCGACGGCGGCCCGGCGAGCATCAGCTATGCCCTCGATGGCCCAACCGGCCTGCCCACCGAAGGCTGGTGGTACACCGCGCGGATCGCCCGCGACTGGGGCACGCTGGCGGTGCGCGATATGGCGATGCGCTTTGCCGGCGAGCAGAGCACGCTCGTCAGCGGCCTGAAGATGGCCGACAAGTCCCTGCCGCTCACCGCTTCGGCGGTGCGCGAGGGGAAGCCGCTCTCTTTTGCCGGCGTCGATGCCCTCTACTTCGCCGCGGCGCTTCTCCCGGCGACTACCGGCGAGAATGTTCCCGCCCTGGCGGAGGTGCGGCCTCTGGTGGTGGGCGATGTTCCCGAGGCGGCCCGCCGCAAGTTGGTGAATGTTTCGTGCCGGCTGGTGTCGCGCCCGCTCGATCTGGTGCCGGGCACGCCAATCACCCACCGCTACGAAATATTTGCCGGGCCAAAAAAGCCCGATCTGTTGGCCCGGTTTGGGGCCACGGGCGCCACGATGGACGACCTTGTCTATTACGGCTGGTTTGGTTGGGTGGCCCGGCCAATGATCGCCATCCTGCATGCCTTCCATGCCGTGATCGGCAACTATGGGATTGCGATCCTCCTGCTCACAGTGGCGGTGCGCGGGGCGATGTATCCAGTGAGTCGCAAGCAGGCGGTTTCCGCTCAGAAGATGCAGGTGTTGCAGCCCGAGATGAAGGCGATCGCCGAGAAATATAAAGACGACGCCGAAAAACGCACCAAGGCCACGCAGGAGTTGTGGCGCAAGCACGACTACAATCCCGCCGGCGGCTGTTTGCTCGTGTTTCTCCAGATCCCGATTTTCATGGGGCTCTATCGGTCGCTGGCCACCGATGTCGAGCTGCGGCAGGCGCCGCTGTTCAGTTCGGCCATGCGCTGGTGCTCGAATCTCGCCGCCCCCGACATGTTCTACGATTGGTCGCAGCTGCTGCCGCCATTCCTCACCGCCCCCGAAGGCTGGCTCGGCCCCTTCCTGAATCTCTTTCCGTTGGCCACGATCGGGCTGTTTCTCTGGCAGCAGCACCTGTTCATGCCGCCGGCGGTGGATGAACAGGCGAAGGTGCAGCAGCAGGTGATGAAGTACATGATGTTCTTCATGGCGCTGATGTTCTTCAAGGTGCCGTGCGGCCTCTGTCTTTATTTTATTGCCTCGAGCCTGTGGGGCATTGCTGAGCGACTGATGCTGCCGACGGCGCCTGTGGCGCTGGCTGGGGTACCCTCCGGTCCGGAGCCGACCAAAGCGAAGGGCTTCTTCGAGAATCCCTTTGCGGCATCGGCCCGCAACGGCACGCACGTTGCCGATGACTTGCGGCGGAAGCGGCAGGCACGCAAGAAGCGCTGATTGCCCCTCGGCGGTGGACGGTGAATAGGGATGTGGAATCCAGACGACCTCATCGTCGCGCCCGCCACCGTCGGCCGCGGGGCTGCGCGGGCGATTGTAAGGCTCTCAGGCGCGGGGCTGGCTGGCCTGCTTGAGCGGCTCTTTCGCGTGTCCGGCCGGGGCCTCGCCGACTCCGCTGCAGGGGGCAGGCTGCTGGAGGCTGTGCTGGCCCCCGATCCGCTGCTGCTGGAATGGGGCGCAGTGCCGGTGGGGATCATCTATTGGCCGGGGCCGACTGGGCCGACCGGCGGACCGCTGGCCGAGGTGCAGCTGCCCGGATCGCCGCTGCTGGTCGATGCAGTGGTGGCTGCGGCCTGTGGACAGGGGGCCCGCCTGGCCCGGGGCGGAGAATTTTCCCTGCGGGCGTTTCTCGCCGGTCGCCTCGATCTCTTGCAGGCGGAGGCAGTTTTGGCGGTGGTTGAGGCCCGCAGCCCCACGGAACTCTCGGCAGCGCTCGATCGGATGGCCGGCGGCGTGGGGCGGCAGTTGGAACTGGTGCGCGGCGCGCTGCTCGATCAGATTGCCGACCTCAACGCGGTGATCGATTTCTCCGATGAAACCGGCCCCGAGGCGATTCCGCTGGCGGCAGCGTTTTGGAGCCGCCTCGATGCGAGCCTCGCGGCGGCGGCTGGCGAACTTTCGGCGGTGGCCGGGCGGCTGGAAACGCGCAACGCCAGTGCCCGCGGGCAGCTGCCGCGGGTGGTGTTCGTGGGCCCGCCCAACATCGGCAAGAGCAGCCTCTTCAATGCCCTGCTGGGGCGAGCGGCGGCGCTGGTGGCCGACGAGGCGGGAACCACCCGCGATTGGATCGAGGGGCCGCTTCCCGATCCAGCCGGAGGCCCGCCCCGCTGCCTGCTGGTGGACGTGGCGGGCGTCGGCTCTGCGGGCGATCAGGCCACAGCAGCTGCGCTTGCCGAAATGCTGCGGGCCGATGTGGCGATCCTCTGCTGCGATGCTGGCGGGGAATGGTTGCCTGAGGCAGGCTCGCTGCTGCCGGCGCAGTGTCAGCGGATCGAGTGCCTCACCCGGGCTGATCGGCCGCACGCCGCATTCGCCCCGAGACCGGCCGGCGCGATTGCCACCAGCAGCCTGCTGCAGACCGGCCTCGAGGAACTCCAGCAGGCGGTGCTGCGGGCCCTCGAGAGTCTTCCGCCCCGGGGCTCACCGGCAACACTGCGGCTGCAGGTGGGGGTCGCCGCGGCGCTTGAGGGCGTGGAGGAAGCGCGACGGCTGGTAACGCAAGGATCGCCTGCTGGTGTCGCCGATGAGGTGTTGGTGGCCAGTGCGCTGCTGCGGGCGATTGAGAGCCTCGGGGAGGTGACCGGGGCAGAGATCGGCACCGATATCATCGACCGGGTTTTCTCCCGCCATTGCATCGGCAAATAGCAGGGAGTGGCCGAAGTGTCAGGAGGGTGTTAGGGTGGGAATGTGCACGGTCTTTTCTGCCAGTCCCCATAACGCCAGGCTGGAACTGCTTATTCGGGGCGAAGCATGCTGGCAGCGCAGACGACCGCGGGATCAAATTGATGCAGCATCCCGACGAAGGCCTCGTCGATCTCCCGATACAACGGATGCAGCGACAAAGCCGGATCGGGTTCCCTCGGTACGAATGTGCGCTCGACCATCTCCCCGTCTGCGGGGCGGCAGGATATGCGATCGCGAAACGGAAGTTCGTCAGTCTCGACGTTTTCCAAGGTCGAAGTGGCTTTGGCGACCGTCTGCAAGACCGTTTCCTGACGCATCCAGGCATCGTGGAGAAACCCCACGGGGATATCGATGGCCGTCACACTGGCACTCGTGAGCAGACGCTGCGCCCCGTCGAGCGGATGGGCGGCAAACCACCGCTGATCGATCAGGATCACGGGCCGACCGGCCGCGTGGATCTCGGCGAATGCGGTCAGGGCTGCCTCGTTCATCGAGAGCCACCAGAGCGCGTTCAAATCCTCGGTCGAAACGCAACGGTCCAGGAAAGAGGCACTCACGGTGAGTTCGGGATTGGATCGGATTTCCTCCATAAGCCGCGGCTGGTCTGAGGGATACTGCTGCCCCTTGCCGAGCAGATCGAACTGACAGCGGCGGAGCGAATCGAGAACAGAAACGACCGGGCGGAAGACGAACACGCTGAGGTCAGGGGCGGCGAGGCGGTCGATCAGCCGAATGCGACCGTTGCCGCGGATGAACTTGTTCACCAGTGGAACGCCATCCCGGCGGCGAGTTTTCGCCCGCAGGTAGGGGCTGTCGAGCGCCTGCGCCGCAGCCTCTGTGAGGAACAGCGGCAACCGCCGGTGCTCCCGGATGCCCGGAATCGACACCTGGGTGCAGTGGCGATTGGCCCAGTAGAAAGGCTCGTAGGAGAGGTCGCACATGTGATACTGCCTGGCCAGCGCCATGCATGTCACAAGTTGCGTGAGCTTCGTGCCCGATCTGCCCACGCCATAGATGGAAATACTTGTCGTCATGAACTCGTGAGCCGGTTGGTCGATGGTTCTGGTGACCAGGCAATCGTCTGGAAGGCGAACCGGTTCAATGCGGCAGTTGTGCGCTCGCGGGCGATTCAGAGAATTTGGCTGCCCCCAGTGAATCACGTCGAGCCGCCCAAGCGAGGCCGGTGGGGTTTGGGAGGGCCAGATCGCGTCTGATCTCCGTCGGCCCAAAGACAGCCTCCTTGAAATGCAACCCCAAGGTGGCAGCTTCCGCCCCCGGCATCTCGGCACTACCGGCTGCACGGAACGGGACAAACTCGTAACGTTCCAGCAGGGAGATGGCTTTCAGACTCCAGTCGCCCTCGAGTGGCTCGGAGGTTTCAAGCCAGGCAATTTTATCACACGTTTCGGGGATCTCGCGCAGGGCCGCCGCGAGGATGGCGGCCCTGTCGGGAGGCTGGCCCGCCAGCGCGGGAGTCACCCGGATGATTCGATCGGCTGCGGGCTCCGCCTCATGCCCTCGCTCCTCCGGTGCAGACAGATCAACAGCCGCGATCTTCAGCCCTTGGCCCCGCGCTGACTGCACAAATGCCCGCCACCGGCCGCTCTCCAGAGCGTTGGCTGCCGTCGGAATGACGCAGACCCCCCAAACCTCTCCCGGTAGCTTCCGGGGAGACTGGGCGATCATCAGCAGTGGATCGGCTGAAGGGCCACCATAGTTCTGAGGGGAGGGAGGAGTGGAGGGAGGGGAAGACCCGCGCGTTTCTGTCCAGTGGTCGATCGGAGGGGAATCGGGTTCGGCAGACAGCGATTGGCGAGTCTTCCACAGCCGCACCTTTCGTGCGATGTATTCAAGCTGAGCGGCTTTGTTGGCCACTCCCACTGTCCAGTTTGCGTGGTGCACAAGGAGATTGGGAGGCGGATCGAGAAACATGCCGGGCTTCCAGCGCAAGGGGGCGACGAGCCCACTCCCCGGTCCCCAGAACTCTTCCGGTAAGGTGCCGACATTCAGGCCACGGACGGTATTGCTGCGGATGATCTGCTGGGACGTGACTTGATCCCCCTTGCCGTGGCGCCGCATGCGTTCCCCCACCAGCGTCCAGAACGCGCGGGTGCGGATGTTGCCCTTGCAGACGAAAAAGCCGGTGCAGATGTTGCCATGCCCATGAGGGTCTCTTTGGGCATCGCTTTGGAAAAAAATATCGACACTGGGATGCTCTGCAAGATGTCGCCGCAGGCGTCCCTCGACAGGCCCCAGCCACTGCACGTCGACGTCAGAGAAGATGAAAAACCCGTTCTCGGTGTGGGCTTCGATAGCTTCGAGAATCAGCGGAATCTTCTGCGACACCGCCGTGCCCCATCCCTCCGTCATGTAGCTCGCTGCCCGACATGTCTGGTCGATCCTGCGGGAGATCACTTCAAAGTCGTCCTGCATCGTCCCCAGAAACCACTTCTGAAAAAGGGTGTCGTGGGACTCACTGTAGACGGTGTAGAGCTTCCACTTCCCCAGCGGCTCGATCGGCAGGAAGCGGAAGCCAAACTGGTGCCGTGTGAATGGATCGACATTGCCGTGGTAGTGGCTCTTCGGATGGGCAAACAGATCGGTCACCCGCGGCCGCTGCGCATGAACGTGCCATGCCTTGATGTCGGCTGACGGATTGCGAACCCGGATACCTGCCACCTGAAGATCGCGGGCCAGAAGACCGTCACACCCAAACCACCCGGGCCGGGCATCCGTGGAGACCGGCGGGAGCGGTGCGCGGAAAATCCAGACGTCCTGCGAACCGTAGTTGCGTTCCCAGCATCTGCCATTCCAGGACATGTAGGGATGTTCGTTGTGGCGGGTCAGGGCAAACACTTCCCGGTCGAGATTCTGTTCGCGGAGGAGTTCGAGCGACGCATCGAAATAGATGTCGGTGTTGGCGATGGCCACGACCTCACCGGCGAGACGTCGGTTGGCATAGTCGATGAACGTCGCGAAGGAGGGATAGCCTTCGTGGTTGACGATCTCGATCCGCTCCCCCTGAAGATCGTTCTTCCAGGAATCGCATCCAGCCTCGACAAACACATGGATTCGCCCGATCAGGGGGTTGGCCCGATTGCGCTGGAGGCACGCCAGCAATTCCCCCCGGCGGACCGGATCGGGACAATCCCAGAGAGAGATCAACAGGTGCACAAAGGGTTCGTTTCTCATCCGGGCGATTCGCTCCTGGTGACCGCCGCACCGTCGCTACGACCGAGAAGATCGACGAGGAGAAGCTTGCCGTCCTCAATGTCGTAACGAACCCGCGCCACAGATTCCGCCAGACGCTCTTCGAGCAGAGCCAAGTCGCGGCGGAGCGCCGCGGAGGCCGCTCTATTCTCCGGCGTCGGCGATTGTTCGCCAACGTGCAGTTCCGGGCGGGGAGGACCGATCCTCCGCAGTTCTTCCAGAGCGCTCTCGAGTTTTGAAATCCGTGCCAAGGATTCCCAAACCACCGCTCTGGCCCGGGCGGCGCCGAGCCCCAGAACGACCACCAGTTCTGCAAACAGCACGAATATCAGTGCTGGCACGCCGACCTGAGGGGGCTGTCGCATACACCACCAGGTCGCTGCCGCGGCCACGGTGAGCAACGCCACCGCGCCGATCGCCAGCGGGCTCGGCACGTGCCAGCGGCCCGGATCGATCCACCAGGGCACGCGGCCAGCGGGGGAGGGGTGGAAAGGTGCCAAAAGGCTATCCAAATTCATAGAAGGTCCTTGCGCCGCCGGAGGACTGTAGCTTAAAATTCCCTCAGCCTGAAATCAATCAGGGACATGGTTGGGAAGGGAGCGGAGCCTTGACAGGCACTGACCCCGCGAAGAACAAGAAGTTTGAAACAGGCGCCATGGGATTCAGGCCAGCCGTCAGCGCATGCGAGGAGAGCGCATGGAGATCGATGACGAGATCGAGGACGAGATCGTGGGATGCTCCAGACGGTAGGGCCGTACTCAGGCAAGGTTGTCATCCATACGGCAGGGATCCGGCCATGGGACGTCAACGTCTGGGATGTATGGTGCCATTGAGAAAGGTTGCACTTCTGCATTCGTGCGTGGCGGTCCACAAGAACGGCACACAACCGTACCGTTCTTTGCGAGGGGGTGATTGGAGCGACGGCCTCGATCACTCCGCGTGAGCTTGTTGGCAGGCTGTGGATAAAAGTGACTCGCCGCTGGATACGGCGGTGGGCGACCCGGGAAACCCTTGGCGTTTCCCGCTGGCGACCGAGTGAACTATCTTCAGTTCACAGGGTCATGAAGAACTTTTCCACGGACAGCTAGCCGAGATCCCGTCGTTTCCAGTTCTCCCATACAAACGCGTACTGATATGTAGGTTGGTGGCTGTTCATCATCGCCGTCTGGATCTTTTCCATATGGCGAAGAGAGTGGGGCGACACCTGATGAAATTGCACCTGAATATTCCGTATGCGGGTGATCAATCCTGTTTCGATGAGCCTGTCGAGCAGTTCGTACTCGCCCCCCTCGATGTTTATTTTCATGAGGTCTATGGGCGAGCCGCTTTTTAAGTGCTTCTCCATCCATTCGGCCACGTCAACGATGTCGATCGATTCGTTCTTTCCGGACTTGCCAAAGATAGAACTTCCATCGTCGGCGAGGTTCATTTCGGCACGGCGAGAGCTTCCTCCAAGACCGTACGGAAAGACCTGGATCCGGTCGTTTCTACGGTATCGATCACGGATGCGATCGGCAAAGGATGTCACGGGTTCAAAGATGAAGATCGGGCATCGGTATCGAGCAAAGAGGTCGCTTGCCCATTGCCCGTGATAGCCGCCGATGTCAAGCACAACAGAAGTTTCATCAAGTTCGTAATTGAATCGGAAAGCGTAGTCTCCCCCGTCTGCCCACCATTTCCTGACCATCAATTGGTGCTCGGAAGGGAAGAATCTGTCTTTCATGGAGCGTGCAAGACGTCTCATGAGCATGAGAATATCCTCTGTCTACGGATACGTCGTACTTCTGCGGCCGGTGTTGTTGCCCAATGTGGGTTGTTGGAAAGCTTGGGCGACCGGGTAGCGTGCCAATCCCGTTGCATCCTCTCCTCGGTGTGCGGAATTGTTGCGGCTGGCATCGAAGTGCCTCAGCGAGGCATCAGCTTGAGCGTTTGCCCCGGCTGGCACGCTTGCCGCGGCCGCGGGGGGCGGGGGCTG
The DNA here is from genome assembly GCA_903885565.1 of uncultured Planctomycetaceae bacterium. Lineage (GTDB taxonomy): Bacteria > Planctomycetota > Planctomycetia > Pirellulales > UBA1268 > CAISJI01. Next base: position 19,624 of record CAISJI010000112.1, read on the forward strand.
TGGCCGGCGCGGCAGAGGGGGGTGGTTCGGGATTGAATTTCTCTGCCTGGCCGGTCAGTTCGTAGAGAAACCGGCTGGGACGGGCCGGCTTGCTCTTGCCCCATTTCATCCGCGTCAGACAGAGCGACAGCGTCAGCCGCTTCTTCGCTCTCGTCACTCCCACATAGCACAGCCGCCGCTCCTCGGCGATTGCCTGCAGGCCGTCGTTCAGCGAGCGATGGTGGGGCAGCAGGCCCTCCTCCATCCCCACCATCCAGACGCAGTCAAACTCCAGCCCCTTGGCCGAATGGAGCGTCATCAAACGCAGCGCCTTGCCGCGGGGCTTGTCGTCGCGGAACCGCTCCGTCTCCCGCACCTCCAGCACGAGATCATCGAGGAACTGCCGCACGAGCCGGCCAAAATCGCGCTCAGATCTGTGCTCGGCCTGATGTTCGGCCAGTGAGTTGGCCACCTGCTCGAGGCAATCCCAGCGGGCCTGCTGCTCGGCAACGTCGTCGTATTCCTTTTCCAGGAACGAACGGTAGCCCGCCGTCTCCAGAAGTGTGCGGAGTGTTGTGGCGGCATCGGCGGAAGTTTCGGTCGGCCGGAGGGCGATCAGGCGCTCCAGTGCCGCCACGCCGCCGCAGGCGGCCGGGGAGAGCGTGCCGGCATCGCGAGCCAGTCGCAACTGAGCCCACAGGCTGTGGCCGGCGGTGGTGCCTGTGGCCCGGGCCGCGAGAATCGTCTGCGGGGAGAGGCCGCGGGGAGGCACGTTGGCGACCCGTGAGAGGGCCAGATCATCGTCGGGATCGACGAGCACCCGCAGGAAGGCCATCGCATCTTTCACTTCGCGGCGATCGAAAAAGGATCGGCTCCCCACGATCTCATAGGGAATGCTGCGGCGTCGCAATTCCTGCTCGAACACGCGCGTCTGATCGCCTGTGCGCACGAGAATCACCGTCTCGCTCGGCAACACCTCCCCTTCGCGCATCCGGCTCTCCACATCCCCCACGATGCGGCGCGATTCGTCGATCTCGTCCTGGGCCTGCACGATCACCGGCGGGGGGCCTGAACTGGCGGTCGAAATCAGCGTCTTGCCATGGCGGCGCGTATTGCAGGCGATGAGCAGATTGGCGGCATGGATGATTTCGGGAGTCGAGCGGTAGTTCTCCTCCAGACGCACCGTCACCGCCTTGGGCCAGCGGCGGGCGAATTCCAGAATGTGCGAAATCTGGGCTCCCCGCCAGGCATAGATCGACTGATCGTCGTCCCCCACCACGCACAGGCTTTGGTGATCGCGGGCCAGGGCGGTGAGGATTCGCTCCTGGATCCCGCTGGTGTCTTGATATTCGTCGACCAGGATGTGGTCGAAGCGGCCAGCTTCTGCGAGCCGCACTGCTTCGTGGTTGGAAAAGAGTTCCTCGACCACCAGCAGCAGGTCGTCAAAGTCGACCGCCCCGGCGAGCCGGAGGGCCTGCTGATAGCGGCGGTAGCCGGCGGCCGCCAGCGTCCATGATTCGTTGGCATCGGGGGCGATCGTATCGAAGGCCTGGTCGGGGCGGACGGCCTGACTTTTCCAGCGGCTGACCCGATCGATCAGTTCGCCAGGCGCGAGTGTGGTATCGGGCACCTTCAGTTCTTTGAGCACCTTGCGGGCCGTCGCCTCCTGCTCACCGCGATCGATGATCGCAAACCGCTCTGGATAGCCCATCACGGCGGCGTGGCGGCGCAGCACCCGCGCGCAGAGAGCATGGATCGTGGAGATCTCCGGCTTCTCCTTCACCTTCGGCCCCAGTGCCCCGGCCGCCCGCGAAAGCATCTCGCGGGCCGCTTTGTTGGTGAAGGTTACGGCCAGAATGCGCGACGGCCGGGTGCCCCGCCACACCAGGTGGCCGATGCGGGCAATCACGACGCGCGTCTTGCCTGTGCCGGCGCCGGCGAGCACCAGCAGAGGGCCGATCGGAGCCTGAACCGCCTGCATCTGCGCGGGGTTGAGCCCCTTGGAAACCGGGCGGGCCGGCGCTGCCGCAGCGCTGCTGGCTGCTACCGGGGCCAGATCGGGGGCCGGAGCATCGGGGACGAGCGGGCTGGGAGGGGGTGAGGAGGGGCTATCCAACGGTGGAGACTCTCCGCGGGAAGGTGGTCTGGCGGCAGCGGGTGGCGGGCCGGCGGAGGAATGTACCACAGAGGTTGAGCGGGCCGCAGGCGGCGAGGCAGTTGGGATCGCCTTGACGCCCAAGGCGGGGAAGTTTCTATTGGGAATTCTCACCCCGCGCCGCCGGACCACCGCCTCAGCCTGCCGACAGTGCTGTCGTTGTGCCGGAGTGGTAGGCCCGATCGCGGGTGGGATTCGCCGGTGCAGGGCAGCGCCGCAGCAGGCGCACAGGAGAGAAAAACATGAACAAAAAATCGCCTCGTCGCTCCGGTCGGCAATTCGGAGGTCAGGACACGCTTGACGAAACGGCTGAATCGGGCCGCGGAGGCCCGCTGTCGCTGGCTCGCAACGGTGTGGACCACGCCGAAGAACTGGCCGTCGAAGACAATCTTCTGGCCGAAAAGGCGGGGGAGTGGCTCGATGCGGTGCGTCCGCACTTCCGCGCGATTCTGCTGGCGCTGGCAGGGGCTCTGCTGGCCATGGTGACATGGATCGTCGTATCGGGTCAGCGCGAGGCGAGCCGGGCCGCGAGTTGGGATGCCTATCTGTCGGCGGTTGCCACGGGCGAGGGAGTTCGGTTCAACGAGGTTATGAACCGCTATCCCGGCTCGCAGGCCAGCGACTGGGCGCAGTTGATGACGGCGGAGATTGGCCTGGCCGAAGGTGTTGAACTCCAATTTCAATCGAGGGAACTGGCCCAGCCCAAGTTGCAGGCCGCTGCCGACGTCTATGCCGATATCCTGACGCAACGTCCGCAGGGAATGCTCGGGGAACGGGCCACATTCGGATTGGCCAAGGCCAATGAGTGCTTGGGTCAACTCGAAAAGGCACGCCAGGGATATGAATCGCTCACGGCCGAATTCCCCACCAGCGCCATGGCAGACATCGCCAGAAATCGGGCCTCTGGGCTGCGTGCCGCCGGTTCGCAGCAGTGGTACGATTGGTTCGCGGCCCAGAAATTCACGCCGCCACCGGCGGCTACCGGGGCGCTGCTGGATGCTACCAGCCCGGCCGCTCCAGCCCCCCCCGCGACGCAGGAGTGACGTCTGGACGAATTGTCTGACGACCTACCGGATCAGGGTTTTCCCGACGGAGCCGAGGCGAACAGCGGTGTTGCCGGCAGCGTGTCTTCGTTTGTGGTGGAGGCCGATCTGGCCGGCATGCGTCTGGATCAGTTTTTGGTGCGGCATGCGGGGGGCCTGAGCCGCTCCTATCTCGCCCGGGCGATCGAGAAGGGGGCAGTGCGGGTGGATGGCGTGGTGGCCCGCGCCTCCCTGCCGCTGAAGGCGGGATCGCTTGTGCTCTATACGGTTCCCCAGCCGCCCCGCAGTGGGCCTGAGGCGGAGGAGATCCCGCTCGATTTTCTCTATGTGGATGAGCTGATGGCAGCGGTCAACAAGCCGGCTGGCATGGTCGTGCATCCAGCCAAGGGCAACTGGAAGGGAACGCTCGCCGGCGCGCTGAAGTGGCATCTTGAGAAGCTGGAGACAGGGGCGGGCTTATCAACGGTGGGTGGGCCCACCCGGCCTGGAATCGTTCATCGTCTCGATCGCGACACCAGCGGCGTGATTGTGGTGGCCCGTTCGGAGGAGGCGCACCAGCGATTGGCGGCGCAGTTTGAACGCCGCACAGTGGAGAAAGCCTATCTGGCGATCACTCAGGGGCAGCCGCAGTTCGACCGGGATGAGATCAACCTGCCAATCGGGATCCATCCCTATCAGCGGGAGAAGATGGCGGTGCGGGCTGATCATTCGACCAGCCGCGATGCGGTGACGAGGTTTGAGGTGGTGGAACGATTCCGCGGGGCGGCGCTGGTGCGTCTGGCCCCGAAAACCGGCCGCACCCACCAGATCCGCGTGCACATGGCAGCGATCGGCTGCCCGGTGCTCTGCGATGCGCTCTACAGCGGACGGAGTGTGATCGAGCCGGCCCTCCTCGGGCTGCCGCCGGGGCCGCCGGTGATCCAGCGGCAGGCGCTGCATGCCCAGCAGATCTCGATCGATCACCCCCGCACCGGCGAACGGCTGCAACTTCAAGCGCCGCTAGCGGCCGACATGGAACGGCTCCTGGCGATGCTCAGGGGGAAATGATTTCGCGGGGGTTTTCCGTTCGATCCTCAAGCATCAGAACCATGGCCCGCGGCAACGTGGAATCGAGTGCCCGTCCCACCGCCACCACAAATCCTCCGGCCCCGTCGCGCCAGCCACCCTGCAGCAGATAGCTCTTGAGGAACATCGCCCCGCCCCGCAGCGGGAGCGTCCAGGCGGCTGCCGTTTCGTGCTGTCGGCGAAGGATTCGCGCCTTCAGGGGCGCATAGCGCAGGGAGCGCCGGATCACATCGGAGCAGTCGGAAAAACTCGCATGCAGGATCGATCCAGGCAGGAGCGTGGGCCGCTGCTGCGAGAGGACCTGTTCGTGAACCTCCAGCGGCGAGAAATTCGCGGTTGTGCGATTGAACAGTCGCAGCAATCGTTCGCGTGCCCACGGACCGTGACACATCTCCCGCCCGCCGATGAATGTGCGCCGCCGCAGCGCGTAGCAGGCACGCGGATCGGAGAGATCAAGCTTCAGGATCGCGGCCCGCGCTTCTTCATCGAGACACTCGTCGGTGTCGAGCGAGAGGATCCAGTCGTGGTTGGCCAGAGCGACGGCTGCCTGTTTTTGTGGGCCATAGCCGAGAAAGGTCTGGTGTTCCACCCGGGCGCCAGTCTCGAGGGCCAGATCGATCGAACCATCGGTGGAGCCGGAGTCGAGCACCAGCCGCTCCTGACAGAAATCGACAGAGGCGAGCGCCCGCTGCAGATGGGGGGCGGAGTTGTGCGCGATGATCGCGGCGGAGATGGGTAGTGAGCCGGCAGTCGTCATGGCTGATGGGCCGGCGGAGGCGTGGGCCGGGGATTTCCGCCGGCCGGCGCAGGGGAGTCGAGCGGCGGAGGGGCGGCGTCGGCGGGGAGTTTCGCGGGGGGGGAATCGGAGGCGAGCGTGAGGGGAAATTCGAGCACGAATCGGCTCCCCCGCCCCGGTTCGCTCTCGGCCCGAATGTCGCCGCCATGCTCCCGGAGGATCTTGCGGCTCACAGTGAGGCCCAGGCCTGTCCCCCGCGAACCTTTTGTGGAGACAAAAAGGTCGAAAATCTCGGCCACCGTTTCGGGTTTCATACCCGCGCCGTTGTCGCCGACAATGACCCGCACCAGTTTCTTCTGGAAATCGGCCTCCACGAAGATCTCCACCGTGGCGTCGGTCCGCTCCTCCACGGCATCCAGGGCGTTACTGACAACATTGAGGACGGCCCGGGAAATTCCCTCTGGGTCAAAGAGCAGCCGGGGCAGATCGGTGGGGGGTGTCCAGCGAATCTGCGTGCCTGCCTCGTCCGCCCGGTGGTGGACCGTCTCCACGATATCGGCCACCAGGGCCACCAGATCGGTGGCCACTGGATCGGGCTCCCGCTCCTTGCTGAACGAGAGCATGTCCATCACCAGCGAGGAGATCTTGTTCTGGTTTCGCGACACAATATTCCAGCCCTTCTGGAGGACTGCCATGTCGTCGTTTTCCAGTCCCATCTCCACCAGATAGCTGCCGCCGCGGATGCCCTGCAGGATGTTCTTGATGTGATGCGAGAGCGTCGCGATCGTGTGGCCGACCGCCGCCATGCGCTCCGACTGCACCATGGCGGAGTAATACGTGGTGTCTTCGACCGCCAGCGCCGCCTGATGCCCGATGGCGATCAGCAGCTTCAGGTGTTCTTCGCTGAATCGCCTCTGCCCTGCCCCCACCGCCTCAGCCAGCGGCGTCAGGGTGTCGACGTAGATGATCCCCACGGTGCCGTAGCGGCCCTGCATCGGCACGCAGATCGCCTCGCGCACGCCAGTGCGCAGCACGCTGTGGCCGGAGCTGAAGCGATCGTCGTCCTGCGCATCGCTGGTGAGCACCCCCTCCCCACGTTCCAGCACGTAGTCGAGGATCGTGCGACTGATGGCCATCGCCGTGGTGGCCCCGGCGTTGCGGTCGCGGCGGGCCTTTGAATGGAGCGTGCGGGTCTCGGGATCGAAGAGCATGATGCAGCCGCGATCCGCTTCGACCCATTCAAATACCAGCTGCAGGATACGGTTGAGCAGTTCGTCGATGTCGAGTGTGTGGCTGACCGCCAGGGCGGTGCGATACATCACCTGCAGATTGCTGCGGGCCCGGGCCAGCCAGCGGTTGTCTGTGTCTTCGGGCACCGTCTGGCCCATGAGACCAAACAGTGCCTCATCGCGCATGGTACGCACGATCCGTGAGCCATCGTCCCGGGGGGCGGAGGCGACAATATCGACATCGGTCGACACCGGCAGATCGGCCGGTTCACGGGCGAAGGCGAGCACGCTGCGGCCGACAAGGATCTGATCACCGCTGCGGAGATCCGCTCGCTCGATCCGGCGGTTGTTGACGAACGTGCCGTTGGAGCTCTTGAGATCAGCCACCGTGAACGACTCGCCGACGCGACGGATCTCGGCATGGCGCCTGGAAACCTCGTTGTCGTCGAGCTGGACCGTGTTGCCCGCTTCACGGCCAATGCTCACCGCCCCCGCGTGCGCTGTCAGATCGTAGCGGGTGCCGCGATTACGGCCTTGGATGACGTAGAGCAACGACACGTTCACTGTTCTCCGGATGGCAGCCAAGCGACTGCCCGCGACACAACGGCTAACGCAAATTCTGGCACACCCAGCGCTCAGCGGGAAGCCGTCTGCGGTCTACAATAGGAAAACGGTGGGGCCGATGGGGCCGGACCGTCATGAGCCGCTGTCGATCGACTCCGCTGGAGAGCAGGGAATGGAAATGGTGTCAGCCTGGGGCCGGGCCGCCGACGCAACGGCGCGTGTCGGGGTGCTGTTGATTGGAGTGTGGTGGGGAGTGCTTGGGCTGGCCGAAGAGCCCCTGGCTCCTCCTGCGGAGCCGCTGCTCATTGCGGAGTCCCTGCCTCCTGTCGACCCGGCGGTACGGGAGCGGCTCAAGGCGGCAGTGGAGTGGCTGGCGGCGCCGCAGCGCGACGGCCGCGGGCCGGGCACGGCTGGTATCGACCAAGCGGCCGACTGGGTGGCGGAGCAGTTCGCTGCCATCGGCCTGTTGCCGCCCCCCGCCTCGGGCCTGGCAGTGCAGCCCTTTGCCATGACGCTGGAGGCGAAGCTGGGGCCCGCCGCGGGCAACACCGCCGAGATTGTCGGGCCCCCTTCTGCCGACGGCACACCGAGCGTGCGCCCGCTGGGGCTCGGCGTCGATTTTACGCCCCTGGCGGCAGGTGGATCGGGGCCGTTTGACATGCCGCTGGTCTTCGCCGGCTACGGGATCACCGCTCCCAAGGAACACTACGACGACTATGCAGGCTTGGCGGCCAAGGGGGCCGCCGTGATCGTGCTGCGGCAGGAACCGCAGAAGGACAACCCACACAGCGTGTTCGATGGCAATCAGGCCTCGCAGTATGCGGCGCTGGCCAGAAAGGTTGCCAACGCCTCCGAGCATGAGGTGGGCGGAGTGGTGTTGTGCAACGATGCCTCCGACACCAGCGACGCCTTGATGAAATTCGACCGGGCCGGGGATGGTTCGGAGAAACGCGCCCTGCCGATCCTGCAGGTGCGGCGGCAGGTTATCGACGAGATCGTGACGGAGAGTGTGGGGAGATCCCTGCCGGCGCTGGAGAAGTCGATCGACGAGCAGTTTGTGCCCCAGAGCACGACGCTGGCCGGCTGGCGGATCCGTGGCCGGACCACGATCGAGCGCACCGAGGCGCAGGCCCGCAATGTGCTCGGCTTTTTGCCCGGCACAGGCCGGCCAGCGGAAGCCGACGCTCCGGCCATCAGTGCGGCCGAAACGGTCGTGCTGGGGGCCCACTACGATCACCTCGGCTATGGTGGGAGCAGTTCTGCTGCGCCTGGTGACACGACGGTGCATCACGGGGCCGACGACAACGCCAGCGGCACAGCGCTGTTGGTGGAAGTGGCCAAAATTCTTCAATCAGGGGGCGCTCTGCCGCGGGGTGTGCTGTTTGTGGCCTTTTCCGGCGAGGAGCGGGGGCTTCTCGGCAGTGCGCACTACACTGCCAATCCGGTGCTGCCGTTGTCCGACACGGTCGTGATGGTGAACCTCGACATGGTCGGTCGGCTCGACGGCGGCAAGCTCGTCGTGCACGGCACCGGCACCGGCACGGGGTTGGAGGAGCTGATCGATCGGCTGACCGCCGCCGCGGGGTTTACCGTGGCCAAGGAGCCCGGGGGCTTCGGGCCGAGCGATCATGCCAGTTTTTACGCCAAGAAGATTCCGGTGCTGCATATCTTCACCGGGTCGCATGCCGACTACCACCGACCGACCGACACCGCCGACAAAATCAACTACGACGGCATGGTGCGGCTGGCGAATCTGGTGGCAGGGGTGGTGCGGGAATGCGCCACGAGCCCCAAGCGCCCCGAATACATTGAGGTGGCCTCCAAGATGTTTGCCCGGGGCGGGGGAGATCGGCCCTATTTCGGCAGCATTCCCGACTTCGCCAATCCCGGAAAGGGCTATGCCATCAGCGGCGTCACCAAGGATTCGCCATCGTCGCGAGGTGGGCTTCAGGCCGGCGACTTGATCGTGCGGCTGGGCGAAAGCGCCGTCACCGGCCTGGAGGATTTTGACAGTGCCCTGCGGAAGCACAAGGGAGGGGATACGGTGCCGGTGGTGGTGCAGCGCAGCGGGGCTGAGGTAACCCTGCAGGTAACACTCGATCCGCCGAAGTAAAGCGGGCTGTCTTCCTTCCAGAGGGCCATGGATGGCTTTTTCCACAGACAGACAGCTGGCCGGTGAACGCTTGGTGAGATAGCGAAGTGGGGGAACACCCGGTGGCCATGCGGCGGCCGCAACCAGCCTGATTTGGCCTGCGGGGACGTTTGCAGCGGCAATTTTGCCCTTGAGCCGGCGCTGCGGCCTTGGCATGATCCCGCCCCATGCGTCTTCCCGCCATGGTCGCGCCCGAACCAGTCCGTGGCACCAGTCGCTCGCACATTCGGTTGGTCGTCCCACAATCCAGCAGCAAGGAGTGCTATCCGTGAAGTGGCAAATGGCAGGAATTCTCAGCGTGGCTCTCGTGGCCTTTGGTGCCATTGGGGCTCAGGCCCAGGTGCCGCAGCAGGCTCCGGCAGCAACCCAGGCCGCATCCTCGGCGCCACCGTCCCATGTGGCGGTCGTCGATGTGGGCTACATCTTTAAAAACCACAACCGCTTCAAGGTGGCGATGGACAAGATGAAGGATGAGGTCATGGCGGCGGAAAATACGCTCAAGACCGAGCGCGACCGGATCACTGGGATGATGGAGCAGATCAAGAGCTATGGCGTCGGCACGCCCGATTACAAGAAGCTCGAAGCAGAGATCGCCAAGGCACAGGGGGATTTCAATGTCACCGCCCAGCTCCAGAAGAAAGACTTCATGGATCGCGAGGCCAAGGTCTATCTGCAGGTCTACACAGAGGTCGAGAAAGCCGTGGAGGCTTTTGCCCGGCAGCACGGCATCGCCATCGTGCACCGCGTCGATGGCGACCCGATCGACGGCAGTGATCGCAACCAGATCCTCCGTGGCATCACCAAGCCGATTGTTTACCTCGAGCCCGGTATCGACATCACTGGTGATGTGCTGAAGATGCTCAATGCCTCTCCAGTGGCCGCCGGAACGCCTGCTGCCCAGCCTCGCACCCGCTAACTGTCCGCGGAAACGTCTCCCTGACCCTCTCAGGCCGAGACTCCACTCGGTCGACCGCTGGAAACTCCGCCTGCCGAGGGGCCGGTTGGGGTTTCCGCGGTCGACGGGCAATCGCATCCAGCCTGCGCCCCTCGATCCGCAACCTGTCTGCCCCTGATTCGCTCCCAGATCCCCTCAATGGAATGCCGTTGTTGTGATGCACGAATCCCTCAGACCACGGATGCAGCGGACCCTCCAGCGCCCCGCTGCTGTCTCTGGTCGGGGTTACTGGAGTGGCCATGAGAACCGGGTGGTCCTCCACCCGGCGCCTGCGGATGCCGGGGTGGTGTTCGTGCGGGGGGATATCGACCCGCCGATGGTGATTCCGGTCGGGATGGATTTCCATGCCGATGCCATCAATCGAACGAATCTTTCGGCCGGGGGTCTGACTGTGCAGATGGTGGAGCACGTGCTCAGCGCCCTGGCTGGCCTCGGTGTCGACTGCTGTCGGGTGGTGGTGTCGAGTGAGGAGCTGCCGGGAATGGATGGTTCGGCACAGGCGTTTGTGGAGGCGATCGATGCCGCAGGGCTCGTCGACCTGGACCTGCCACAAGCTCCGCTCGTGATCGAGAAAACCATTCGAGTCGGAGACGACACCTGCTGGATCGAGGCCGGTCCTCCCCGGTTTCCCGGGCTGTCGATCGATTACCAGCTCGACTACGGTCCTGGGGCGATCGGACGGCAGCATTTGGATATCGATGTCACCCCGCAGAATTTTCGCCGGGAACTGGCCGGTGCCCGCACGTTTATTTCCGCCGCCGATGCGGCGAGCCTCAAGGCCGCTGGGCTGGGGCTCACGGTGACCGAACAAGACCTGATCGTGTTTGGGCCCCACGGACCCCTCAACAATCCGCTGCGGTGGGCGGATGAGTGCGTCCGACACAAGATGCTCGATGTGGTGGGAGATCTGGCGCTGGCCGGACGTCCCCTGCAGGCCTCCGTGCGCGCGTGCCGCAGCGGCCATCGGCTCAACGCCGAGCTGGTGGCCAGGATGCTGGAACAGGCCGCCACACAGCGGGTGGCCTTGCCTGTCTGACGGAGCCGCGACGAGATGGAGCCAGCCGATATGGCAGCTGAAAGCGACGACCTCGAAACGCGGTGTATCCCCTTGGCGGGATCAGCGCCGAGAATTGCGCCGACGGCGTTCGTCGAGCCGGGTGCCGAGATCGCCGAAGATGTGCGGATTGGCCACCACTGCTTCGTGTCTGCCGGCTCGGTGATCGGCCGGGGAACGGTGCTGGAGAACAGCGTCACCCTCATGGGCCGGGTGCAGATCGGCGAGCGCAACCGCATTTTCCCCAACGCGGTCATCGGCGGCGATCCGCAGGATGTGAGCTATCGCGGCAGCGACACCCGCGTGGTGATCGGCGACGACAACATCATCCGCGAAGGGGTGACGATCAATCGCGCCAGCGAAAAAGAAGATGGCGAAACAAGCGTCGGCAACGGCAACTTCCTCATGGCCTGCTGCCATGTGGCGCATGATTGCCGCTTGGGCGACCGGGTGATCATCGCCAACGGCACGCTGCTTGGGGGGCATGTGCGGGTGCATTCGCACGCATCCCTCTCCGGTGGTGTCGCGGTGCATCATTGGACAACGATCGGCGGCTGGTCGTTCGTGGCAGGCTTGTCCCGCGTGCTGCAGGACGTGCCCCCCTACATGCTCTGCGAGGGGGCTCCGGCCCGGCCCCGCTGCATCAATGTGGTGGCGCTGAAGCGGGGGGGATTTGATGCCCAGTCGATTGAGGCCATCGCCGAAACCCATCGCCTGCTCTACAGAGCCAAAGTGGGGCTGGGGCCAGCGCGTGACATTCTGCAGTCGCAGGGAATGATGAACGCGGCCGTGGAACAACTCATAGAGTTTTTGACGCACCAGTATGAAGGGCGGCACGGACGCGCCCGCGAACGACGGAGAGCGGCATGACGCGGAGCAGAATAGCGGTGGTGGGATGCGGTCATCTGGGCACAATTCATGCCCGCTTGCTGGCCCAGCGGCAAGATGTGGAGCTGGTGGCGGTTGTTGATCCTTTTCCAGCTTCCCGAGATCGGGTTGCGGCGGCCCATGGCTGCCTTGCGCTCTCGGAACCAGCCGAGCTCATCGGTGTTGTCTCTGCCGCCGTGATCGCTGCCCCTACCGGACTCCATGCTGCGGTGGCCCTCCCTCTGCTGGAGGCAGGAATCGATTTGCTCATTGAAAAACCGTTGGCAGCGACCGTGGAAGATGCCCGGAACATCGTCACCAGCGCCCGCCGGCAGGGGCGGACCGTCGCCGTGGGTCACGTGGAACGGTTCAATCCGGCCTGGGAACTGGCAGTGGAGCGCGCCGGGCGGATCAATTATCTGGAGGCGTCGCGGCTGGCCCCATTCACATTCCGCTCGTTGGATGTGGGCGTTGTTCACGATCTGATGATCCATGACATCGATCTGGTGCTCTCGCTGGAGCCGGGCCGGTTGGAGCACGTCGAGGCGGCGGGAGTGGTCGCCACGGGTGGCCACGAGGATGCCGTGCGTGCGCGATTGACGTTTTCCTCTGGGCTCGTGGCCGATCTCTCCGCCTCGCGGATCCATCCGGTGGCCAAGCGGAGCATTTCGATGTGGTCGACAGCGGGAACGGTGGAGGTCGATTTCACCGCCAAAACGGTCGAGATCGTGGGTCCATCAGCGGCGGTCCGCAGTGGGCAGTTTGTCGCAACGGCCGTGCCACCGGCAGATGTTAACGAGTTGAAGGAGAAGTTCTTCGAGCGGGTGCTGCCGCGGGAGTTGCTGACAGCACCCGATCGCAACGCGATCGCCTGCGAGCACGAAGACTTCCTCGCCGCCATTCGCGACAAGCGCTCTCCGCGGGTGTCGGCGGCGGCCGGGGCCGCCGCGCTCGAGGTAGCCAATCAGGTGATCGACAGCCTTGTGATGGCACGCTTTGCAGCCCCTGCAGGAGCCCCCACCGTGGCCCTCCCACAACGCCACTACCCAACCCTACCCCGCCGCAAAACGGGCTGAGAGCCTCAGCGAGACATACTCCACCACGCGATGAAGGCGGAGGGATCGGCGAACGCTCGACGAGCACCGAGCGGCTGCGGCCAAGTGACGAAACCAGTGCCGTCCCGCAGCCGATGCTCAAGCCAGCCGACGCTTCAATCCGCCGATTGTGCCTCAGGCCAGATCCCTGTCCTGGAAGAGCACCAGTGCCACCAGGAGCGCGATTGTCGAGTAGAGCCCGGCATAGATCGCTGCCCAGCCGAGGTAGCTCCACGGCACCGGCACACCTCCCACCACAGCAGCGTCGATCGTGAAGTGTTCCAGCACCGGTAGCACCGTCGCGAAGAGTTGCCCCACAAAGCGCACGATGGCAAATTTCCCCACGCTCGACTGCACAATGAGCGGCACGAGGTGGCCCAGAGCGTAGATCGTAAAGAGGATGATTAGGTTGGGCACCATTCCCAGCCGGGTGGAAACCGCCAAGCTCACCGAAGCCAGCAGGATCGTTTCCAAGAGCGAGAGCGCCAGGCCGGGCACGACCGTGATCATCTCGTCGGCACAGTCGCGCCACAGGGGAACGACCTTGGACGATTCGCGGGCGTCATAGAGCACCTTGATGCTCGTGGTGGCCATCAAGACGGCGCCGAGGATGAGGAACACCAGCAGGGCGACCAGCACCAGACCGGCAAACTTGCCCATCACAAACTGCCAGCGACGCAGGGGCTTGGAGAGCACCGTGAGGGCGGTGCGGCCCTCGATCTCGTCGGCCATCGATACGCTGGCCGTCCAGATCACCACCAGCAGCGAGAGCACCTTGATGAGCGTCAGGCTGCTGTCCTTGAGCATTTTCACGTCTTCGCCGAACGTGTTGTAGGGGATGACGATGAAGGCGATCAGCAGCACCGTGCCCAGAATCAAAGCGACGGCAAAGATCGGCTGGCCAATCGCTTCCTTCGTGGTGGCACTGGCCACCGCAGCCACCCGGCGGGGTATCAGCCGGAAGAGGGTGTAGGCACCGGCGATCGAAAGCAGCGTGATCACCGTCCAGGGAAGAATGCCGGTTTGGGGAAACTCCGGCACCATCCGGGCCCGCACGGTGAGTTCGACCGGGGTGGAGCCGGAGTTGGAGGCCTCCAATTTCGGCTGCTGCCCGAGGAACGGAGTGGTTCCGCCCTCCGACTTTTTCCATTTCCAGGGTTCCTTGCCGGTCAGCTCCACGTCGGGAGCCTTGGCAAGCGCGAAGCCCTCGATCGGCTGCTGCGTGCGCACCAGCAGCGGGGCGGTGCTGGAGAGCTCCAGCGATTCCATCTCCTGCGGACGCAGGTCGAGCATGATTTCCTGAGAGGTGGCCTGCGGCGCGACGGAAACAGTCTTGGAGAAATCGCCGGCGGCGGTCAGCCGGGTCAACGAGCGGGTGATTGGGGTGAGCGGTATGAAGGGAGTCATCGCCAGTGAGAGCCCCGACAGCACCAGAAGCAACCAGGCCAAGGGGCCGGCGAATCCGTCGCTGAGGCTGGAGCGGGCCTCGGCGGCCAGACGGGGCTGCACAAGGCGAAGCACAAGCCAGGCCAACAGAATGATGAGCACCGAGATGAGGGCGCCGGTGCTGAACAGCCAGATGGGGGGCAGCGCGACCAGAAAGCGGTTGGCAAACAGTGGCATCATGGACATCCTGGATCTACTTGAATCTGGGGGGCTGGGGGACTGATGGAGAGGATGAAATGAAACAGTGATCGCCCGACCTGCGTGGTACGCGGCCGGGGGAGCCGTGGGTCGGTCTATTGTGACTCGTCGAGCGATTCCGGAGAAGCCTCGGCGGGATAGGGCCCAGCCAGCACGGTGGAACCCGATCCGTGCAGCGGCCAGCAGTCGAGCACCCTGCGAACATCATCCATACCGAGATTTTCCACGATCTGGAGGTCTTCTGCCACCGAGCGGTAGGTGCCGGCCCGGGCCCATTCCAGGCCCACGCTGAAGAGCCTGTGCCGGGGACGCTCCCCCACCAGCACCACCCTTCCGGCCAGTTTGTTGCGGGCCTGCTCCAGTTCGGCCGGGCTGATACCCTCCGCCGTGGCCTGGCGGTAGACCTCCTCGATGCGTTCGAGCAGTTCCACCACATCTCCGGCATCGCAGGAAAGTTGGGTGGCGAACATCCCGGCATCGAGGTAATCGTGGTGGTGGCAGGAGGCCTGCTCCGCCTCTCCGGAATCGACCAGCGCCCAGTAGAGGCGACTGCCAGAGTCGTCCCCCAGCACGGCGGCCAGCAGTTTGGCAGCAAAGCGGTCTTCGTCGTGGCCAGCCGGTCCGGCCGTCATCCGCACCGCATACTCAAGCGTGGCGGAAGCACGCGTGATGTGCTCAAGGGTCGAGTCGGCGCGCGGGGCCCACGCGACGGGCATCGTCTGGCGGGGCTGGGTGGCCTGCGGTTCCCAGGCACCGCACCACGTGCGGGCAGAATCCACCAGAGCTGCGAAATCGACCGCCCCGGTGGCGGCCAGCACGATGTTTCCCGGAGCGTAGCGCTGGCGGTGGTAGTCGCGCATCGCGTCGGCCGTGAGGGCCTCGATCGATTCCACCGTGCCCAGCACGCTCCGCGCCAGTGGGTGACGGCCGAAGAAGGAGGCGCGACAGCGATCGTCGGCCCCGAAGGGGGGCTGGTCATCGTACATCCGGATCTCTTCCAGGATGACCAGCTTTTCCGTGGCGAAATCGCTTTCCCGCAGGGCGGGCCGCATCATGCGCGCCAACAACGCCGTGGCCTCAAGTTGCTGTTCCGGCAGAACGGCGGCGTGGTAGACGGTGTCCTCCTCGCTGGTGAAGGCATTGGCGCTGGCCCCCATCCAGTCGAACCGCCGGTTGATCTCGTCGGCGGAGATATCGGCGGTTCCCTTGAACACCATATGTTCCAGGAAATGGCTCGCCCCCCACAGACTGTCGGTTTCGTCTCGCGCCCCGGCCTTCACAAAGAATCCGATGCTGGTCGACAGGGCTCCGTCGGTGATCTCGGCAATCACCTCCAAGCCGTTGTCGAGGCGTTCACGCAGAAATTTCATGCGGCACCTCCAGCGGCTCTCGGCCGAGCGAGACAACGGAGAGTTCTTGGGGCGGATGGTTCGCCAGCCAGGCCTCAATCGAGGCCACGCTCAGCCGGTCGTAGCGGGCCAATTCTTCCGCCAAGGAACGCACCTTTCCGAGGTGATACCACTGCCTCGCGATGCCGCCGGCCCGCGCCGCACTCGATTCCTGCTGCATCACGAGCGCACTTTTTGCCCGGGCCTTCACGCGATCGAGTTCGGCCTGTTCCAGCGTCCCCGGGAGCCGGCGAATTTCTGTCAGCATGACATCGAGCGTTTCCTGGGCCCGCGCGGCGCTCGTGCCGGAGTAGCAGACAGCCGCGGCGCAGTCGCGCAGCGTGTGGTAGCCGGCCGACACGCTGTAACACAGCCCACGCCGCTCGCGCACTTCGGAGAAGAGCCGGGAACTGGAGCCACCGCCGAGGACCGCCAAGGCTGCCGTAGCCTCGTAGGATTCGTCGCTGCGGTAGGGGGGGGCCGGCCAGGCCAGCGCGATGTGCGTCTGCTGGGAATCGTGTTGGACGTGACGCACGTGCGGGCCCCGCTGGCCCGTCACCACCGGCTGGGTGGCGCCGGCGTTCCAATCGCCAAACAAGTGCTCCATGCTCTGCACGAAGGCATCCCAGTGGATCCGGCCGGCAATGGCGATGATGGTGCCCCGCGGACGCACATTGGCCGACACGAAAGCCCGCACATCCTCCAGACCGATACCCTCCACCTCCGCGGTGATGCCCTCAGATGGCATGCCCCAGGGGGAGGGATAGTGCAACTGGCGCAGGGCCGACATCGCCCGGTGCGCAGGGTCGTCCTCGGTGCCGGCGAGATTTTGCAGCACCATCTGTCGGGCCGGTTCCCATTGGTCGTCGGGGAGGAGTGGCCGCCGCAGGATATCGGCATAAATCGGCAGCGCGATCGGCAACTGCCTGGCCACCATCGCCCCGGCAAAACTGGCATGGCTCATGGAGACCGATTGTGCCCATTGCACCCCGGCTCCCTCGAGAGAATCAACGATCTGCCGGCTGCTGCGGTCGCCCGCCCCGCGCAGCATCATCTCGCCCGAGAGGGTGGCTAAGCCGCAGCGGCCCGGGCCGTCATGCACGGCGCCGGCGGGAGTGTGGAAGGCGATCGCCACCGATTCCAAGCCCGGAAGTTCCTCGCCGAGCAGCACGATGCCGTTGTTGAGAGTCGTCGAAAAAATGGTCTGCTTCACAGGCTGCCGCCGCTGGATGCTCTGCCCCACGGAACCGTCGTCAGTATGGCAGCAAACTCCCCAAAATCCAGCGGCGGCCAATTCCGCCGCCGAGATACCGATTCCTCACTGGTCTGGGAAAAAAAGGGAGCCCGCCACCCCGCGGTGGCGCAGGCACTGAACAACCCAGCCCGCTTTTCCGACGCGTGAAAACGACACTGGCGCGGGTCTGGCCGGCGTTTTCTAAAGTTGGCGGGCATCACCTGCTACAGCAGCGCCGGTTCGCTGCGGTGGCCAACCTGATCCGCCGCCCGCCCCGGGGAATCGACCGTCTTGTAGATGGTTCGTACCGTGCGGAAGCCGAGCCTGTGGTAGAGCCGTACGGCCGGCTTATTGTCGGCCGTGACCTCCAGGAATGCCCGGCGCAGGCCGAGCCTCTGGAAGCCAGCCAGCGCCTGCTCGATCAGGCAGCTGCCCAACCCCAGCCCCCGCAGGCTCGGTACCACGCCGACATTCTGGATCGAACCATTCCCTTCGGCATCGACCACGCCTTGGATGGTGCCACACCATTCAAGCACGCATCTGCTTGAAGCCTGTTCCAGCACGCCTCTGCTGGACGGTTGTTCCAGCACGCATCTGCTTGAAGCCTGTTCCAGCACACCTCTGCTGGACGGCTGCGATTCGCGCCCGGGGTGGGGAGTGCCAAGCTGATGGGGATCAGCCGGCGTGCCTCCCCGGGCCACCAGCCACGTGGCGCAGGGAGAAAAACCTGCCTTGTTGGAAATCTCCCGCATCAGGCGCCGGCAGCCCTCCAGATCACCCAAGCAGGGAAAGACGACTGCGTCGATTTCGTCACGGAAACAGGCGTATTTGGTGCGGGCGTGGGCGTCGATCAACGCCGCATTCCACCGCACCATCCGGAAGCCCACAGGGAGATCGGGGCCGAGTCTGACCCGGGTCAGATCGAACTCCATGCGGAAACGCTTGAAATAGGCCGATTCCATCGCTGAACTCCGCAGAGGCTGCGCTTTCCCTGACGATAGGAGCCGGCCGCAATTTGGTCAACGTGCTGGTGTGGCAAGCCCGCCATTTTTTTTCGCGGCGGCAGCGTTCTGGCCGGCTGGTGGCGAAACCCCGCTTGTCGAGCGACCACACGGGGGCGTATGCTGGAGTTTTTGAGGCATCAAAAAATGTTTTTTGACTCATCAAAAATATCCCGTCGGCCCGCCGTCTGGCGGGGGAGGTGAGCGATGCACCGTTGGAATCCCCGCCGTTCCCCGGCGCGTGCGGGCTGGCTGGCTGGTTGGATCGGCTGCGCCCTGTGGGGAGCGTTGTGGGCCGCTGACGTCGCCGCGGCCCCTCCGGCACAGTCGGCCACGCCGCTGCGGGTGCTGGCCACGACCACTGTGGTGGCCGATCTGGTGCGGCAGGTGGCAGGCGATCTGGTCGCGCTCGATTGCCTGATGGGGCCGGGCGTCGATCCCCACAGCTACAAGGCCACGCCCCGCGATGCCGATCGCCTCGCGCGTGCCCAGCTGGTGGTCGCTTCGGGGCTCCATCTGGAGGGCAAGCTTTCCGAACTGCTCGGCCGGCTCGGACGGCGGTTGCCAGTGGTGGCGGTGGCCGATGCCCTGCCGCAGGACAAGCTCCTGGAGCTGGCTCCCGGGCTCTACGATCCGCACGTCTGGTTCGACGCCTCACTCTGGGCGGGGTGTCCGGCTGTGCTGGCGGAGAAGTTGGCAGGCCTCGATCCAGTGCATGCCCCCGACTACCGGCGCCGGGCCGGGGAATATGCCGCCCGCCTGCAGGCCCTCCATGGTGAACTCACCACGCAGCTGGAGGCGGTGCCGCAGGAGCGCCGGGTGCTGGTGACGGCCCACGATGCGTTCCGCTATTTCGGCCGCGCCTACGGCGTGGAGGTCGTGGGCGTGCAGGGCACCAGCACCGAGAGCGAGGCTGGCCTCAACGACATCAATCGGCTGGTCGATCTGGTGGTCGAGCGCCGCATTCCGGCGGGGTTTGTGGAGACGAGCGTTTCCGATCGCAATGTGGCAGCACTGCGGGAAGGGGCAGCGGCACGGGGGCACGCGGTGGCACTCGGGGGCAGACTCTACTCCGATTCCCTCGGCGGGCCGGGAAGTGGCGCACAGACGCTGGAGGAGGCGCTGCGGAGCAACATGGCAACGATAGTCGCGGGGCTGGGAGGGGGCGATCCGCCGGCCACAGGATCGCCGCAGCCATGAGCCGTCCACAGCCCGATTCGAGCCCTCACTGCCTCGAATTCCACGATGTGACGGTGGCCTACGGCAGGCGGCCGGTGCTTTGGAATATCGATCTGACAGTCGATGGCCCCGGGCTGTTTGGGATCATCGGTCCCAATGGTGCTGGCAAGAGCACGCTGCTGAAAGCGGCGCTGGGACTGGTGCCGCTGGCCGGAGGGAGCGTGCAGTTTTTCGGCCAGCCGCTCGGCGCAGTGCGCACGCGGGTGGGCTATGTTCCCCAGCGGGAAACGGTCGATTGGGATTTTCCTGTGAGTGTGTTTGATGTGGTGCTGATGGGCACCTACGCCCGGCTCGGATGGTTTCGTCGGCCGGGGCCTCGCGAGCGTGAACTGGCACGCGACTGCCTGCTGCGTGTGGGCTTGGCCGACGTCGCAAACCGCCAGATCGGTCGGCTCTCGGGGGGCCAGCAGCAGCGGGTGTTTCTCGCCCGCGCACTCGCGCAGCAGGCCGATCTCTACTTTCTCGATGAGCCGATGGCCGGCGTCGATGCCCGCTCCCAAGAGCAGATTTTCGCCGTGCTTTCCGCCCTCCGCGCCGCCGGCAAACTGATCGTGGTTGTGCACCACGATCTGCGGAGTGCCTCTGAGTGGTTTGATCGGGTGGCGCTGGTCGACATGCGGCTGATCGCCACCGGCCCGGCCGCCGAGGTGCTCACCCCGGAGAATCTCCAGCGCACCTACGCTGGCCCGCTCGATGTGCTCGACGAGCTGGGTCGGGCCGTCGCCCGCAGGGAACGCACACCGTGACCGGACACTTCCCGCTCCCCTACAACACACTGGTGGTGGCCGGCGGCATGGCAGCGGTCGGATGTGCAGCGGGGGTGGTGGGCTGCCTGGGGGTGCTCCGCCGCCGCAGCCTCGCTGCCGACGCGGCTTCCCACGCCACGCTGGTGGGAGTGGCACTGGCGCTGGCGGCCACCGGCCGGAGAGAGTTGCCGGTGCTGCTGGCCGGCGGCCTGCTGACAGCGATTGGATCGCTGGTGGTGTTGGTCATGCTGCGCCGCTTTACCCGCACCCGCGAGGATGCCGCCACCGCGATCGTGTTGGGAGTGTCGTTTGGGCTGGGGATCACGCTCCTCTCCGGGATGACCGCCCGGGGCATTCCCGGCAGCGCCGGCCTGGAGCAGTTTCTCCTGGGCCAGACTGCGGCACTCACTGCGGCGGATGCCATGCTGCTGGGCTGCCTCTCAGTGGCGGCGGTAACGCTTGTCTGGGTGGGATTGAAGGAGGTGGTGTTGGTTGCCTTCGACGCCCCCTTTGCCGCGGCGAGCGGTTGGCCGGTCTTCGCGATCGACACGGCCCTGGTGGCACTGTTGGCTGTCATGGTGGTTGTGGGACTGCCGGCGGCCGGGGCGGTGCTTGTGACGGCGCTCCTGGTGATCCCCCCGTCGGCCGCCCGCCAGTGGACCGATCGGGTGGCGACGATGCTCGTGCTCTCTGGAGCCTTTGGCTTGACGGCGGCGCTGGTGGGGGTGGCGATCAGCGCCGCGGTGCCCCGGCTGGCCACCGGCCCGGTGATGGTGCTCGCCGCTGCGGCCATCTTTGCCGCCTCCTTTTTTCTGGCCCCCAAGCGCGGTCTGTGGGCGCGGTGGCGGCAGCAGCGGGAGTTGCAGCAGGAGTGGAGCGGAGCAGGCCGGGAGCAGACGCAGGCCCCGGCCAAAGCCACGGGGGAGGGGGGCCCATGGACACCCTGAATCTGCTGGGGGGCTCAGCCGGCATGCACCTCTGGGCGATCGCCACAGCGGCGGTGGTGGCTGCCGGCTGTGCGGTGGTGGGAACGTTGCTGGTGGTGCGCCGGATGAGCCTGCTGGGGGATGCGATCAGCCATGCGGTGCTGCCAGGGATCGTGGTGGCGGTTCTGCTGGGGGGACGCCCGGGAGGGCTGTGGGTGCTGGTGGGAGCGGTCGTGGCGGCGCTGCTGACAGTTTGGCTCACGCAGGTGCTGCACGAGGGGGTGGGCATGAGCGAGGATGCCGGAGCCGGCGTGGTTTTCACCACGCTCTTCGCTCTGGGGGTGGTGCTGATCACGCTGGCAGCATCCCGGATCGATCTCGATCCCTCCTGCGTGCTCTACGGCATTTTGGAACTGGTGCCGTTTGACACTCTGCTGCTTGGGGGAGTGGAAGTGCCCCGGGCATTTCTGACCGCTGGCCTTGTCTTTCTCTGCCTGCTCGGGGGGGTGACGCTGTTGTGGAAGGAGTTGCTCGCCAGTGCCTTCGATCCGGCGGCCGCGGCCGCGGCCGGACTGCCTGTCGCGGGGCTGACCACGGGCCTGTTGGCCGCCACGGCGCTGGCCACGGTGGCGGGGTTTGAGGCGGTGGGGGCGATCCTCGTGGTAGCCATGCTGGTGGTGCCCGCGGCGGCGGCAGAACTGCTGGTCCATCGGCTGCATCTGGTGATGGGCGTGGCGATCGCCTTGGGAGTGCTGGGAGGAATTGTGGGATATCTCGCCGCGTGGCAATTCAACACCAGCGCCGCTGGCATGATTGCTGTTGTGCTGGGGATTGAATATGCCTTGGCTGTGCTGTTGGCCCCCGGCCATGGCATTCTTGCTCGGGCCTGGGCGGCGGCGGGCTTGGCGTGGCGTGTGGCCTGCGAAGACCGGCTCGCGGTGCAGTGGCGGGCAGAGGAGGGGGGAGAGAGAGCGGCAGACGCCACGACCGTGCTCACTCGGCTGGTGTGTCTATGGCTACGGGGCAGCGGCCGGATCGCGGCCGATGGGAGGCTGCTGCCTCTGGGCCAGACCGAAGCGATGCTGATCGTGCGGTCGCATCGGCTCTGGGAGGCTTGGCTGGGGCGGCATGCGGAATTACCGCTCGACCATCTCCATCCGCCAGCCGAATGGATTGAGCACCATCTCGGCTCGGAGGTCCGCAGAAGGATCGCCGCTGATGTGGGGCAGCCCGCAGGTGATCCGCACGGCCGAACCATTCCACCCGAGGACTGAGATCACCGCCGCGGCTCTGGCTCATCACCTTCCAGCCCAGCCACCAGCGTGCGCAAAGCGAGCAGATTTCGCCGGTCGTTCTCGGGAGAGATTTTTCCATCAACGCCTTCTTTGGGCGTTTCCAGAATCAGGGGAATGCCCGCCAATCGCGGATGATTCATCAGCAGGCGGAAGGCCTCGCCCCCAATCTCCCCGACGCCGATTTCCTCATGCCGGTCAACCCGCGACCCGCGCGGCTTTTTTGAATCGTTGGCATGGATCACGACCAACCTCTGCAGGCCGATCAAGTCGTCGAAGCTCTGCAGCGTGGCGTCGAGCTCGGCGGCCGGCTCAAGGGCATAGCCAGCTGCGAAGACATGGCAGGTGTCGAGGCAGACGTTCACGCGGGCAGCGAGACCGGGGACGGCGTCGATGCGGGCTAACAGCGTGGCGATTTCTGCGAACGTGTCCCCAAGGCAGGATCCCTGTCCGGCGGTGGTTTCGATGAGGATCCCGGTGCCCAGATCAGGCGTGCGGCGCAGCGCCTCGGCGATGCCGTCGGCGGCGCGGGCCACCGCCACCTCGCGCGGCTGCGTCCCTGCGGCCCCAGGGTGCGCGACCACCCAGGGAATCGCCAACTCCGCGGCCCGCTCCAGCTCGGTGACGAGGCCGGCAATCGACTTCTCCCGCAGGGTGTCGTCGGCAGACGCCGGATTGATGAGATAGGAATCGTGGGCCACCACGAGCGCCAGCCCGGCAGCCGCCACCGCGTGGCGAAACTTCTCCACCTCGACCGGATCGAGCGGCGACACATCCCAGCGATTGATGTTGCGGGTGAAAATCTGCAGGCAGTGGCAGCCGGTGTCGAGGGCCCGCTCCACCGCTTTCGAGAGCCCGCCGGCGATCGATTGATGGGCACCCACCAGCGGGTGGCGCGGGGCTGGCAGCGGGTGCGCAGCGGACTTTTTGGCCTGGCGGGGGGATGGAGGGGCGGAGGCCTGGGGACGGCGGGACGAGCGCGATGGCATGGTGGTGCGGGGGAGGAGGTGTGGAGGGGATGAAGAGTGGGCCAGCGACGCCTGAGGGGGCAGTCTACGGCGTTTGGCCGAAGAGAAAATGACTGTGGGGGCCAAAGCAGCCCCGTTTCCCAAAAATACTTTTGACGTCGCTGCCCGCGGTCGTACACTTCGGCCAGAGCGACGGGGGCCTGTCGTGAGAGCCTTTGCAGGAGCGGACTACCGTGGGGATTGCCTTGAACCTGATCATCACCGTGATTGCCGTGTGCGCGGCCGGCTGTGCCGCCGAGTGGGCCCTCCGGCCGATCCGCGCGGCACGTCAGGCAGAAAAGCTGGCTCGGGCCCAGCGGGATTTTCACCGCCAGCGGGAACAGCTGGAGGCGAAATTCATCGACAAGGCGGGGAGCACCGGTAAGCCTCGGGGCCTCCGCTGGACGGACGTCCATTTTGACGACGACGTCCTCTACGCCCGCGATCGGCGCACCGGTGTGCTCAAGGCGCTGGTGGCGATCGAGGTCAGTTTTGAGGCGATTGAGGGGGGAGGCATGGAGGAGGTGGAGGCTGTCTCCAACATCCGGGCTGCCACTGCAGAGTTTCTCTACGATACGGTCCGCTGGGTGACACAGGGGCGGGTCTATTTCAATCTCGCCCCCTCCGCCACCGTGAAGTATCTCAGTTCCGACCTGGAACTGGTCGCCGAAGAACATGCCGCCACACGGGTGTGAGGGAGGCGCTCGCGTGTGTGCGATGCCCCCTGTCTCGCCCCCGTCTGCCGGACTTTCGCAGACTTCCCCGTGTGACACCTGTGGGCTTTGAGGATTGGGCGAAGCCGGGCGTTCCTTGTCGGCCGACAAGAGGCCCTGTGACGGGGGCTGCGGCAGACCGCCGATACCTCCTCGAGCAGGCGCGGACTGCGCGCAGCCGAGCCCAAGACGAGGCTCTGGCGCCATTCTTCCGTAGTGATGACCGCTGCTGCGGGCAGGGGAAGTGGGGGCTTCGATGCGGCGCATGGCGATGCTGCACATGATCTGCAGCCTGTTCACGCTGGCGGCGGTCTGGCTGCTGCCTGCTTCCCTCTCGGCGGCCGAGGTGGCTCCCCAGTTTCCCGGGCGGC
>CAISJI010000113.1 GCA_903885565.1 uncultured Planctomycetaceae bacterium
AAGCGTGGCGCCATTAACAGCGACCTTGACGCCCTTCGGTATCTGGACCGGCGATTTTCCAATCCGTGACATATCTGTGAAACCTTTTCTTTGACCTGCACCCTAAAACCAACGCGACGGACCGAACGAGCCAGCCATCCACGAACCCAAGCCGACGACTACCAGAGCTCGCAGAGCACCTCTCCGCCCAGCTTGCGTGTCCGAGCCTCACGGTCGCTGACAACTCCACTGCTGGTGGAAAGGATGGAGATCCCCAAACCACCGAGCACAGGACGCAGCCGCACCGACCGACTGTAAACCCGCTTACCAGGCGAACTCACGCGGCGGATGTGTCGGATCAGCCGCTCTCCGTTGGGACCATACTTCAGCTCCAGCTGGAGTGTGGACGCAGGTTCAGCCTCCACTTCCTTCCAATCCCAGATGAAACCTTCCCGTTTGAGCACGTCTGCTACACCACGCTTCACCTTGGAACTTGGAACCTCCACGATGGCGCGTTCAACCCGCACCGCATTGCGGATACGGGTGAGCATGTCGGCGATGGGGTCGGTCATCATGTCGAGAGAGCCCTTATAAAAAATCAGTGTCCACTGCCACCCTGCCGGCCGCCGACTGGCATACCGACCTGCCGGCCACCGCATACAACCAAACACTATTCAAACTGAACCGAAGAACTGAGCGTGGGATCAATCTGCCTTGTTCGATCCCGCTTTTTCATCCTACCACTACCCGCGATCACCCGGCGATTGCCAGCCGATCTCACCAACTCGCCTTGCGAACGCCAGGAATGTTCCCCTGATCGGCCAGCTTGCGGAAGCAGATCCGACACAAGCCGAATTTGCGATAGACCGCCCGGGGCCGACCACACAGCATGCAGCGGTGCACCTTGCGAGTGGAGAACTTCGGAGGTCGCTTCGCTGACGCGATCTTCGACTTGCTTGCCATAAGGTTGGTTCCAACGGAGGCCTTGCGTGGCCTGTTCTTGTGTTACGGCGGCTGTTGACCACCAAAAAAGTGTGACTGCCCGGAAGGCCCGCTATTGTTTCGTTATCCAGCCCCTCACCAGGGCGCCATCTTCCTGTCTCTGGCGTTGCTAGGCAGCAGCGCCACCATCCTCGTCCTTGTCTTTTTTGAGCGGCACGCCCATCGCCCGCAAAAACTGCCTGGCCTCGTCGTCGTTTTTGGCAGACGTCACCAACGTGATGTTCATGCCCTGCTGACGAGTGTATTTATCAGGGTTGATTTCGGGGAAAACCATCTGCTCCGACAACCCCAGGCTGTAGTTGCCGTGGCCATCGAAAGCCGTGCTCGACAAACCACGGAAATCGCGAACCCGTGGCAGAGCAAGCGAGACGAGCCGATCGAGAAATTCGTACATCCGCCGCCCGCGGAGCGTCACCTTGCAGCCGATTGGGAGATTTTCACGGAGCTTGAACCCCGAAACGGCAGCCTTTGACAACGTGGCAATCGGCTTCTGGCCCGTCACCTGTGTCAGTGCGCCAATCGCCTCTTCCAAATACTTCTTCTCAGTGACAGCCACACCCACACCCATGTTCACGACGATCTTTTCCAACTGCGGGATCGCGTGGAGATTCGTGCGATTGAGCGCCTTGCCGAGGGCCGGGCGCACCGTCTGGATGTAGTAATCCAACAACCGAGGAGTGCCCGCGGGCGCCGCCGGTTCGGCCGGAGTGGATGTTACTGCCTTGGTCTTCTTTGCCATCTTTGCCATCGAAAGAGTCCTTAAAACTGCCTCTGAACCACCAGCACCATCTCGATCAGCTACCGGTCTTCGCTGCCCGCAACACGCCCATCTCCCCGCCGCACTTCTTGCAGACGCGGGACTTGCCACCATTCTCAGCCAAGCGGATCCCGATTCGGGTCGCCTTGCTGCAGGCCGCACAAACAACGAGCACGTTGGAGGCGTTGATTGGCATTTCTTTGCTCAATCGCCCACCCTGCGGATTTTTCTGGCTCCGCTTCATGTGCCGATAGACGCGGTTCACGCCCTCGACAACGATCTTCCCCTTGCCTGGATCAACGGAGAGAACCTTGGCGCGCGTGCCCCGCGCATTGCCGGTTTTCACTTCGACGAGATCCCCGGAACGAATCAACATCAGACCACCTCGCTCGCCAAGCTGACAATCTTCATGAAATTGCGGTCGCGCAGTTCACGGGCCACCGCACCAAAGATGCGTGTACCCTTCGGGTTTTTGTCGTTATCGATGATGACACAGGCATTCGTGTCGAAGCGAACGTAGCTGCCATCGTCCCGACGGGTGGGATACCGGCAGCGAACGATCACGGCCTTGACGACCGCCTTCTTCTTCACTTCGCTGCCCGCGATCACAGTCTTCACACTGCAGATGATGATATCGCCAATGCTCGCGGTGCGCTTCTTGCTGCCACCGAGAACCTTGAAGCACATTACTTCCTTGGCGCCGGTGTTGTCGGCAACCACCAACCGAGTCTGCATCTGGATCATCGTGTCTTCCCTTCCGTCGTTCCGGCGACCTTGCCCGTGGCATCGGCTGCCTCAGCCTTGGCCGCAGTCTCCCGCAATTGCGTAGCCCGGGCACCGCTCCGCAGCGAAGCGACGTCAACCGCCGTGCTCTTGGCAACCACCCGCACCAACTCCCACCGCTTCAGACGACTGCGGGGACGACACTCAATGATCTCGACCGTATCGCCCGGCTGCGATTCCTCGGCCTCGTCGTGGACATGGCAGATCGTCCGACGATGGAGAATCCGGCTGTACTTCTCATGGCGCACCACGCGAGGAATCTCCACCCGGCGCGTCTTGCTCGACGCGGCACTGGTGACGGTTCCTGTTTCAACTCTCTTGGGCATGACTGGTCTCTGATGGGGTTCCGTGGGGTTGGATCGGCTTTGGGGCTATGTTCCGCTTTGGGTGCGCTTCTTGAACTGCCTACGCTGCGCGACACCCTCCTTGCCAGGGACTTGCACCTTGGCCCGGCCTGACAGCTTCTTTTTCCTGCCATGCTTGTCATGCGCGACGTCAGAGGCAACCGCCGGAACGGTTCCATCGGCACTCTGCGTGGGCACAACCGGGCTGCCGCGCTGAGCCAGGATTGTCTGGCAGCGGGCGATGGTGCGCCTCGTCTTCTGAACCTCGGAAGGGGCGGCAAGTTTCTCCGTCTGAGCCTGAAGGCGCAGCTTGAAGAGAGCCTCGGCGGCATCCTTCCAGACGAGCCTGATCTGCTCGTCGCTCATCTCGCGGATTTCTCTTACTTTGCTCATGACCGAAGGCCTCTGGAATCGCCGTATCTTCTGATTTTGAAAAAACCGCCAACTACATCGGACGCCGCTTCACAAACCTCACGCGCACCGGCATCTTGTGAGCCAGTCGTGCGAGGCACAGCCGAGCTGCGTCCTCCGAAACTCCGCCGATCTCGTAGAGCACAGTGCCGGGCTTGATGACGGCCGCCCAAAATTCAGGCTCGCCCTTGCCCTTTCCCATGCGCGTTTCCAGCGGAATGGAAGTAATCGATTTATGGGGGAACACGCGCACGAATAGCCTACCCTCCGTTCGGAGGTACTGCTGTGCCGCTACGCGGCCAGCTTCGATCGTCGCTGCAGCGAGCCACCCCGGCTGTTCGGCTTGGAGGCCGAAATCACCGAAGACGACGCGGTTGCCGCGAGAGGCATCACCTCTTATACGACCTCTTTGGCTTTTTCGGTGCTTGACCCTCTTGGGCATCAGCGCCATCGCCGGTCTCCTCGTACATGCCTTGGTTGACCCACACCTGAACTCCGATATTGCCCTGCGCCGTGGGAGCCTCGCAGAACCCGTAATCGATCTTGGCTCGCAGCGTTGATAGCGGCATTGAGCCAGCAATGCCCTTCTCGCAGCGCGACATTTCCGCGCCACCGAGTCGGCCAGAGAGTTGTATTTTCACGCCTTTGGCACCGGCATCCATCGTTGTGTCGATGGACCGCTTCATGGTGCGGCGAAAGGCTGCCCGCTTGGTCAGCTGATCGGAAATATCCTCCGCGATCAACTGAGCCTGAATCTCAGGCCTCGAGACTTCCTCCACTTTCAGGTTCACCCGGCGGCCGAGCAACGCCTGAAGTTCGTCCTGCAGGCGATCGACTTCCTGCCCCTTCCGGCCAATCAGCACGCCAGGGCGGGCGGAATGGAGGATCACCTTCACCTCATCGCGAGTGCGCTCGATCTCAATCTTGGGGATGGCAGCGGCACGATACTTCGTCTTGATAAATTTCCGCACGCGAACATCCTCGAGGAGGAGGTCGCGAAAATCCTTCTTCGAGGCGTACCAACGGCTCTTCCACGGCTCGGTCACGCCGGTGCGAAAGCCGATTGGATTAACTTTTTGGCCCATGATCAGTGCCTCTGCAAACCCTGGACGGAAAAACCTATGCCACCACGAACAGAAATTCGATCACCACCCGCAATCCCACACCAACCCGCTCAAGACTCAACTGCGATGGCCTCAAGCGCCACCTTGATATGCGCCATCCGGCGCTTGATCCCAAATGCCATCCCGCGGGCCCGCGGCCGAATCCGCTTGAACATCGGCCCCTCGTCGATCCGCGCGTCGACGACGACGAGTTCGTCCACGTCAGTTGCCTGCTTGTGTTCGGCATTGCCCAGAGCGCTTTTGATCACCTTCTCCAGCATCCGCGCCCCACGGTGCGGTTGAAACCGAAGGATATCGAGCGCCTCATCGGCAAACTTTCCGCGCACCAGATTCGCCAGCGCCCGCACCTTGCGGGCACTGATCCTGGCGTACTTGTGAGTTGCTGTGTAAGCCATTGTCAGTCGCTCCTGCACCGCCGTTGGCGGCCACCGTTCTTCCCGACGGCCATGCCGTCAGCCCAAACCCAATCCCGCTCGAAATGAACTACTTACCGGGCGACGATTCCTTCACCTTGCCACCATGCCCACGGAACGTCCGGGTGGGAGAAAACTCCCCCAGCTTGTGGCCGACCATGTCCTCGGTGACAAACACCTTCATATGCTGCTTGCCGTTGTGAACCATGAACGTCAGTCCGATAAACTCCGGCACAATCGTGCAGGCCCGGGCCCACGTCTTGATCGGATCCCGCTTGCTTGTGGCAAGCTGGGCCTCCACCTTCCCGTACAACCGGGGGTCGACGTAGGGTCCCTTTTTTGCACTGCGTCCCATGATGCCTCGTGAGGTTGTGTCCTCAGCCCTCTATTCCCAAAAACTGAACCGTAAAAATTTCGATTGCGCTGCAGTCCCGCACGTGCGTGCCGACTACCGCAGCTTGAGTTGACCATAGCGCCGACTCTTCCGCCGCCGCACGATCGCGGTACCCGAGGGCTTCCGCGGCTTCCTCGTTCCGCCACCCTTGGCACTCTTGCCAGTGGGGCTGACAGGATGCCGACCACCCTTGGTGCGACCCTCACCACCACCGTGGGGATGGTCAACGGGATTCATGGCCGTTCCGCGAACCGTTGGGCGGATGCCCATCCAGCGATTCCGGCCTGCTTTCCCCAACACCACATTCATATGTTCCGAATTGCCGATGGCACCGATCGTGGCCCGGCAGGCGGCTGGCACGCGGCGAATTTCGCCACTCGGCAGCGTGATCTGGGCCCACTGCGACTCACGTGCCACCAGCACAGCAGACGACCCTGCCGAGCGGCACAGCCTGCCACCGCGACCCGCCTGCAACTCGATATTGTGTACCTGCATCCCCAACGGGATGGCCGACATCGGCAGGCAGTTCCCCACCTCGGGAGGCGCCTCGGCTCCGCTGAGAACCGTGCCGCCAACCTTGAGCCCCTCCGGAGCGAGAATGAACCGCTTTTCGCCGTCGGCATAGACCACCAAGGCCACCCGACAGGTGCGGTTGGGATCGTATTGAACCGAGTCAACCTTCCCCGGCACGCCATCCTTATTGCGACGGAAATCGATCAGCCGGTAATGCTGCATGTGACCGCCGCCGCGATGACGCGACGTGATCTTGCCCTGATTGTTGCGGCCACCCGTCTTGTGCTTGCGAACACGCAGGTGCTTTGGCGCCTCCGCCCCTGGCGTGAGTTCGGCAAAATCCGAAACGCTCGCATTGCGGCGGCCGGCACTGGTCGGGTTGTATGTACGAATTCCCATGGCTGTTTCTTTGTGTCCTGCAGGAACCAGCCGGTGGCTGGAATGTGGGACTTCTCTATGGCTTTAAACCGTGACCGAACGCTGGAGGAGCCTTAAAACAGATTGATTTTGCAGTCTGGCTTGAGGGTGACAACGGCCTTCTTCCAGGCCTTCGCACTCGTCTTGCGAACCCGGCTACGCCGAGCCTTGCCAACCTTATTCTGCACTGCCACCTTCTCTACCTTGACATTGAACATTTCTTCTACAGCCCGTCGCACGTCGGCCTTATTGGCCTCCTTGACGACTTCGAAGGAGTAGGCATTGTGCCGCTCAGCGCGGTGCATCCCCTTCTCCGTCACCAGCGGGCGCACAATCACCTGATGTGGCGCCAACCGGGCTGTGAAACTTGGGGGAGGAGGAATCGGTACGGCCATGACTTACTCTCCTTGACCTTTCACACTTTTGGCGGCCCGCGCCTTCTTGACCGCCGCCTTCTTGGCGGTTGTTTTCTTCACAACAACGCGAGAATCAGCCTCGCTCTTGACCCGCTTGCCACCCTTGCCGCCCGTCGGCATCCCGCGGGCTGCAACCGTGGCCCGGAAGGCATCGATGGCGGCAGTCGTCATCAGGATCTTCCGCGGACGCAGAATCGACCAGGCGTTCAGGTCACCCACTGGAGCGACATCAACGCCCTCGATATTGCGGGCACTTTTCCAGAGATTTTCGTCATGCTTCTCCGGCGTTACCAGAACGGTGTGCTCGTCGATCCCCAACTTGCTCAGCAGTTTTGCCACCGTCGAAGTCTTCGGTGATTCGAGCGAAAAGGAATCGACCAGGCGGACTTCATCGTCGGCAAATCGGGAAGCCAAGGCCATCCGAGCAGCGGTCTGCAGAGCCTTCCTCGGCATCCGCCAGCCGAAATCACGAGGACGCTTGGCAAAGATGTGACCGCCGCCACGCCGCGTTCCGCTCCGCCTCGAACCAGCCCGGGCGTTGCCCGTGCCCTTCTGGCGATACAGTTTCTTGGTCGAGCCAGCCACCTCACCCCGGGTCTTGGTGCGCTGGGTACCCTGACGAAGATTCGCCTGATACATCACCACGGCATCGTGCAGCAACTGCTTGCTGACGGTGGGAGCCAACTCGGCGGGATCGATCTCATAGGACCCAACCTGGGCCCCTGCCATGTTGTAAACGGCAAGATTCACTTGGCACCTGCCTTTTTCTTAGCCGGCACCACAGCGCCAGGACCGGCAACTCTCTTGATCAGATTTGTCTGACGCACCATCACATACGCCCCATTGGGCCCCGGAATGGCACCACGAACCAACAACAGGTTGTGCTCGCGATCGATCCGCACCACCCGCAAATTCCGCATGGTGGACCGCTCACTACCAAACCGACCAGCCATGCGCTTTCCCTTGAAAACGCGGCCAGGCGTGGTATTCATGCCCGTTCCACCCTGATGGCGGTGGACTTTCTTCACACCATGGGTTGCCCGCTGCCCACTGAAGCCGTGACGCTTCATGACGCCGGCGGTGCCGCGGCCCTTGGTCGTGCCAGTCACGTCAACCCGCTCGATCCCCTCAAACAGATCGACCGTGAGCACCTGACCAACCTCGATGCCCTCGGAAACGCCGCGAAACTCGCGAACAAACCGCTTGGGCTCACAATCGGCTTTCGCCGGCAGGACAACGCCAGCCGCAGAGAGCCGCTTGCTCCGCTTGCTGTCGAGCTTGGCAACCTGGCCGCGAACAGAGCGGCTGGCGAGACGCCGGGGCTTGTCAAGAAAGCCCAGTTGTACGGCAGCATAACCGTCACGCTCGACCGAGCGCAGCGTCATGACATTGCAGGGCCCCGCCTCGATGACAGTGACCGGCACCGCAGTGCCACTGGCGTCAAACACCTGCGTCATCCCGACCTTACGGCCCAGGAGACCCTTTCGCAGTGCGGCCGGCTTCCCCGCAGCACCAACACCACCCGCATTTTCTTGAGCAGCCATGTTTGTTTTTCAACGCCGACGAGACACCCGACCAAACCACGCTGCCACAAAGCAGCAGGCCCAGCTGGACACCCCGCGATCACGCTCGAAGCAGTTGGCAGCGGGAGCAACCGGAAACAAATCCGGACCTTACCCGCACCGCCTTCCAAGCATGCCTTATCGTGCGCTCCTGAAAGTAAAAAATCCCCAGCTCAAATAAACCCCAACCCGAAATCCTGCCCGCACCCTACCGCGAAGAAGCCTTAATCTTGATATCCACACCAGCCGGAAGGCTTAGCTTGTTCAACGCCTCAATCGTCTTGGCGGTCGCCTGCACGATATCGATCACACGCTTGTGAGTGCGGATCTCGTACTGCTGACGGGCCTTTTTGTCGATGTGAGGGCTGGAAAGAACTGTGTATCGCTCAATCCGGGTGGGGAGCGGAATCGGGCCGTGCACTTCGGAGTTGGTCCGCTTGGCGGTGTCGACGATCTCAGCAGCACTCTGATCGAGCACGGTGTGATCGTAGGCCTCCATACGGATCCGGATGATTTCCTGCGCTGATCCAGCCACAACAGACTCCACTTCATTCCAGGATTGTTACGTCCAACCCGACTGCAAAACTGAAACACAAAACTGTTCACCAGAGCGAGCGCTCTCCCGCGGGCGATTGGCACCTGCGGAATCCTCGAGCGGAAACGAAGAAAAGCCTGAAAAGGGCCTTTTTCGCGACTGCCTTCGGCGACCTGTCTGGCCGCGGGCGTCGCTGCGAGGTCGAAGCGAAAAATCTAAGGGCTGGGCAGGAGCGTGTCAACATGCTCCTATGCAGCGGCCATGAAAATGGTCGCTTTTGGCAAAAAAGAGCTGCCGCTGGCGGTTTACAGACGGTTTTTTACGTTGGCTATACCGAACCGACAGGGGCTCTTCGGCCACGGAGCAGGTGGCCGGCCCCCCTTTTGAATCGAAAAGAGGCTGCCGTGACGATGAAAGCCCTGATGCTGAATGCGGCCGGGAGCCTTGCCCTGGCGGAAGTTGACCTCCCCTTGGTCGGCCCGGGGGAGGCACGGATCCGCATCGCAGCCTGCGGCATCTGCGGCAGCGACGTCCATGGTTATCGGGGGGCGACCGGCCGTCGAATCCCACCCCTGATCATGGGACATGAGGCGTCTGGCACGGTGGAGTCGCTTGGTGCCGGCGTCACCGACCTGCCGGTTGGCACCCGAGTTGCCCTCGATTCAACGCTGTTTTGCGGCAATTGCGCGCACTGCCAAGCCGGGAGAGAGAATCTCTGCCCCCACCGGCAGGTGCTCGGCGTTTCCTGCGGCGATTACCGGCGGCAGGGGTGTTTTGCCGAGTATGCGGTTGTTCCGCGCCGCTCCCTGCATCCCCTGCCCGACCGGCTCGATTTCGTCACCGCTGCCCTCCTCGAACCGCTCACGATCGCCCTGCAGGCAGTCCGGCTGGGGAATGTCGGGCCACAGACCGAGTCGGCAGTGGTGGTGGGCTGCGGCACCATCGGCCTGGCCGTGATCGCGGCCCTGCGGGCCCGGGGTGTGCCGCGGATCGCGGCGATCGATCTCGATGCAGACCGTCTCGCCCAAGCCGCCGCACTCGGCGCCACAGAGACCATACCCGCCGGCGAAGAGGCTGGCCGGCTGGCAGCGCGGTGGGGGGCGAGTTCTCCGGATACCGACGGCGCGGATCTGGTCATCGAGGCGGTCGGCTCAACTCCCGGCGTGCGAACCGCTCTGGAAGCTGCCACCCGCGGCGGCACGGTCGTGCTGGTCGGCAATGTCAGCCCCAGCATCGACCTGCCACTGCAGTTGGTGGTCACCCGGCAGCTGCGCCTGCAGGGTTCGTGTGCGTCGGCGGGATGCTACCCTGAAGCCATCCAACTGGTGGCGGATGGGTTGGTCGATCTGTCAGGCTTTGTCAGTCGGGTGGCACCCCTTTCCGAGGGGGCCGAGTGGTTCGACCGCCTCCACCGCCGCGAGCCAGGACTGCTCAAAGTGGTGCTGACCCCCGCGATCCTCCCCACCCATCAACCCCCGGCCTGAACATGCCCACGCCCCCTTCCCTCCCCCCTGCTTCCCCGTTTGATCTGACCGGTCGCACCGCACTTGTCACCGGGGCCAGCCGGGGCCTCGGCCTGCAGATGGCCCGCAGCTTGGCCCGGGCCGGGGCAGATCTGGTGATCACTGCCCGGGGACTTGAATCGCTCGCGGGGCCGAAAAGCGAACTCGAATCGCTCGGCAGGAGCGTCCTCCCCCTGCCCCTCGACCTCCGCAGCCAGTCGAGCATCGAGGCGGCGGCTGCGGCGGCATTCGAAGCCACCGGCCGGATCGACATCCTCGTCAACAATGCCGGTTGCAACGTCCGCAAGCCCGCCCTCGACCTCACCTGGGATGACTGGAACACGGTTCTGGACACCAACCTGCGCGGCACCTTTTTCATGACGCAGGCGATCGCCCGCCAGATGGTTTCCAACGATTCCGGTGGCCGGGGGCGGATCATCAACATCGGCAGCGTCACCAGCGTGTTTGGCTATGCGGGGCTGGCTCCCTACTGCGCCAGCCGGGGAGGAGTGAAGCAACTCACGATGAGCCTGGCCGACGAATTCGGCCCCCACGGCATCACCGTCAACTGCCTCGCCCCAGGCTGGTTTAGGACGGCCCAGAACGACGTGCTCTACCGCGATCAGGAGTGGCTCGACTACCTCGTCGATCGAATCCCCCTGCGCCGCCCGGGGCAGGCCGATGATCTCGATGGCGCGGTCGTTTTTTTGGCCTCAGATGCCAGTGCCTATATCACCGGCCAGACGCTCCTGGTCGACGGCGGCATCACCACCGGCTCTACCCGGGCGCTGCCACGCACGCGTTCCTGAAGGTCTGGGGCAGCCTCAAACATACGCCTCGGCCGTTTCGGCCGGAGCAGGACCATATTTCAGCGGTGCCATCGTGAAGCTTGCCCGCCCCTGGCTCACGCTCCGCACGGCGGCCGAATAGCCAAACATGCTCGCCAGCGGGGCCTCGGCCGTGAGCACCGTCACCCCCGCCCGGATTTCGGTACCGGTGATGATGGCCCGCCGCTGCTGCAGATCGTTGATGACGTCGCCGAGATGATCCTCCGGCACGCTCACCTCGACGCGCATGACCGGTTCCAAAAGCACGCTCCCCGCCGCAGCCAGCAGATTCTCAATTGCATCGGCTGCGGCGATCCGGATCGCCACGTCGGAGGGGAGTGGATCGGGCAGAGGGCTCTCCAAAACCACGATGCGCGTGGCCCACAGCGGACACCCCTTGAGCCCGCCCCGCTCGGCGCTTTCCCGCACCGATTGTGTCATCGTGGCGGCCAGTGCCGCCACCGATTCGTTCTCGGGAAACCACCCCTGCTCCACCACCACAGGCTGCTGGTCGTCGATCGGCTCGGCGCGGATCGTCACCGTGGCGGAAAGGGTCTGACCAGCGACCTGCCGGTTGGCCTCTCCCCGCACCGTCGCCGCACGGGCGAGGGTTTCCTTGTAGCTCACCCGTGGCTTGTGGACACGGCAGTGGAGGTTGAAATCCCGCTCCAACCGATGCCGGATCACCTCCAGGTGCAACTCGCCCATGCCGGAGATGATCGTTTGCCCCGTTTCCTCGCTCTCGCTGGCACGAAACGTCGGGTCCTGGCGCTTCATCATCTCGAGCGTTTCCGCCAGCTTACGGCGTTCCAGACTCGTTTCCGGTTCGATCGCCATCGAGATCACCGTCTCGGGAAACTCAATCGACTCCAGCAGGATCGGCTCCGCGGAGTCGCAGAGCGTGTCTCCCGTGACACTGGCCCGGGGGCCAATCACCCCCACGATGTCGCCCGCTTCGCACTGCTCAATCTGCTCGCGCCGATCGGCCTGCACCCGCCACAGTTGGGCGATGTTTTCCTTCTTTTGACGCGACGGATTCCACACCCGGCTGCTGGCTTTGAGCGTGCCGGAGTAGATCCGCAGAAAATAGAGATCGCCATGCTTCTCCGCGATGATCTTGAAGACCAGCCCGCAGAAGGGGGCCTTGGGATCGGGCGTGCGCATGATCTCCGTGGGCACCTTCTTGGAGGGATCGAGGCCCTGCACCGGCGGCACGTCGGCGGGGCTCGGCAAATACCAGGCCACCGCGTCGAGAACGGGCTGAATGCCGATGCAATCGAGTGCCGAACCGCCGAGCACAGGCACCACCTGCCGGGCGATCGTGGCCGCGCGGATCACCTTGCGCATCAGCGCCGGCGGAATGAACGCCTCAGCCAGTGCCAACTCCGCCAGTTCGTCGGAGTAGTCGAACAGCGTCGAAATGAGCTGCTCGCGCCACTCGGCCGCCAGCTCGGCGGCGTCGGGGGGGATGGGGCCTGTGGTGACTGCCTGGAGGGCGGCGCCGCCCGCAAGTGCCTCCTCTTTGGGCGGGAAATGGAGGGCCTGCATCTCAACCAGATCGATCAGCCCGCGAAACGGATTGTTGACATGCGGCGGCCCCAGCCCCACCGGCACCTGCAGCACCAGCGGCCGCGCCCCGAGGCGCTCCTGGATCTGCTCCACCGTGCCGACAAAATCAGCCCCCTCGCGGTCGAGCTTGTTGATCAGGGCCACGCGGGGAACGCCATATTTGTCGGCCTGACGCCAGACCGTTTCGCTCTGTGCCTCGACCCCCTCGCGTGCGGAAAAAACGACGACAGCTCCGTCGAGAACCCGCAGGCTGCGTTCCACCTCAGCGGTGAAATCGACATGGCCCGGCGTGTCGATCAGGTTCACCGTCACATCCCGCCAGTTGAACGACACCGCCGCCGAGTAGATCGTGATCCCCCGCTCCTGCTCCTCGGGATCGAAATCGGTGATCGTTGTGCCACGGTCGACATCGCCGAGGCGATGGCTGGTCTTGGTAAAAAACAGCATCCGTTCGGTGAGCGTGGTCTTGCCGGCGTCGATATGCGCCACGATGCCGATGTTGCGAATGGTGTCGAGTTGCCGCGCCATGATCGTTGAACCCAACGGGTGTGAAGAGGGAATTGGCCACGTCCGCCGAAGTCCCCCGCGGGGAACTGTGCCGAACGGACCTGCCGCCCGCGTCCGACAGCGTCCGACAGCGGAAAAAGCGGCGGGGAAATCACATTTTTTCGACCGTTCCGATGCCGAGCAGATCGAGCCCCTTGCGGAGCACGCGACCGGTTAGATCGCAGAGAGCCAGCCGACTGTTCCGCGCCGGACCCTCGGCTTTGATCACCGGCAGAGCGTCGTAGAACGTGGAATACCGGCCCGCCAGTTCGTAAAGCCAGCCGGTCAGGACGTTGGGGCGGTAATCGGCCTCAACATCCTCAAGCACCTCGCCGAACCGCATCAGCTCCAAGCCGAGCGCCCGCTCCCGTGGATCGTCCAACCGCACCTCCACCGGCTGCCGCCGCAGCGCCTCCCGGTCGATGCCGGCCTTGGAAAAGATCCCCTCCACACGGGCCACCGCATATTGCATGTAAGCGGCAGTGTTTCCGGTGAGCTGGAGCATCTTGTCGAAGCTGAAGACATAGTCGGTGGTGCGGTTCTGGCAGAGGTCGGCATATTTGACAGCCCCGATGCCGACGGTCTCGGCAATGTGCTGCAGGGCGATCGTGTCAGGGCTGGCCGCGGGCTCACCAGCGGCCATCTCGCGGGCCCGTTGGCCTGCCCGCTCAACTCCCTCGTCGAGCAGCGCCTCGAGCCCCACCGTGTCACCGGCCCTGGTCTTGAAGGGCCGGCCATCGTCGCCGAGCACGGTGCCGAAGGCGACATGCACCAGGGCCACATGGCCCAGCCCCCACAGGCGGGCTGTCTTGAAGAGTTGGTCGAAATGCTGGCCCTGTCGATGATCGACGACATAGAGAATGCGATCGGGCTGCCAGTGGTCGAGCCGCCACTTGATCGTGGCCAGATCGGTGGTGGCGTAGAGAAACGCGCCGTCCGCCTTCCGCACGAGAAACGGGGGCTTGTCGTCGCCGTCGAGAAACACCCCCATCGCCCCCCGGCTTTCGCGGGCGAGCCCGCGGGCCTGGAGATCCTCCACCACGCCGGCCAGAAAGGGCTGATAGAAGCTTTCCCCGAGCGTGTGATCGAAGGAGACATGCAACCGGTCGTAGATGCGATCGATCTCACCGCGGCATGCCGGCATGAATTGCTGCCACAGCCTGCGGTTCTCCGCATCGCCGGCGTGCAAGCGGACCGTTTCGGCATGAACTTCAGCGGCCACCTCGGGATGCTCGGCCACCAGTGCGGCCGCTGCCGGATCGGCCGCGAGTTCCTCTAGCTTGGCATCGACCAGCTTCCTCACCAGTCGGTAGAGGCGCCCCAGTTCTGCAGTGGGGTCGGTGGCAAAGGCCTGCTCGTCGCGGAGGTGCTTCCACCCCCAGAGGATCATCCCAAACTGAGTACCCCAGTCACCGAGGTGGTTGTCAGTGATCACCTCGTGGCCACGAAAGGCCAGAATCCGGGCCAGCGCGTCGCCGATCACGGTGGAGCGGATGTGCCCCACGTGCATCGGCTTGGCGACATTGGGCGAACTGAAATCGACGACGATCCTGGCCGGCTCGGCCACCGGCACGACCCCCAAGCGGTCGTCCTGGAAGGCCCGTTCCACTCCCCGAGCCAGCGCCGCGTCGGACACCCGCAGGTTGATAAACCCGGGCCCCACCGGCTCGCCAGGCGGGTCGAACAGTTCGCCGACATCCAGCCGGGAGATGATCTCGGCAGCCATGTCGCGGGGCTTGCGTCCGGCCCGCTTGGCCAGTGCCATCGCCATGGTGCCGGAATAGTCGCCAAACTTCGGGTCGGCCGTCACCCGCACCTGCTCCGTCAGGCCAGCCAACTCCTCCGGGGCGATCGCCACCACACCAGTGTCGGAAAGGCGCTGCAAGGCCACATGAAACATCTGCCGCAGGGCACTCCGAAAGGCGTCCTGCCGGGCCAGTCCCCACTCAGGGGCACCCTGTTCAGACGCCGTCATCGCGTCGCCTCTGCCGCAGGAGAAAGTGGCACCCGGCGGGCCTCGCTCCAGAGTTGCTCAAGGTCGAAGTAGTCGCGCGACTCGGCGTCAAACAGTTGCACCACCACATCGCCGTAGTCCAGCACAATCCACCGCCCCTCCTCATAGCCCTCCACGCCGCGCTTCTGGTCGTGCCAGTCCTGCCGCATCACCTTCTGAACCTCATCCGCCATGGCATGCAACTGCCGGCGACTGGTGCCGGTGGCCACCACGAAGTAGTCAAACACTGGCGTGAGAGCCCTTAAATCGAGCACTCGCACATCAGTGCCGCGTGATTCCTCCACCACGCGCGCGGTGGCCAACGCCCGCTCGAGTGACGTTCCAGTAGCGGGGTCGGCAGAGGCCTTGGGCACGTTCCGAATGGTGGTCACAACAGGGGATCGCCGGGGAGAAGCGGATGAAACAGCGATGGGTAGTCTAGCAGGCCGCCGGGAACTCCCGCCGCCTCTTTTTCCCGTGCCGAAAAATGGGATGTGATTCTAGCGGGCTGTGAATAAAGTGCTGCATCGCTGGATGCGATGCCCGTCGACCGTGGAAAACCTCGGCTTTTCCACCGGGCGGCCGAGTGGAAAAAGGTCATGGATGACTTTTTCCACGGACAGCTAGCGGGCGCAGGCCCGCGGGGCAGCCAACGCAATGCCGGTAAGAACGAGGTCGGGAACTTCAATCGCTCCCGGCACCGCCTCGCGGACCGCCGCCATCCACCCCCCGGTGAGAAACACCTCCGCGTCGGCACCGAGCGTTTCCCGGGCCACCTCGACCAGCCGCGCCACCGCCCCCTGCATGCCCCAGCCGATGCCCGCCCCGATCGCCTCATGGGTCGACCGGCCCGGCATGGCTGGCGGGGCCGTCCGCTCCAGCGCCTGCACCTCCGGGAGCCGGCTGGTGCCTTCGGCGAGAGCCCGAGCCATCAGCGCCGGACCGGGCAGGATTGCCCCTCCCAGAAACTCACCCTCCGCGGAGAGCATGTCGACTGTCGCTGCCGTACCGCAGTCGACCACGATCGCCCCCCTCCCTGGCGTACGCAGGAGGTTGGCAGCGGCAGCAGCGGCCAGGCGATCAATACCGATCCGCTGCGGTTCGACGCCGCGGATGACCAGCGGCAGGTCCTCAGGCATGATCCGCCGCTGCCGCAGCGGCCGGTGGCTGGTCGCCGATTCCTCAGCCAGTGCCATCTCCAACATCGCAGCAGCAGCATCGTGGACGCTTGCCACCAACACCACCGCCGAACCGGGAGCCACCAACCGCAACCACGCCTGCAGATTCGCGGCGTGGAATTCCCTGCTCATCAGGTCCTGACGGCGGCCCACTGTCGGCAGCTTCCTGGGAAGACCGCTCTCTTCCGCACGAGCGCTCTCCTGATCCTCCACGACGGCGAGCTTGATCCGGGTGTTGCCCACATCGGCCACCACCACGGTGTCGCCGAGGCAGACAGGGGACCGCGCCCGGGCAGGCGCAGGCTGAGCCGGGGAAGGCGCCACGGGAGCCGCCACTGGCTCGGCGGGACGGTCCATCTCCCTGACCACCGCCGCCAGCAGGCGATCCAGGCCCTGTCCGGTGACGGCGCTCACGGCGATCACCTCTCGGCCAATGGCCTCCTCCAGCGCCTGGCGAACTTCCTCGGCCCCCGGCAGTTCGGCCTTGCTGACCACCACGATCTCTTGACGCTGCCCGAGGACAGGATCGTGGAGCACCAGTTCTTCACGAATGGCGTGGTAATTGGCCAGCGGATCGCTGCCGTCGACCGGTTGCGGCTCCACCACATGAACCAGCAGTCCGGCCCGCTCCACATGCCGCAGAAATTCATGCCCCAGACCATGCCCCGCATGGGCACCCTCGATAAGCCCGGGCAGGTCGGCCAGCACGAAGCTCCGGTCGCGCGACACAGCCACGATCCCCAGCATGGGAAACTTGGTCGTGAAGGCATAATCGGCGATCTGTGGGCGGGCCCGCGAGAGGCGGGAGAGGAGCGTGCTCTTGCCGGCATTGGGCTTACCGACCAGCCCCACATCGGCAATCACCTTGAGTTCCAACAGCAGTCGCCGAACCTCCCCCTTGCCGCCCGGCTTCGTATCGCGCGGGGCTCGATTGGTGGAGGTCTTGAAGTGCACATTGCCAAAGCCGCCGACCCCCCCCTTGGCCGCGATGATCGATTCGCCGGGAGTGGCCAGATCCTTGAGCACCAGACGGGTTGCTGCGTCGATGACCATCGTGCCGGGGGGCACCAGCAGGACGATGTCTTCGGCCGATCTGCCATGGCAGTTGGCTGGAC
This sequence comes from uncultured Planctomycetaceae bacterium, assembly GCA_903885565.1. Lineage (GTDB taxonomy): Bacteria > Planctomycetota > Planctomycetia > Pirellulales > UBA1268 > CAISJI01. Next base: position 17,381 of record CAISJI010000113.1, read on the forward strand.
CACCGGAATGGCCACTTTCGGCCCGCCACTGCATGCGATGGGAAAGCGCCGCGAGTGAGTCGACTCCCGGCTGGGCTCGGAGGATGACGCTGCCGCCATTCCCGCCGTCCCCGCCGTCCGGGCCGCCTCTGGCGACATACTTTTCACGGCGGAAGCTCGAGCTACCCCGTCCGCCATCACCGGCGGCCACTTCGATAAGCACGCGGTCGACGAACACGAGATGAAGCTTTCCCAGCAGGTTCGGAGTCTACTGCTGCAGGATGCCGCAACGCTCCGCGGAACGTTTCGCTGGCACGAACCGAATCAGTTGATGACGTTGATGCGCCGGCCTTCACGATCGAAACCAACCACGCCGTCTACCAGGGCAAAGAGGGTGTAGTCCGATCCCATTCCGACATTGCGTCCGGGATGAAATTTCGTCCCGACCTGACGGACGAGAATATTGCCCGCCTCCACAGCCTGGCCACCAAACTTCTTGACGCCACGCCGCTGGGCATTGGAATCCCGACCGTTGCGGCTGGAACCCTGACCCTTTTTATGTGCCATGTACGAGTACCTCTGTCAAAAAAACGTCTGCCGATACCCTGTGGTTCGGCTCGCAATCCATGGTTGTATCGTCAGAACCGGGCGCCCACAATCCCCGCTCGGGGAACCAGCAATCCCCGGCAGCGGGGATCAACAATCTCCGCCCCCGGGTAGCCGGCCCTCACCGTTCGTACGGGAACACCCACGCATGGTCAACGCCCTCCCCCTCCACCCAGGCATGCGTTTGCTCATCAAACCTGCCCTCGGTGGTGGCCCGATCGAAGAGTTCCGGGCCTTCTATCCCTAGGAATCCGCGGAGTTGTGCACTGCGGGCAGCGGCGGGAGCAGCCGCCACCCGGTCGCGGACAGCATCGAAGGCCCCCAGCGCCCCCCCCGCCTCCAGGGCCCGGCGGTCGAGTTTCATGCCGTCCAACACCACCAAGGCCCGGGCCAGGGAGAGTTCCCGAGTAAGTCCTTCCAGCCGCTTGGCTGCTGGGCCAAAGAGCGCCTCCGTCTGCGTTCGGCGCACACTCAGGCTGGGCGTGGTATCGAGTGCCTTGAGCACCCGAGCCAGCGATTCCAGCGGCCGGGAGGCGAGATCCTCCTGGGTGACGCCGATCCGCTCCAGCGCCACGTGCCGCAGGGCCTCCCGCTCCGGTTCAACCGGGCCTGCCAAGCCGCGGGAGAGATCCTCCAGCCATTCGATTCCCAGATCACCGAACAGGTTTCGCACTGCCGGGGCCCGCGCTTGGGGCACATCGAGCGTGGCCAGCCGCCGGACCACCTTTTCCAGCGGCGCCAGGCTCTGAGGGGTGCCGCGGTCGATCGCCCCGGCAGACTCAGCCGCGTCGACCGGTTCCAGCAGATCGTTCCACGAGAGTCCCAACTGCTCCAGACCGGCCGAGGGATTCGATTTGGAAAGTCGTGGTCGGGCGAGCGCCTCAAGCACCCTGCTGCCGATCGTGCGTCGCTCAAACATTCCGGCATTCCCGATCGACATCTCTTCGCCGGTCGCCGTGCCCTCATCCCCCGGCCTCCAGAAATCGAGTTTCAGGCAACCCAGCGCATGATCCATGCCCGCGCCCGGGGTGGCTGCGGGGCCGAAGACTGCCCCGGGCAGCGGCCTCCAGCGGATGGCGTTGGTGAGCCCCCGCACGAAGATGGAGAAGAAATCGATGCGCGGATCAACATCCTCCCACACCGCCACGCCCCAGCGCTCCTCGCCGGGGGCGATATCCTTCGCCAGCATCCGGGCACTGTCGTAGAGTTCGCCCTGAATCCCTTCGCGCTTGCGGATCGGCGCGAGGGCGGTGGGAATCACCCGGTCGAGATAGGCGCGGTAGGCCAGCGCTCCCTCACTCGCAGAAAGTCCCTCAAAACTCTCCAGAACGAAGTGCGGGACAAACCGGATCGGCTGCTGGAACGGCTGGGTGGAAAGCCGCGTGGCATCCTCAGGATCGATCAGGGTACGCCGCCCCCCCACGTTCTTCACGCGGTAGAGCAGATACCACACCCGCTTGCGATTCATGCGGAATTCGGTGGTCGGGATATCGACATCGATCATGCGGGGGGCCTTAAACGCAAACTCCAGGCACCAGATGTCGCGCAGGAAGGTGCGATTCTTGGCCTGCTCGACCATGGTTTCCCCCTGCGGCGCCTGCAGGGGAGTCCAGGCCGACGGTGCCAGGCCGCGGGTGATCTCCAGGATGTCTGCCCGCTGGAGCGGATCGTCTGCCGAGCTGTCGGCCGGAATGACGGTGAGCACGCCGGGAGCCAGCGTGCGGTAGCCGGCAGGCTCGGCCAGAGCCCCCGCCTGCCACACCGCCAGAAGAGCCCCCATCCAGCCCCACGCCGCGACACAGGCCCACGCCCCCCGGCACCACCTGCTGCGGAAAGCGTGGCCGAACCGCTCAGGGCCAGCCCCCAACACGGGAATACAGGAGAATATGGAGCGGCACATCGGCATACGAGAATCCCCTTCTCTCTCTTTATCCCCGAAAAGCCTCCGAAAAAAAGACTTTTTTCGCGCAGACAGCCACAGCCGACTCCACTGCCCCAAATTCCCTTGATTGCCCATAATCCCCAGAGCAGTATGGAAGTATATTCGCTGATCTGCTCAAAAATTGGCCTACGCCGCGAACGCGTGCCGAAGGACACTTGGAGCCCGCATTCCCCTCCACCGATTGTCATGCTCGCCAAGAATCGCCTCCAGCCGCCGCGCCCCGCCAGCCCCCTGCCACTGCTGGCAGAGGGTCCGTCGCTGGCTCCGCGAGCCGCTCCCGAGGCGGGCGTCGGGCCGGTCGGAGAAGGCTTCGTCTCTGCCGAGGATTTCGACAGCACCGGCCTGTTCACCGGAGTCGATCCCTGCGCGTCGAGCTACTGGTGGATGCCCGAACTGCAAGTCGACGCCCTGCCGCTCCAGCCCGCCGCAGGCCCGATCGCCGCGGGGGGCTCAGTGCGGACGGAAACCCGCCTCGTACACGCTCAGGCTACATCACGCAGCGGCTCACGAACGCCGGCAGCGGCCTGATCGACTTCGGTCCCCAGTGCCGCATAGTCGGCGGCGCCGTGCGAATCGGGGGCATAGTCGAAGATCGACTGCCCAAAGCTGGGTGCCTCTGCCAGCCGAATGTTGCGGCGGATTTTGGTCTGGAACAGGCGCCCTCCGGCCCACGCCACATGCCGCTGCTGGCCCGACTCAAAGAAATTCTGGACGTCGCGCCCCACCTCGCCAGCCAGCCGGGTGCCCGATTCATACATGCAGAGCACGATTCCCAGCAACCGCAGCCGGGGATTGACGTGCTCTGCCACCAGTTCGATCGTCTCCAGCAGTTTGCTCAGGCCGTGCAGCGCCAGGAAGTGGGGCTGCAGCGGCAGCAGCACTTCCTCTACGGCGGCCATGGCGTTGAGGGAGAGCAGGCCCAACGACGGCGGGCAGTCGATCACCATGTAATCGAAGTTGGCCCCGGCGGCGGCCGATCCATTGCAGGCAGCACACTCCTCCATGCGCTGCCGGAGGATCGCTTCCCGACCGCGTCGGCCGGCCAGCGTCACCTCCACCGCCGAAAGATCGATGTGCGCCGGCACAACATGCAGGTTTTCGCCGGCGGCCACGCAGGCTGAGGCGAGGGACGCTCCCGACACGAGCACGTCGTAGGCCGACACGGAGTGGGATCCCGGGGCCACTCCCACATGCAGCGTGGCATGCGCCTGTGGGTCGAGGTCGACCAGACAGACCCTCCGCCCGGCGCGAGCCAGCGCCATGGCCAGATTGACCGAAGTGGTCGTCTTCCCGACGCCACCTTTTTGATTCGCCACGGCAATCGATCGCATGGAAACACCTCGGGGCGCAGGATGGGGTTTTTTCTTCCCTGCGCTGCAGGAAGAATAGGGTTCTTCCCGCGTTGCCAAAAGGTCTCTTTTCAGGCTGGTTATCGAGCCGTTTCCAACCACTTCTGCAGGCCCCGCTCGAGCCGGCCGAGGCCAATTCGCCCCGGCTGCCCCACCACCGTGAGAGCTCCCCCGTCCTCCGCGAAGTCGATCGCGAGAACCGCGGCGGCGCTCTCTCCATCTTCAGGCGTGGCAAACACCAGCGCGCTGTCCCATGCGGCGACCGGGAGAGGCGCCGTCTTATTGCCAACCGCTTCCCAGCGGAAATTTGCATCCTCGACCAACCCCCGGCGCAGATGCACCAGCCCCGGTGCCTGGGAGACATCCTGCCGATCCATTCCACGCAAGTGCCGCGGACTGCTGCCAGGCTTGAGCGTCCACAACTCCACCCGCGGCGCCTCAGCAATCAGCCGGGCCACCCGCGGCCCGTAAAATTCCAGGCACCGGCGTGTCTGTCCCCACTGAAACCAGATCCCCGTCACGGCGGCCCCCAATCCCAGCAGCAGCAGGCCCAGCACCAGCACCGAGCCCGACCAGCCGGCGGGAGCTTGCCGGCTCCCATCC
>CAISJI010000114.1 GCA_903885565.1 uncultured Planctomycetaceae bacterium
AGCGAAGAGGGGCTGACCAGCCCTTGGCCGCCTTCATCCGCTCCGCGGAACCCATGGCTGTGGTGGGCGCTCACGAACCACCCAAGTATCCAAAACGACTACACCCTTACTGGTTCGATCACGACGGACGGAACGTTGGGCGGGTTGGCAGGGTCTAACATCGTTAGTTGGCTCTTCTCCGTCACGAACGGGACGGACACATACTCCAATTCATCGACGACCGGCTCTCTTTTTCTTTTCATGAATGTAACGGCAACGTCGAGCGGTTTCCTTCTGGAAGCCAGCGGTCAACTTCAGCTTGGGGCTGGAAACGAAACTAATGTTTTATGGTTAAGAGATACTAATCCAGTTTATTCAGCCTACACACCCGACGTTTTGGAGACCAGAACTCTTTGGTATGATGGGCCCACCAGCTATCCGGTTGATGGTTCAAATTGGATTGTTGCCACCGCCACCGCTAACGTCCCCGAGATCGACCCCGCCTCGTTCGGCAGTGCCTTCGCCCTGCTGATCGGCTCGCTGGGTTTGGTCGAGCGGCGTGCCCGCCGAGCGATTGTGCTCCTCAATTCCGCCGCCTGATCAAGGCCTGATCCCGAAACGATTCATAACTGGGCTGGGCATCGCAAGGTGCCCGGCCCGTTGTCATTTGGTGCCCGCACGACACGCCGCTCAATTCACACCCGGCTCCCGCATCACCCGCCGCCCTCTCCCTCCACCCACGTCCGACCGCGAGTAGACGCCCGGCCGGTCCGCCGAGAGGCATCTTCCGGAAGCCCATTGCCGCAGGCTCTCGATCTTGTCGCCCGCAGTGACAGCCACGGGCACGCAATGGTCCGTCGGGGTCCCCCCAGTCACTTCGCATGGCTGTAGGAGTAGTTTCCCGCGATGACCTGCCGGGCTTCCTCGGTGAGTTCAGGAAAATGCTCCCGAAGTCCTTCTCCCACTGCCCGGTCGAACTCCTGATTGGGTAGCATCCAGTTGGTATTCAGAGCCTTGCTGACGCGGCCTGAGAAAAACTGCTGCTGAAGCCGGATTTTCTCGACGTCGGCCTCGGGACTGAATTCATCGCGGAGCCAGCTCAAGCGGGTTTCCAACGAACCGACAGGGTTGTATCCGACAGGCTGATCAGGGCCTCGAGGCCCCGAGTGATACGCCACGATGGCTCGGCTCATATCTTCCGGCGTCAGTCCGCAATATTTGTCGGGCGGAATTCCGTACTGCCGCTCAAGCGATTCAAAGTCCGGCCCGAGGGTCTTGTCGTTCATCGGATAGCTCCTGGTTTGAGCCGCGTCGAACACCGGCTTCCGTCATCTGGGCCCACGCAGAGGTCAATGAGCCACCTCTATCGACCCCACGGCCACCAGCTTCTCATTCCTACCCGACGTTATTTTCACATCCCGTAGGGGAAGTCAGCGTGGTCGGTTAGGCCGCTTGAACGAATCGGGGCGAGGGCTTTGGCGTATTCGAGCAAGAGCCGGTCCGCAAACTCGATTCGCCGACGGAGCCAGGCATCCCGTTCGCTCGTGGGTGTCTCGCCGGCCAGCACATCGGCCACGTCCTGAACAAGCACGTGCTCCGGGATATAGACCAGCCGACTGTTTTTGTAGCCGCTGGTCCGGAGCTCGTTCACCGGATAGCTGCCGCCCCTTGAAGCGGAAACAGCCACGATCAGAGCTGGCTTATGGCCGACCTCCTTGGGGCCAGCGAACAGGAGCAGGTTCTTGAGACCCGGGGGTACCATCCCGGCCCATTCCGGCGAGATGATCACAAATCCGTCGGCCTTTCGCAGTCTGTTCCGGCAGGGCTTCCAGAGAGCGGCGAGTTGGCTGTCTCCCTGCCAGACGCTCTCATCCCAGAGCGGTAAGGGATTCCCAGCCAGATCAATCGTGTCGACGGTCACTGAAGAGTCGATGCGGGCCAGGTCGTTGGCAATGTATGCCCCGACCCGACTGGACTGGCTGTCTTTGCGGTGACTACCAACGATGATTGCGATATGCACGGCGGCTCCTCGTGGGAATGAGACTCGACGGGAATAAAAATCCCTGAGGGCTATTTCGTAGCGAATCGTAGCACATCTCGTCCGGGCTGACTCGTGCTCTCATGCCCGAGGATGAGGGTTCTGCTCAATTCCTACCCGACTGCCGCATGACTCTCCGGGCTCGTGAGTCCTGCTTCCTGCTCCGGCCGCGAATAGATTTCCGGCTGGTCGGCACCGAGAACACGCCTGACGCCCACGCTCGCAATTCCTCGATCTTGTCGCCCGCAGTGACAGCCACGGGTACGACGTTTTGCGAAGCCTGAATGAGCGGGACATCGAGCAGCGACTCAGCCTGCAGCACGACTTGATCTCAGCCCCGGTCCAGTTGGTGTCATCCGGCCGGGCCTGCTTCGTGTCGAGACCGTAGTATGAAGCGACCCACTACTTCCTGACTGCGAGGAAGGCAGCATAATGCTCCTTGGAGGACCGATAGCTGGCCAGAAGAGATTACCCGCGACGTGCGCGACCGATGTCGTACACGGATGACTTGAAGCGTGATGCCGTGCGCCTTGTCACTGAGCAGAAGTGCTCGATCGCAGCGGCCGCCAAGGCCGTCGGCGTGAGTGACCCGACCATGCGTCAGTGGGTAGCGCAGATAGCTGCGCCGATCCCGGTGTGTGGGCCCGAGGCCACCATCGACGAGCTGCGGTACGAGAACAGGCGGCTGAAGGCAGCGCTCAAACGAGCCGAGTTGGAGTGCGAGATCCTAAAAAAAGCAACGGCGTTCTTCGCGAGGGAGTCGCCGTGAAGTTCGCCTGGATCCGAGATCATCGCGACATTTTCCCGGTCAAAATCAGGTGTCAGATCCTCGAAGTCTCGACGTCGGGCTACTACGAAGCGTTTGGCAGGACGCCGAGCCGGAGAGCCGTGCGGCATCTGCGGATCCGCGACTCGGTCCGGCGCGTCCATGCCAAATCGCGTGAGATCTACGGCAGCCGAAAGATTGCCGAGACACTCGACGAAAGGCTCGGGCTCGAGGTGGCCTGCCGCACTACCGTGCAGCGAGCAGCCCAAGAATTAGGGCTGAAAAGCAAAGTGCGAAGGCGATTCAGGCCGACGACGACCATCGTGGATCCCTCAAAGAAACCCGCCCCCAATGTCCTGAACCGTGACTTCGCTGCCTCGGCGCCGAATCAGAAATGGGTCGCCGAAATCACATGCCTGCGGACCGAGCAGGGATGGGTCTACCTGGCCGTCGTCCTCAATCTCTTCAGTCGCAAGATCGTGGGCTGGTCGATCGGCGATTCGCTCGCCACTGATCTCGTGGCCTCATCGCTGCGACAGGCAATAGAATCGCGAAGACCAGTCGGCTCGCGATTGATGCACCACAGCGATCAGGGATGCCAGTACACCAGCGATGCCTATCGAGGCCTGCTCAACTCAATGGGGATCCAGTGCTCGATGAGTCGCCCAGGGGCATGCCACGACAACGCTGTCGCGAAACGACTCATCTGGTCGCTCAAGTACGAATCGATGAATCACATCGAACTCACCGACCTCGAAGATGCCAGGAGAAACCTCTTCGAGTACATCGTCACCTTCTACAGCTCAACGAGAATCCACCAGGCGCTCGGATACCGAACGCCCGACAGGCGTGAAGCCGATCACGCCCCGGCTGTGGCGGTGTGAAACCTCCCCGCAGTCCGGAAGGAGTGGGCCAACACAGCTAGGTGGTGGTGAGCGAGCACTCTTTGAAGGCATTGAAATGCAAAGTTCAGCGATGCGCTGAGGCATCGAAAAAACCTATGAAAAAGTTGCGGATTATCTAGGTTGCCTTGGTAACCGAGTCGTTTATGTTTCTGGCGATAAGAAGGGGTGCATAGTCGGTTTCTTAAAAAAGGAGAATCAGATGCGAGTCCAATCAACCCGGCCGACTCGTGGCAACGTCTTGGAAGAAGCGTTCTTCTACCGAGCGGATCGAGAACTGAGCGAACTGCTGAGCAAACGTCTTCAGCGAGAGGAGAAAATACGGCTGTTTGCAAATGCGACTGGCGTTCGGGACCAGAAGCACCTTGAGCTACTCGCTGATTCAGGGTTTGAGTTATCAACGCTGCACTTTGTTTGGGTTCCGCTGATCCTTGTTGCGTGGGCCGATGGCAACGCAGAGAAATTAGAAAAGAACGCTATCGCTGACATTTTGGCGAGCAAGGGGATCTCGCGGGAGACTATCTCCAGGGTGATTGCTCATGAATGGTTTCGCAAGAAGCCTGCCGAAGAATTGTGGGAGATTTGGGCAGAGTTTTCTGCGGCGACGTCGGCCAGTCTCAATCCATCGGTTTACAACAAGTTAATAAATGAAATCGTCAGGCTCTGTCGTCTTGTCGCGTATGCATCTGGTGGTTTTATGGGATTAGGGAAGATTTGTGCGACAGAGTCCCAGGCTATTGAGCGCGTCATTCGCACACTTCAGCACGCCGATGAGAATCGCACGCATGCGTCGTCCTCAAGTGGTACGGTTCAAGTCTTGACATCTGACCGAAGTGATGTTGTCGACTCATTGCCTTACGCAGGAGCCAGCACGATCACAACAGACAGAAATGTGAAGAAGATAGAGGCTATCACGCAGATGTGCCGGGAAGCGATCTTACAGCAGGTGGAGCGGGGCAAAATAGGCGGTTTTGGTTTCGATGACTACACCGATGGCCGGATAGCCGGTGGCGCCAATCTCGCCCGAAAGATCCTCGTTCTCATCGGAAGCACGAATGAGAGTTTCGAATAGCCCGCTTCGGATTCAGGTATCGGGCTCGGGAGGAGCGATCATGAAACCAAAAGAGAACGAACCATTGAGTCGATCGGAAACCCTTGATGCTCTTGGAGCCATTAAGGCTTGGTTGGCGGGCGACTTCGGCTACGGTGAAGAGAATGTCCTGATGCTGGCGATTCGCAGGGATGCTGGCATCGACTTGTCGGACAGTGAGATCAAAGAAGTAGTCTGTGAAGCCATCGAAGACGAACGAGAGCCGATGCTTGTCCTCCAGGAGCTCATCCGAGCAGATAGCAGCTCGGAAGGAATGAGTCCTTCGTCGCTCAGGCCCCGGTGAAGAGATGAGTACCCCAGGGCGTTTCCCATTCACGCGAGCTGCCCGTGGAAAAAGTCCTCCATGCACCTGTCTCGATTGAAGACAGTCCACTCGGTCGCTCGGTGGAAAAGCCGAGGTTTTCCACGGACGACGGGCATCGCATCCAGCGATGCTGCACTTTATCCACAGCCTCCTAGAGGCAGGCATCAAGGGGGCTGACAATCTGATCCTCACCAGTGGTGCCAGCCGAGTCGATGAGGAGATCGTGCGGCGGGCCAAGGAGCTCAATCCCGACGTCACCATCCTGGCCCGTTCGCAATACGTCCGCGAACTGCCAAAGCTGTACCGCGCAGGGGCGGAGGATGTCTTTTCTGCCGAAGGCGAGGTGGCCCTGGCCTTCACCGTGCGGATTCTGGAGCGACTCGGGGCGACGGGCGAGCAGATCGACCGCGAACGCGCCCGCGTCGAGGCCACTTTTCGCAACGGCTAGAGCAGCCGTTCATCCCGTCCACGCTGCGACCGTCTTCCATGACCGCCGTGTACGTTTTCGTAGCTGTGGCTGATCGCCGTCACCGGGCCAGCACAGACTGATAGATCGCCTCGCAAGGCAACGTCGCGCCAACACAGGAGAGATTGGGGCCGACCGCCTCTCCCTCCCCATTGGCGATGTGGCACTTCGCACACGTGCCCGCACCAAAAAATGCATTCTTTCCGTGGGCCGGATTGCCCTTGCGTTTGACTAACTCCGCCACCGGTGGCAGCTTCTCGCCTCCCATGGCCTTCGCATCGGCAGCAGACTGCCGAATGTCGCCCCAAGGGCACGACGCGATCGCCACGGCCACCACCTGTGGCAAGAAGCCCTAGAGCTTTCCAGCTTTTGCCATGGCGACGAGATTCTTCGCTCCCTGCTGCGAACGAGCCAGCCAGCGAGCGTTCCGGCAGGTTTCCCCAGCGCTATCACAAGGGGTTGAACGGTCGTCATGCCAGAGGCGTTCAGAAGGCAGCGACAATCTGTGTGCGAACGAGCAGGCCGGTCTGCCCGGCCACAAAACCGGTACGGTTTTGCCCGGCAGGTGAACTTTCCAGCCAGGCGACGTCAAACGTGAAAAACAGGCTGTCTTTTCCCGGCAGAAAGAAACGATTGAATCCTCCCCCCAGCTCATACCCCGAGCCATAGGCTCCCGTGACATAGGAACTGCGGGCATACACCTCTGTCTCCTGCGGCACAAGAAAAACTCCTCCCTTGACGAACCCACCGAAGGCGGAGGTGGAGGCGATAGGGAGCGGCCCGGTGCCCTGGAGCCCGAGCAGGTCCTGAAAGTAGATCTCCGATGAAAGGCCCAGACCCCTGTATTTCCAGGCCAAGTCAATCGCCGCCAGAGAGATGTCGTAGGAGGTGAGTGTCACGTCGGGCGCGAGCGCTCCCGGCGCCGTGATGATCGTGCCATCCGAAAGGCGGACGGGGGAGTTTTCGACGGCGTCGCTGGCGGCCTGGCTGCCGCTGCCGAGCGCGTAGGTGTACGAGCCGCCGAGGCGGATGGCGGCCGTCTCGTGGTGCTGGAGATCGGAGTAGCCGCGGCCGAAATCCCCCCAAGGCTCCCACCAGGTCGATCCCGACCAGGCAAAACGGTTGTTGAGTTGCTCGGGCTGTAGGTTCAGCGTATTGAACCCGTTGGAGACCATCGCATGGTAATAGAGGTCGTCGACCGGTTCGCCAGTGATCCACATTCCCTGACTCAGACTGGGGCGGAAGAATGTCGTCGCCATCGTGCGGTCGGCGCTTTGAAGGGGCGCGAAGGCGCTCTCAAGCCACTCACGCGAACCCGGCACCTTCGACTGCCCGACGTAGAGTTCGAGGCCCTTGCTGAACTGATAGCTCAACCAAAAGGCCCGGAAGCCGATCGGCTGGCTGGTGACCGAGTTGTAGTCGATGTTCAGCAGGTAGGAGAGCTTGGGCACAAGCGCGTTGCCTGAGAAAATCAGGCGGCCTCGCGGAATCCCGAAATAGTTTGAGTTGGCGATGGGAAGCTGGTTACCCGCGCTGTCGGTCCACGTGGATTCGGCACGCGAGAAGCCGTCGTACCGGAACATGTTCTGATTGCGGATCTTCAGCGAGAACGGCGTCTCATCTGGTTCGTTCGGCAGGATCGCAAACCCGTTGTCGTAGTCGACGTGGAACCCGCTTCCAGGCCAGCCGGTGCTGGCCGCGCCGCCGCCGGTGCAGCCACCGCCGCCGGTGCAGGACGACTCTTCCCCGGAGCGCTCCACGGCCCAGTCCTCGGGCGGGGGTGACGGGATCGCCTCCACGACGCCGTCGTTCATGGCAGGTTCGGCGGCTTGGGCAAGCGGCATGGCTCCGGTGGCCAGCGCAAGACAGACGGCGATCACGAGGCGACCACAGAAGGGCGTATGACCGGCTCGCACTGGCGGACAGGTGGACATGACGCCGCGGTTCTCCGCTGCTGGCCCTCCGCCCAAGGCCTCGCCGGCCGACTCTTGGCGGTATGGGCAGGACGAGAAACGTGGCGACCTTTGCGCAGACTTCCCCCGCGAAAGATCGCACCTCTTCCTGGGATGCTCATCGGCTGACTGTGCCGGTTGCGTCAGGAAATCCTGTTCTGACGCCTGCGCCACCCCGGATGGCACTCAAGTGATCGTTCGGGTCGGGTCGATGAAAACGATTTTCGCACAGGGGGTGACCATGACAGATCGCTCATGCGTGCGGCTGGTGGCGGTTGTGCTGGGACTGTGGTGGATCGCGACGGCCGCCGCGGTCGCCCGGGCGCAGACCTACGGCATCGACTTCCGGAATACGCTGATGCCGGCTTCGGGGGGGATGGCGGGCACGAGCGTCGCCGCGCCGCAGGACTTCATCTCGGCGATCAACGCCAACCCGGCCGGGCTGACCCAGTTTGACGGCACTCACTTCACGCTCGGCGGAGCCTTTGCCGAGGCCACCGCAAACCTCACGCAGTCGGCCCCGCTTCCGCTGCTGGGTGTCACTCCCTTTTCCGCCAAGAGCAGCACTCCCGGGGCAATCGTGCCGGCGATCGGCGTCGCCCAGGAAGTCACCGGCCTGCCGCTGCCGACGACGGTGGGCATCGCCGTGTTTGGCGCCGCCGGAGGGGGGGCGGACTACGTGCAGGAACCGGCGAGCAACGGCACGTCCGCCTACCTGCTCCTGCTGGAATTCGCCCCGAGCGTTGCGGTCGAACTCACCGACCGCCTCTCGATCGGCGCCACGATGTTCATCGGCGACGGTTATGCCTCGGGGCCGTTCCTTGGCACGAGCGCGATGACCAACGCCTACGCGCTCCGCGGCGGGTTCGGCCTCAACTATCAGCTGGGCGATGCCACTCGGCTGGGAGCCTATTACCAGACCAACCAGGACTTCCGTTTCGAGAATCAGGTTGTGCTGTTCCAACAGCGTCGGCCCCTCGACGTCGACATGGGTCTGCCGCAGCAGGTGGGGCTGGGCATCTCCAATGAATCGCTCCTCGACGGTCGTCTGCTGCTGGCGGCCGATGCGCTGTATCTCGACTGGCGCAGCGCAGCCCTCTTCAAAAGCATCTACGTCGGCCAGTGGGTGATGCAACTGGGGTCGCAGTACCGGGCCACCGACCGGCTCGCCCTGCGGCTCGGCTACGCCTACGCGCAAAACCCGCTCAACGACTCGTTCGGCAGCAGCATCGGCCCGATCCAGGTGCCAGGCGGGATCCCCTCCGCCCGCTACGTCCAGTCGCAGTTTGCAATCATGAACGAACACAGGATGGCCGGTGGCATCGGGATTCGCGACCTGTTCATGCGCGGTCTCGACCTCGACGCCTTCGCCGGCGGCATGTTTCCGGCAAGCCAGATGCTCGGCACTTCTACGTCGGTGAATCTGGCCAGTTACTGGCTGGGACTTGGCTTCACCTGGCACTTCCACCAAAAGCCATCGCCAACGGGCCGCGCAGGCTCATGAGCCCCGCGTTCTCGTGTGCCGTCCGCGGATCACTCCGGGATCGATTTCCCGGGCACCGCCTCGTAGGCGTCGGCGTGGACGACCTCTTCGCGCCCTCGCGTGCCGGGCAGAATCTCGAACCGCGGATCGAAGTCGACCATCGTCGTCGCGAGTTTGGCCAGGATCGAGACGTCGCCGGAGATCTTCGCTGTCCCGTCCTTGATCTGTGCCTCGAGTGTCTTGGCACCGATCATCGTCTGCTCGAGGTCGGAGCGTTTGATCGTCAGTGTGAGATCGGGCTTGTCGGCCAGAAACCCGGGCAGATTGGTGAGCGTGGCATTCTCAAGCTCGACCACGAACTTCTCGCCATTGTCGGGCGTGATCAGGTTCATCGTGAACCGCATCCCCTCGGCTTTGCGGCTGTCCATCCGGATGGCGAGGAAGTCGAGAAAGAGTTCCGTGCTCATCGCCCGAATCACGTCGGGGCCGCTCGATTTGGGCGAGGCCCCCGCGGGAACCCCCTCACGCAGTTCGAAGGCGCCCGCCAGAAAGCTGTTGCGCAGACCGGGATTCTCCTGCTGGTAGCCAAGCTGTTCAAACACATCTGCCAGACGGAGCCTCAGTGTTGGGCGTGTTTTGGAAGATCATCCGCACGCCGTATTGATAAAACAACCGCCTGTTCATCGCGTTACCGGCGAAGACGTTCTCCGAGATCGAATACTCCATGAAGTCGCGCCCTCAAGGGCCATGTGCGCCGCCACGGCAAACGCGGAAAGATTCTGCACGAACTGACGACGGGTGGTCATGAGACAGGTATTCCTGGGGTGAGACTGGTATCCTTCCGGGATATTCGGCAGGATACGACAGCCGGCAGGGGGGGCACAATGACCGGCAGCCATTGAATCCCAGCGAGCCCCGAGGATGCCGATCCATGAAGTGGTCTGTCGATGTTTTGCGGAGGCTGGAGATGCGGGCAGCACGGCTGGCCCCCACCACGGCCGCCTTCTGCCTGGCGGCGTTCCTGGTCGCGCCGCTCCCAGCGCAGAACACGGCCCCGGCAACGTCCAACCCGGCCGCCGATCTCGCTGCCATCCGGGCCGCGGCAACTGCCTATCGTGACGCACTCGCCCGGGGCGACGCCGCGGCAATCCGAGCGGCCTGGACGGAAGACGGCGATATTGGCGACAGCCTGGGGAACATCCTGCCGGCGAGCGAGTCTACGGCGGGTGGCGGAGAACGCGTGCCGGCCGAACGGCCGGCAGTTGCCGAAGGGGAAACACGGCTGCGGTTCATCGCCCCCGATGTCGCCGTCGAGGACGGCCTGCTGGACGTCATTCTCCCCGGTACAACCACGCCACTCCCCGGCTCGTTCACGGCGATTTGGGTGCGGCAGGGTGCTGTCTGGAAAATTGCCGGCGTGCGCGAGGCGGAGCGGCCAGTCGTCGCAGATCCTTCTTCGCTGGAGGATCTTGGCTGGATGATTGGCGAGTGGAAGCTCGTGCCGGACGACGCTCAAGAGAGCACACAGGCGGGAACGATGGAGATGACTGTGCGCTGGGATGCCGGACGAACGTTTCTCATCCGCGAGGCACGCCTGACGCCGCCGGAGGATTCGGAAGATCCAGTTGTGGAACTGCAGCAACGGATCGGTTGGGATCCGCTGGTGGGCCGGATCCGCTCGTGGAGTTTTTCCACCGACGGAAGCCGTGCCGAGGCGACCTGGTTTCGGGATGGTAATGCCTGGATCGCCAAGGGGGCCGCGGTGCTGCCCGACGGCTCACAGGTCGACTCGACAAACATCTATACGTTCGACGGCAAGGATCGCTGCGTATGGCGCATGGTGCGGCCGCCATTTGCCTCCGGCGATGGGCTCTCCACCCGAGCCACATGGGTGCGCACCGAAGGGAGCGAAGACCGATGAATGCCACCACTCGACCGTCAATTCGGCAGCGCTGGATAGTCGCATGGGCGATGGCCGCAAGCCTCGCGCTCGGCCCGGCAGATCGCTGCAGAGCAAACCCGCCAGCGGCCGCTCGCCCGAACACCGAGTGCGACCTCGCCCGGAAGGCCGACATCCTGAACGGACCGCAGTGGAAGAGGGCGACCGGTGAACTCGCCGGATGGCTCGCCACCCAGACGGTTTACACTCCCGCGGAGGTGCGGCGGATCAAGGTGCGGTTCGACGAGCAGGTGGCGGGGATGTCTTCCTACGACCTCGAATATCTGCTCGCTTCGATCGATCAGAAAATGCAACTGCTCAACACGCCGCAGGCCCGCGATGCGAAGGCCTGGCTGGGGGAATATCTCTCTGCCATGTCTGACGGCCGCCGGGCGCAGGAACTCCGCAAGTTGCCCAATCTGCTCGAGATGGACGCGGCTCAACTGTGGGCTGAGATCCAGCGGATCGACCGGATGCGAACCACCCTGCAGCAGCGGCACCAGGGGGTCACTGCCCGGCAGAATGTCCTTGCCAACAGCGTTTCCGCCGGTAACCAGGCCTCGGCCGCGGCCGCGCGGGCCGCGTCGGCCCGGGTTCGTTCGGCACCAGCGCATTCGCCCTATCGGCAGGGGGGGGGTCGCCTCCCTTCTCAGATGTCAAACCGCGGCGCATGACGATCGGCGTGGGGCCGATGGGCGTGTTTATCGGCTTGTAACTCGGCATGTCACAGGGAGGCTCTGGCTGTCGTGCTCTATGCAAGGGTACACCATGCCATGGCGGATCAGGATCAGGGCATCGAGGCGCCTTGAACGAGGCAGCCCTTGCGGACATTCCGACGACCATCACTTCGTTCGCGGATGCGTTGCGAAGAACAGCTCTCACGGAAGGCCACCGCAGACAGCCCTGGAGGTTCTCAATCAGGCACGATTCGGAACCAGCGGGTCGACTCGGCGCCAAGCTCTCCCTGTCCGGGATCGGCCTGCGTCTCGAGCCCACCCCAGAGGGGAACAAGTCGGTGCCCGGCCGGAGGATCAATTCGGCACGCTTCAGGTTCTGCGGAATGCACCATCAGAAACGTGCCGTCGGTCTGAATGACTTCCTTCCCCCGAGTCCAGACATGGGCGCCAGCCTCCTCGTAGAGAGACCGGAGCACTTCACTGCCCAGACTGATATCACCTAAAAAAACGGAATGGTGATGCCCCACTCGCTTTCGCGCCGCAGAAACCGTCTTGTCCGACAGATACCGCCCGAGCGGCTCCGCCTCGGCATCCACCACGGCAAGGCGGGGTGAGGCGAGGTGTCCCGTGCCCCACGTGAGGCCTGCGAGCGATCCTTCGCCGCCGCTGGTGAGAACGCCGTCGTTGACGACGAGTTGAATCCCGGTCAGTTCGCTCGACCGCAGGTCGCTCGGGCCCTCCGGCCCCAGATACCCCGGGGCGTATTGCCAGATGGCGGTGGCCTGTTCCCGGTCCAGCCGCTCGCGGATCGTCTTCATTTCCGGAGCGGTCACATAAAATGCGTTCGCGAACAGATAGGCCTTGCAGGGCGGAACGATTCCATTGAGGAAGTCGTTGAGAAAATAGTAGCCGGTCTGCACGCCGGTTTTGCCGCTGGCATCGCGCACTGCCCCCAAGGCATTGGCCGGAAGATCCCAATCGCTTCTGACGTGGTAGAGCGCCCGTGGATCGACAAGAACCGCCACCTCTGGTCGATAGGGGGTGGGGTGGGCATAGATTTCACGGTACAGGGAGGCCCCTTTTTCATCGATCATCCGCCAGAGCCGGGGATCGTTGAACGCTCCGGCGGCACTGAGGTCCATCCACCAGGTCCCCGTGCGGTGCATCAGGAGGCTGCCCACGTTGCGCTGCAGGAGACTGCTCGTTTCGGCGTAATCCTTGGCCGGCGTGTTGATCTGGGCAATCTCTCCGTTGGCATCTGTTATGAAGCTTTTTTCCATGACACTGGTGCGCATGTCATCCTCGTTGATCCACAGTTTGCCGTGGGCTGTGATTGAATCGACGGCGCTCATGAAGCCGCCTGCACCGCCGGCAAAACGATCCCTGTAGGTAATTGGCGAGACCAGCAGATCGACATCCGGACAGCGCAGCAGTCTCTCGATGTCGAGATGACCATTGATGCTGCCGGGGAGTTCGAATGTATAGCCAAAGAAAAACTGGGTCAGCTTGCGCCGGCCAGTTTCCCGCTTGATCAACTGCGCGATGTCCATGACCCGCTGGGTGGTGGCTTCGCTGGTGAAGCGGGAGAAATCGACCCAATCCTTCTCGGTTGGAAAATCGTAAAAAGCCCGG
Organism: uncultured Planctomycetaceae bacterium; assembly: GCA_903885565.1. Taxonomy (GTDB): domain Bacteria; phylum Planctomycetota; class Planctomycetia; order Pirellulales; family UBA1268; genus CAISJI01. The sequence goes on from CAISJI010000114.1 coordinate 13,250, forward strand.
AGTTTTCGGCTGCCGTGAATGGGGAAACGGCCCGCTTCCGCCGCGGGGATTTTGGCATCCTCGAAGGTCAGTTCGGGTTGGCCCCAGGCATTGGCCAATGCCTGATCCGTGGGGTATTGCCGCCTGAGCCAGGACTGGAATGCGCGTTGATTTGCCGGGCTGGAGTCGGCACCGCTCTCCCGATACCCCGGTCCGAACCATTCGCTGGAGTTGCAGGCGTGATACGCCAGAATACGCGGACCATAACGGCCCGATTCGTAGCGCCGGATCATCCGGCTGAGGGCCCTTTGGTAGTGCTCCCAGGCATAGGCTGAAGCGAGCGACGGAGGCCCCCTGGTTCCGTCGCCAAACAGGATCAGTTCGTCCGGTGGAATGGCGGCACATCCCTGCCAGCCTGCAGGAGGTGTGTCGTAGAAGCGGAGGATGAACGTGGCTTCTGGATCAGCCCTGATGAATCGATCCAGAAGCCCATCGGGATGGCTGAAATCGGCGTCGGTGGTTTCCTGCTCCTCAACCCAGGGCCATCCCACAAAGTCGAGTGAAAAGAGGTGGACCCGGTTTTCCGCCGCGGCCCTGACCTGTGGTTCCAGATACCGCTCGGTCTGTTCGGTGGAACAACTCGTGTTGAAGAAGAAAACAAATGGCAGCACCGGTTGCCCATTGATCATCACTCTGGGAACGCCCTGATCCGCCACGAT
>CAISJI010000115.1 GCA_903885565.1 uncultured Planctomycetaceae bacterium
ATCCAAACTGCCACTTCCAGTCTTGGCTGTCGCTCGTCATGGCACCAAGCCTTGAGCGATCAGCGCGAGGCTGTGGGCCGGCGCGGCTCGAGAGATCGCCGGGCCGAGCAGCTGCCGCAGTTCAACCACCGGCAGTTTCCATGAGAGCCTCTCAAGCGCCGCTCGAGCGAGGCACTCCCCATGTCCCGAGAGCACCAGGCTCGTTGGCCGCCAGCCACAGGCCCGCCGCACCGCTCGCAGCGCCCGGGCCACCTGCCTGGTTTGCAGGCGGGCCACCTGCCGGGCGGCGGACTCCGCATCGAGGTGAGAAAAATCGGGGGGATCGATCAATAGCATGCGTGCCAGACGCACGCGGGCCGCATCGTTCGTGAAGCGGCCGCCGTCGGCGGTGTCGGTTGAGAGAGCGTCTTCTGGCAGGCCTCCCAGCAACAGCCAGATGTCGCGCGACTGGGCGTAGAGTTCGCTGGCCACTGGCCGCTTCTCATGGTGCCAACGCACGCGCCGCACAATCGCTGCCACAGGAGTGCGCTCCACGCCGGTGTAGACCAATTCCCGCGTTGCCATTCGCCCCACATCATCGCGGGCCAGCGGTTGCGGTGCGCCATCCAGAAGAGGAATGATGTCGGTGGTCGTGGAGCCGATATCGATCAGAAATGCGCGCGGCGTTTTCGCATGGTGCGCCGCCAGCCGAGCCACGGCATGCCAGTTGGAGGCGGCAGACTCGAGGGGCCGTCTCAGGGCCTCCGGCGCAGAAACCAGACTCCCATCGACCAGATAGATCGCCAGTGGCACCGCAGGCTCGACGGCCCGTGCGGCAGCCTCAAGCGCCCCCACGATGTGCGCCACGCCCGCCCGTCGCGAGGAATAGCAATCGGCAATCTCACCCGTCATCGTCGCTACGATCTGCTGCGGCCGCCGCGCGGCCACGATCCTGCCGAGTGCCTCGGGCAGTTCCTGCCAGCGGCGCCAGAGTTCAAACGGCTCGCTCGTCACCCAGCCTCTGCCGTCGGCCGCCTTCAGGTTGGCTCCGCCAATATCAAAAGCCAACACAGTGGCAGTCGATCCCGGCGGCAGTGGCGCCGGCTGTGGCGATGGGGGGGTGTTCGTCATCATGTCGTTGTGAGAGTGCCCGTTCCATCTCCATAGATCACATTGCCATCGACGCCAAACTGCAACCCGCGATCCAGGCTCGCTGTCTCAGCAGCCCATTGTGGCTCTTCTCCCCCCGCTGCGGCGAGGAGCGCTGCCAGGAGGCTGCTCGCGGAGAGATGGGCCAATCCCACAAACGACGTGGTCAGGCGGGGATTCACCTCCAGCACCCGATCGCCGCTGCCGTCGCCTGCCGCTCCGAGAATCATATCGACCCCGACCCAACCGGCTGCCTGCTGGTGGCTGGAATCGCCCGTTCGCCCCGGCCGACTCAGCGCGGTAATCGCCCGCCGGGCCAACTCCTCTGCCCGTCGGGAAAGCACCGGGGGAACTGGCACAGAGCCGCCGGAAAAGCTGTGGACGGCTGAAAAGTGTTGCAGCACCGGCGGTAGAACGGCGATCCCACGGGGACCACAAAGACAGGAAACGCCGACCGGCACTCCTGGCACAAAAGCCTCCACACGCCGCGGACCGATCGCCACCGGCGCAGGCTGCCCGGCGAGCACTGCCAAACCATCACAGCCGACGCCATCAACTGCCTTTTGCACTGCCGGCAGATGAAACCCCATTGGCAGCGGCTTTTCGGCGGCGAGTGTGCACCCCGCGGGAACCGGCACCCCGCCGGCAGCCAGTTGCAGCACCGTGGCCTGCTTCGAGGAGGCGGTCGCTAAAAACTTCCGGCCCGAGGCGGCTACCTTCCCGCCGGAGGCGCGGGCGGCGGAAACTCTCTCCACTAAGATTCCGTCGGTTTCGGGGGCGATGATCAGCGTCCAGTCGTGGGCCGCTGCTTCTCGGCAGAGCAGGGAGGCCTCCTGGCCGGGAGGCACCATGACCAACCGTGGTCCTCGCGTGCCTGTCGGAAGAGGCAGTGGCGCCGAGGCATCGGCCAACAGAGTCAGGCTGAGTGTGTGGCACTTCGCTGCATCTGCCACCAGCGCCATGAGCATTGCCCGCCCTTCGCCGGCGATCGCAGCGGCGGTGGCCGGATCGACGGTGCCGAGTCGACCACTGGCCTGATGCATCCCACCGGCACAGCACCATTCATAGAGCAGCACGCGCATGAAGGCTTCGCTGGGTAGAGGCTGACGCAGCAGACAGAGTACGATGTCAAATCCGGAAACCATTGCGCGTCTGGTTGTAACAGGTTTTGGCTGGTGCGCGACCTGGCCGGTCGAACTGTCAGTGTGGCCACAGAAGCAGTCTGTCCAACAAGAAGGAATGTGCGAATGAACGCGACGCTGTGCAGGGCGGGGAAAAGCCTGTTTCGCTTCCGGTTGTGGGCGGCTTTGGTGCTTGCCGGGGTCTGCTTGCATTCGGCAGGGAGCCTAGCGATGACCCCGGCAGAGTGGCTGCGCACACAGCCGCAGCCGAATTTTCAGGAGGGTCATCGCCTGCCCCGGCTGACCCGGTTTGGCGGCGCGTTGCCGCTCGATGCCCGCAAAGAGCTCGCCGCGCACTGGAACTACACCGTCGAATTCGGGTCGGTTTCCGGAGGTGCCTGCTATATCACCGAGGAAGTGGTGGCCAGGCTCAACGATCGGCGCAGCGACGAGGCGCAGATGGCGGCGTGGGCTCTGGCCGATCCGCGCACCTACCCGCTTTCAGTCATCTGCAATCGCAGCCTGCCCACCCGCCTTCCCCCGGAAACATGGACTCATGATGCGGCAGGAAATCAAATCCAGGCTGAAGCGGGCCACGAATGGCATCCGGGTGTCAACACGCTCTTCAGCCCCGAGGCCCCGGATGAAGTCTGGCAGGCGGCGGGCGACCTGCGGGCCGGGCCGCTGCGGGCGCTGGTGGCCCGTGGACTACCGATCGCGATCGTGCTCAATGGCGGGGAATATGGCATCGGGCTGCCGGGGGCGATGCAGAAATTCTGGGAGCAGGATCCCGCGATTGTGGCGGCGAAGGGGGAGCGGACCTGGGCCGAGTATGGTGCGCAGCGCAAGGGTCGCAGTGAAAAAATCATCGCCGAATCGATGCGGGCGGCCGTGCCGAAGCGGGGCTTCTACATCTACTACACCGCCGGGGGCGGAACGCTGCGGAACAAGTTTCCCGGAGTGGAGGACTGGAGCGTCGACTTCGACTCGATCAAGGATGCCTCCGACCTGCCGAGCAACGAGCTCTACCACCACTATTTCAACGACGGCTTCACCGGCACGTTCGACATGCTGACACTGGCGCTCAATGCCGTGGCGAAGGAGATCTCCGCCGGCCGAACGCACTCCTATAATTGGGTCAGTGGTGGCTGGAATGACACCGGCAGGGAGGCCCCGCCCACGCTGGCAGGGCCCGCCGAACAAGCTCCAATCCCCCGCTGGACCGGCTTTCTCACCTGCTGTTTCACTGCCGGCATGATGGGCTGCAACGCCGGCTACTATGCCGATCCGCCGGGAGGATATGCGGCGGCATTCGCGGCGGAGAATCCGCCGCATTGGCTGCGACAGCTTTCGGCCGTGGCCCATGCCCAGGCGCGGATGTCGCACGTGGAAGATCTGCTCCGCGAGGGCGACCTGCTCCCGGGCCCCGACCGGCACAGAATTTCCCGGGCCGATTCGGCCTACGAATTTCCCACCGGCGATCCAACCGCCCGGGTGCTTGTGCGAAGGCACAGCCAGCGCCCCGAGTGGCTCCTCACCGCCTGGGCGGCGGCTGGCGAGGCGCGGGAAGTGACCGTGACGGTGCCCGATCTGGGGGAAGTGCAACTGCTGGCGATGCCAGAGGCGGCCGTCTACCGGGCCGTGATTGAGAACGGAGTCGCCGTGCTCGATGCTGTCGGGTGGTGATCTAAACTCCGTGGCGCATCGGCTGCGGGACGGCAAAAGTTTCGTCGCGTGCGCTCCTCAAGCGTTCGCCGATCCCTCCGCCTCCGTCGCTCGATGGACGAAGGCCATGGATGGCTTTGTCCGCGGAGAGCAAGCATCGCTGGATGCGATGCCCGTCGAGCGTGGAAACCCTTGGCGTTTCCACCGGGCAACTGAGTGGAAAAAGGCCATGGATGGCTTTTTCCACGTATATACAGCCGCTAAAAAATACCCAGCTGGTCGCGGGCAGCGTCGGTCATCCGGTCGGGCGTCCAGGGTGGATCCATGACGATCCGCACCTCCACCGCCGACACATTTGCATGGGCGCCGACAGCCCGCTTGGTGTCGGAGATCAGTTGTGGCCCCGCAGGGCAGGCCGGGCTCGTCATCGTCATGTCGACACTGACATGCTGCTTGTCGGGAGCATCGGCCGCAGGGGAGAGCGTCACGCCGTAGATCAAGCCGAGGTCGACGATATTCACAAACAGTTCCGGGTCCTTCACCTCTTTGAGGATCTCGCGGACCGAGTCTTCACAGAGGATCGCCGAAACGGTTGAAGCCGCTGCCGGAGCAGGGGCCTCGCTCGCGGTGCCAGTTGTGGGGGCCGCAGCCGCCAGCGGCAGTTGGGAGGCAGGGGCTGGTGGCGGGGCGATCGAGCCAAGGCCGTGAGCGGCGGGACCGTCGGCCCGTTTGCCCGACCGCAGTCGCACCCACACGCCGCCGTCATCCACCTTCACATCATGGCTCTGCGTGGCCCGCACCGCCGGCATGCTCAGGGCGGCGCCGGTGCGGATGTCGAACTTCGCCCCATGGCGTGGGCAGGCGACTTTGTGGTCGGTCAGTTCGCCGCCGGCGAGTGGCCCGCCATCGTGCGTGCAGACGTCGTCGAGCGCGTAGAACTGCCCGCCCACGCAGAACAGCGCCACCATCTCCCCATCCACCTCAACCAGTTGTGAACTGGGATCGGCGCACTCGAGAACTTCAGCCACCCGCACGAATTCAGCCATCGCTTGCCCTCCACTGGTTCCACGCGGCCGCCATCGGCAGCCGGGAACAGGATCGGTTGTTCAGAAAAAAACGCCCCTCAGGTCACGCGTCTGATCCGGCCGCCGATTGCCCGGGCGAGCGCTTCGCGCACCGGCGGGATCGTGATCCGGTCAAAGACCTGCTGGAAAAAGCCGGCCACCACCAGTCGGGCCGCTTCGTCGGCAGTCAGGCCGCGGGCCTGGGCATAGAAAATCTGCTCGTCATCAACGCGGCCGCTGGTTGAGCCGTGCGTGCAGCGCACGTCATCCGCCTCGATCTCGAGGCCCGGGATTGAATCGGCCCGGGCTTCGGTCGAGAGCATCAGGTTGTCATTGCGCTGGTAGCCGTCGGTCTTCTGCGCGATCTTATCAACCTTGATCATGCCGCGCCACACCAGGCGGGAGCGGTCCTGCAGGGCGCCCTTGTAGAGCAGATCGCTCTTGCAGTCGGGGGCCTGATGATGCTGGAGGGTGTTGTAGACGAGTTGCTGCCGGCCCTCGGTGAACATCACACCGTTGACCTGAGCATGGGCTCCCCGGCCGACGAGCGCCACATCCTGCTGCACCTGCGAGAGGCGGCTGCCAAGGGCGCCGAGCGTCCACTGCAACCGGCCATCCGCATGCACCCGCGCCTTTTGTCGCGCAAAATGCCACACGCCGGTGTTCCAGTTTTGCAGGTTCACCATCCGCAGCATCGCACCCTTGCCCACCACGATCTCCGTGCCGCCGCAATGGAATCCAGCTGTGGGGCTGCCGGCCAAGCCGCCGCCGGCGGTTTCGGTGAGCAGGGTCGCCTCGGCACCATCACCGAGCACGACCAACACATGGCCGGTGTCCACGCCCCCCGGCGTGATCGCCGAGAGGAGATGGAGCGGGGCGGTGACGTGCACTCCCGGAGGCACATACAGAATTGCACCGCCAGAATGAAACGCCGCATGGAGCGCCCCAAACCAGTCGGAGCCGGAGTCGATCACGGAGAGCCAGTGCGAATGCAGGAGATCGCCATGCTCAGCCAGGAGCCGCTCCGGTGCTCCGAAGAGCACACCCTGCCGGGCCAGATCGGCGTCGAGTTCGTCGCGGAGGATATGACCGTCGAGGGAGAGCACGCGGCCGGCAAGCCGCTCAGAGGGGCCCTCGGCGGAGCCGGCGGCGAACGATTCTGCCAGTAAGCCGGGCGGCACGGCGGCATTGGCGGCGGGCCGTGGCCGCAGGCCAAAGCCCTGCGGCTTAAAAAGTCGCAGGTCGGTGCGCATCCAATTTTCATCGTTGCGCTGCGGCATCCCCAGGGCTGCGAATCGCTCCCAGGAGGCCCGCTGCCGCTGGTGGATCGACGCGGGGGCCGCGCTCGCGGAGAGGAGCTTTTCGAGGGCTTCGCGATTGAATGCAGCGGGCGTGGCGGGAGCTGTGGCTGTCACTGTGTTCATGGGTCTCGTGGTGAGCGTGTGGGGTGGTGGAGGCTGCCGGGGCTCAGCCCACCGAGCCCTCCATCTGCAGCTGGATCAGCCGGTTCATTTCCACGGCATATTCCATCGGCAGTTCCTTCACCAGCGGTTCGATAAACCCACTGACGATCATCGTGCTCGCCTCCGCTTCCGAGAGCCCGCGGCTGGTGAGGTAGAAGAGCTGTTCTTCGCCGATTTTGGACACGCTTGCCTCATGCCCGATCGAGACATCCTGCTCCTCGATCTCGATGTAGGGGTAGGTGTCACTGCGGCTCTTGTCGTCGAGGATGAGAGCATCGCAGACGACGCTCGAGCGGCTCTTCTTGGCCCCCGGCTCCACACGCACGAGCCCGCGGTAGCTGGCCCGGCCGCCGTTCTTGGAGATGCTCTTGGAAACGATCCGGCCGCTGGTGTGCGGGGCGCAATGAACAAGTTTGGCGCCGGCGTCCTGATGCTGGCCGGCTGAGGCGAAGGCGATCGAGAGAATCTCGCCGCGGGCCCCCGGCTCCATCATGTAGACAGCCGGATATTTCATCGTCAGATGGCTGCCGAGGTTGCCGTCGATCCACTCCATCATCGCCCCTTCGCGGGCCACTGCCCGCTTGGTGACGAGGTTGTAGATGTTGTTGGCCCAGTTCTGGATCGTCGTGTAGCGGCAGCGGCCGTGCTTTTTCACCACGATCTCCACGACCGCCGAATGGAGGCTCTCGGTGGTGTACATCGGAGCGGTGCAGCCCTCGACATAGTGCAATTGCGCCCCTTCGTCGACGATGATCAGCGTGCGCTCGAACTGCCCCATGCTCTCGGCATTGATGCGGAAATAGGCCTGCAGGGGGAACTCAATTTTCACCCCCTTGGGCACATAGATAAACGAGCCACCCGACCAGACCGCCGAATTGAGGGCGGCGAACTTGTTGTCGGAAGGGGGGATGATCGTGCCGAAGTACTGACGCAGCAGATCGGAGTGCTCGCGGATGGCGGTGTCGGTGTCGGTGAAGATTACGCCCTTCTTGGCCAGATCCTCCTGCAGCGATCCATACACCACCTCGCTCTCAAACTGCGCCTTTACGCCGGAGAGATATTTCCGCTCGGCTTCGGGGATTCCCAGCCGGTCGAATGTCTTTTTGATCTCCTCCGGCACGTCGTCCCATGTCTTGCCCTGCTGCTCGGCCGGCTTGAGGTAATAGAAGATGTTCTGGAAATCGACGGCGATGTCGCCGCCCCAGTGGGGCATCGGCTTGGCATTGAAGATCTCCAGCGACTTCAGCCGGAAATCGCGCATCCAGGCCGGCTCCCGCTTCATCTCGGAGATCTGGGAAACGATCTCGGCATCGATGCCCCGCCGGGCCTTGAAGATGGCGGGGGAATCGGTGCGGAAATCATACTTGTTGATCTCGCCGAGCGCCAGTGTGCTCGACTCGTTGCCAGGCTGGCTGATGGGTGATTCGATGCCGGTGGCCATTGGTTGATGCCCCTTCAGGCTGGTGGTGGATGAACTGTGTCTGGTGGAAAAAAGGATCAGCCGATCGTGGCCGCCTCGGCGGCATTCCGGGCGGCTTCCTCCATCGCCCGTTCGGCGGCTGCCGCGTCGGGATAGGCAGCCCGGATCCGGTCGTAGCCCTGCTTGTGCAGTTCGGCGGCCAGTTCCGGCCCCCCCGATTCCACGATGCGCCCGCCGAGCATCACATGCGTGCGGTGAGGCACGTTGTGCTCCAGAAGCCGTTCGTGGTGTGTGATGATCAAAATGCCCATGTCGGCCCCGCCGATCTTGGCGATGCTCTCGCTGGCCAGACGCACCGCATCGGCATCGAGGCCACTGTCTGTTTCATCCAGAATGGCAAACTTGGGACGCAGCATCGCGAGTTGGAGAATCTCGGCACGCTTCATCTCGCCGCCGGAGAAGCCATCGTTGACGTAGCGGCGGGCGAATTCGGCATCCATCGAGAGTTCGGCCATCTTGGCCTTCAGTTCGCCGCGGAATTCCCGCATCGGCATCAATTCTTCCCCCTCGCGACGCTCGGGGTTGCGCACGTTGGTGACGGCATGCCGGAGGAAATCGGCCAACCGCACACCGGGAATCGACATCGGCCGCTGGAACGCCAGAAAGATTCCGGCCCGCGCCCGCGCATCGGGTTCCATCGCGACAACATCGTGCTCAGCACCATGACTATCGGTGAGCACAATGCTGCCAGCCGTGATTTCATACAGCGGGTGGCCCATGATCGCGTAGCCGAGCGTGCTCTTGCCTGAGCCGTTGGGGCCCATCAAGGCATGGATCTCGCCACGGCCGATCTGCAGGTCAACACCTTTGAGAATCTCCTGTCCGCCGACGGCGACATGGAGACCCGAAACGGTGAGCCGTTCGCGGGCTGGGGAATTCACGGAAGAAACGTTCTCGCTCATGACTGCACCTTCTGATGGTCAAATACCAATTCGCCGTCGCCTACTGGGGAAGTGACATAGCCGGAGTGGTGGGGCACGGGCAATTCGTCCGACACCTTGCCGAGCCCGTCAGGCCGCTTGGCGATCCGCTGGCCGAGGATCTTGTCCTGAATCCGCATCAGGCCCTCGAGCAGGCTCTCTGGCCGCGGCGGACACCCGGGCACGTAGACATCGACCGGCACGACCAGATCAACACCCTTCACAACGTGGTAGCCGTATTTGAAGTAGGGGCCGCCGCCGGTCGTGCAGGCACCCATGGCGATCACATACTTGGGATCGGGCATGAGGTTGTAGAGGCGGCGCACCCGGCTGGCCATTTTGTAGGTGACTGTGCCGGCCACGATCATCAAGTCGGCCTGCCGCGGCGTGGCGCGGAAGGCGCCGGCACCGAAGCGGTCGAGGTCGTAGCGGCTGGCACCGGCGGCCATCATCTCGATGGCGCAGCACGCCAAGCCGAACGTCATCGGCCAGATGCTCGACTGCCGGGCCCAGTTGATCGCCTGCTCCACGGTGGTGAGGACCATGTTTTCTTCGAATCGGCCTTCGATCCAGGGCTGGGTCATCGGGGAGCTCCGCGGGGAATGATGGGCGGGGGAAATGTGCGAGGGGTGAAAATGAAACAGAGCAGCCTACGACTGGCAAAGGTTTGCCGGAATGACCTCCTGTGAATCAGCCGCACCGGCCGCCGTAAACCGGCAGCAGGAACCGCCATCCAACCGGCACTCGGAGAGTTGCACCGCGGTGCCCACCAATTCTTGCAGCATCAATCGTTCAGCGGAACAGATGCCCCGGTCGAGGTCTGAGAGTTCAGGATAGGGGCAGGAGTGGCTGGTGAGCACCGCCAGATTGGAGTTGCCGCCATCGGCCGACCGGGCTGCCGGGCTCACCTCGCAGAGAATCTGACGGTCACGCAGGAGGCGGGCCACGCTCTCAAACCTCTCATGCGCCGTGTCACCGGTCACAGCGGTTCGATACTGATTGGCCATGGCAGAGCCGATCCGGGCGATCAACCCCCGGCGGATTTCCGGATTCTGCACGCTACGGATCTCCTGCCAGAGCACCAGCGCCAGGTCGCGGAAGTTGTCTCCCTGCGTACGGCGACCTTTTTCGGTGAGGCTGTAGACGTGCGACGGGCGGCCACGCGGACGGCGGCTATGGCTCTCCGGGAGGACATCGTCGGCCCGCGACCGGCTGACGAGACCAGCCTCCATCAGGCGCTCCAACCGCTGGCGGACGGCGGTGGCGGTCACGCCGAGTCCGCGGGCCAGGGTGTCGATTTTCAAAAATGCCTGGCTCCGGAGCAGATCGATCAAGTGCCCGTCAGACGAACGGAGCGTCCACTTCCCAGCCGCTCGGCTGGGGGGAGAAATGGGGCTGGCGGTGACTTTTTGCATGATCTGATCCATCCCTTGAATGTAGACCAATCGATAATTTCGACAAGCCAATCTGCGAAAAATGCCCGCTACGCCTCAGCGACCTGTGGAACGGGGGCGATGGGGAAGCTTTCACGCATCACTTCCAGAAATTCTGCCTGCGTCAGCACCCGCGAGACACGGCCGCGGAATTCGCGTGCTCCCGGCAGGCCTTGGGCGTAGGAGCAGGCAAACTTCCGCATCAGGAGTGTTCCCCGCTCGGCGCCAAAGCGCTGGCAGACGAGATCGTAGTGGTGGAGCACCAGTTCCCGCTGCTGGGCCAAACTTGGCTCCGGCAAGGGGGGCTCTCCACGCAGCAGCGCGGCGGTCTGGGCGAATATCCAAGGACGGCTGAGCGCTTCCCGCGCGATCATCACACCATCCACGCCACTCTCCCGCAGCCGTGCCACGGCCGTTTCGGCGGAATCGATGTCGCCATTACCCACCACCGGCATCTTCGAGACGCTCCGTTTCACTGCGGCGATCGCCTCCCAGTTGGCTGCGCCCGAGAAAAATTGCGAGGCGACCCGGCCGTGAACGGTGAGGCAGGAGGCGCCGGCCTCTTCGATGCGCTGGGCCACTTCGATGGCAGTCTGGCAGTTTTCAGCACAGCCCAGCCTGATTTTCGCTGAGACAGGAACGCCATCGCAGGCTTCCACAACCCGCCGCACGATCGTGCCGACCCGGTCGGGATCGCGCAGCAGCCAGGAGCCGCTCTGGGCCTTCACTGTCACCTGCCGCACGGGACAACCGAAATTCAGATCGACGACGCTCACCTGAAAATCGCGGGCCAAGCGCCGCCCCACCTGCGCCAGATTCTCGGGATCGTTGTCCCACATCTGCACCGCCAGCGGCCGCGGTTCTTCCGCCACGCCCCACAGCCGGTCGGGGTGCTCTCCCCGGTTGGTCTCCAGCCACATGGCGCTGCGGGCCGCGATCATCTCGGTGGCGAGGAGGCCCACGCCGCCAAATTCGCGCACCACCTGCCGGAAGGCGAAGTTGGTGTAGCCCGCCATCGGCGCTTGCAGCACCGGCGGATCAACGACCACCGGCCCGATATGCAGCGGCGGAACAGGCACGGTGGTGGGCGTGGGGCTGATCATCTCAATGAGTTTACCCGAACGGTCTGCGGAAAACCGCCACGGAGCTTTTTTCACGGCCCATAAGAGCCTCTTCGCCCTGCGTGACGCGGCGGCTGCGGGACGGCAAAAGTTTCGTCGCTTGGGCCGCAGCGATCGTCCGGCGATGGGGCATGGGCAGCCCCGCACCTGGAGCGACTACGACTTCCGTGGCGCATCGGCAGCGGGACGGCGCAGGTTTTGTCACTTGGCCGCAGCGGCTCGGTGCTCACGAAAAGTTCGCCGATCCCTCCGCCTCCGGCCCCTGATGTGCCATGGATGGCTTTGTCCCCGTGCAGTTACCGGAAGCCGGTCTGCGCCGGCGGTGGGGTGAGCACCGGCACCACCGTTCCCCTCGGTTCGAGGGTGGCCGCAGGGAAGGCCCCTGTGAGGGGCGGCTGCAGGCCCCCGGCCGGAATGACAGGCTGCCCCTGGGGAATCGTCTGTGGCCTCCACGGGAGGGGATTGCCGATGAGCATGGCGGCATAGCGATCGTCGGGCACCGACAGGTCGGCCACAGACATGGCATATTCGGCGATGTCAGAGTTATAGGCCCGCATCGCCTCGGCGAACGAGCGTTGTTGGGCGACCAGCGCATCGTGCGCCACCAGCACCGCCTCGATCGGCCGCTGTCCCTTGGCGTGGTCGGCCTCGGCCATGGCAAATGCCTGTTCGCCAGCCAGCACCGCTGCCGCTCGGTGCTGGAACGCCGCGTGGCGATGGGGAAGTTGCCGGTTGATGGCCCGGACGCGGCCGGTGGCCGGACGGGCAGCGAAGATGGCGTTGAAGTGTGTTTGATAGGTGGAGGTGAGGGGCCGATCGGCCGGCCAGGGAAGCGGTTCGTTGATTGGCAGCCGCACCAGATCGACCAGTTCCTGCTGCACGCCGGTGAGAGAGGCCCGCGCATCGTCCAGATCGGCCGCGGCCGTCTCCAAAGCCATGTCGAGCACCGACTGATCGTGTGGGTCGCTCCCCGGCGCCACCAGAGAGAGCCGCTCGTGGGCATCTTCCGCAGACCGTGCCTGCACAACGGCGGCGGTGAGTTTCCAATAGGACTGCGTGATCCACAGCCGCCGCGCCCGGTCGCCCGAGCGTTCCAGCGCCTCCAGCAACGGCAGAGGGCGGGAACTGGCCCGGTCTTCGGCAAGCCCGGCAGGCGCCGCGGCCCCGGGAGACCGCGCCGGCAGTTCCAGTGCCTGCACCAGAATCGCCAGCGCCGAATCGGGCGGAGGCTGTGGACTTCCGCCCCGGACCGGGAGCTCCCCATCAGGAGCCTGTGGGGCCGCCGGCAGGCCGGGGTTGATTCCCTGCGGCAGCGTTCCCGGTGGTGGGCCAGCCGGGAGGCCGGCCGCGGCGGGAGGCACGATCACCGACAGCGTACCGTCGGCAGTGCGGGGCCGGCCGCCGGAGAGGGGCGGGGCGGACAGCCCGTCGGCGCGCGGCGCGGAAGGGGGCGACTCCAGTGGGGCAGCGGCCGCCGCGTCGGTTCTGTCGCCGGGAGGAAAAGTCTGCTGGGGCACCGCTCGGAGAGGGGCCTTCAGCGGAGGGAGTGCCTCTCCAGGGGGCGGCGACGCCTGTGGGGCAGAGACTTCAGAGGGGGGCGGTTCACCGAGTGGCGCCAGCGGCGCGAGCGGCTCGGCGGCAGCCGCTCCCTCCGGGATTTCTGCTGGGATTTCTGCTGGGAGTTCTTCCAGCGGGGCGGCGGGGAAAGCTGGAGGGGGCTGCCCTGCTTCCTGCGCGGCGGTGCTGTTGGCAGTGCATACGCCCCACCCGAGGGCTGCAGCTACCAGCAGTATGAGTTGAGTCTGTCCGCGCCAGATCATGTCCTGCCACGCCGAGGGTGCTGAACGGTTCAAGCGCGGAAGGTCGCGGAGAAAGGCCCCTCAAGTCAACGGCAACACAGGGCGTTGATCCGTGTTCAGCCGCCGGATGGGGCGGTTGGCGACCCAGGAACCCCGTGGCGTTTCCTGCAGCGTCCAAGTGGAAAACGTCCATGGATGGCTTTTTCCAGGTAAGGTTAGGGAGGCGGGAGGTCTGGCGGCCGGAGGAAGGCTCGGCTGCCATTTTTGCCCCCGCCTCAAGACGCCGCGTCAAGATAGGGGTCTTGGCTCATCTGGATATGGGCCTCGGCCCGCTGCCGCTCCACATATTCAAGCACCCGCCGTTGCTGGACATGCCGTGCCTCTACCAGGTGCTGCGCCTTGTGAAACACTCGCAGCAACCGCTCGGGATCCCCATGGAGGCCATGCAGGAGTCGCCGCCTCACCCGGCTCACCCGCGTCGGCCCGTAGCCGGCCATCAGGATCTCGTCGTCGAGCGACACATACTGCCGCCAGGTGCCCGGATCCCCCTGCCGACCGCAGCGGCCCACGAGCTGCCGATCGATGCGGGCTGAATCGTGCAACTCGGTGCAGATCACATGGAGCCCGCCGAGCGCACCAACCCCCTCACCGAGCTTGATGTCGGTACCACGGCCGGCCATGTTGGTCGAGACCATGATTTGGTCGCGCTGTCCAGCCCCTGCCACGATCTCCGCCTCCCGCTCGATCTGCCGCGCGTTGAGCACGGTGTGGGGCAAGTTGGCGCTGTTGAGCAGCGCGGAGAGAGCCTCTGATTTGTCGATTGAACGGGTGCCGATCAGCACCGGCCTGCCCACGGCATGCAGCGTTGCCACCTCCCTGACGATCTCAGCAAACTTCTCCGATTGCGTGACGCAGACCACCGGCTCCAGCCGCTGCCGAATGGCTGGTCGGTGCGTCGGCACCGTGGCCACGGCGACATCGTAGGTGCGGCTGATCTCCGGGGCGCTGGTGGCGATCGTGCCGGTCATGCCCGCCAGATGTGGCCAGCGGGCGCACAGATCCTGGATCGTGATCCGGGCCGCGTGTCCTGCCGGCACGGTCACCTCCAGCCCCTCCTTGGCCTCCACCGCCTGATGGAGGCCATCGCGCCACGTGCGTCCCTCGGCGGCCCGGCCGGTGAACTCATCGATGATCACGATCTTGCCATCGCGCACCACATATTGACGGTCGCGGGTGAACGCCAGTCGGGCCCGCAGCGCCCGCTCCACCGCCTCGTAGAGCGAGAGCAGGCTTGTGCCTTCGAGCACCGCCGGACGCCCCATCCCCCGCACCCGGCTGCGGCCGGGGCCGAGCAGCTCGCACGACTGTTTCTGTGGTTCGTATTCAAAGTCCTCGTCGGCCTTGAGGTCTTCGGCCGCAGTGGCAGCGAAGCGAAACAGCGCCTCCTGCACCGCCTGTGCCTCCCCCGGGGGCGAGGAGATGATCAGTGGCGTGCGGGCCTCGTCGATGAGCACGTTGTCAGCCTCATCGACCAGTGCAAACCAATAGGGCCGCTGCATGAGCCGGGCTCCGCCAGCGGCCGATTGTCCGGTGAGCATCGCCCCCAGATCGCCACGTCCCTCGGCGATCTCGCGCCCCATGAGCCGGTCTTTGAGGAAGTCGAAGCCAAATTCCTTGGCGGTGCCGTAGGTCACATCCTTGGAGTAGGCGATCCGCCGCTGATCAAAGTCCATCTGCGATTCAACGATCCCCACAGAGAGCCCGAGGGCCTTGTAGATCGGCTCCATCCACTCGGCATCGCGCTTGGCGAGATAATCGTTGACCGTGGCCAGATGGGCGCCCCGTCCGCACAGCGAATAGAGCACCAGCGGAAGCGTGGCGACGAGAGTTTTTCCCTCGCCGGTTTGCATCTCGACGATCGAGCCTTCCACCAGGGCCACGCCTGCCAGAAGCTGCACGTCGTAGTGCTGCATGCCGAGGGACCGCCGTCCCGCCTCCCGCGTCGCGGCAAAGCTTTCTACCAGCAGCGAATCGACCGGCTCGCCGGCCTTGGCCCGGTAGGAGAGCGAGCGGGCCAGTCGGCGCAGGCCGGCATCGCTCTCGGCCTGCATGGCAGGGCCGAGGGCCTCGATGGCCCGCACGGCGCGCCAGGTGGTGGCGTCGATGGCGCGACGCGTGCCTGGCGCAAAGCCTTTCAGCCACCCCAGCATGGAGTCCTCATCGCAAAAAACGGAGAGAGCGAGCGGGGCGCCTGTCCGCCCCGGAATAACGATCCCCACGATACCACGCGGCGGGCTGTTTTTATTCGGCTGGCCGAGGGCGTATCCTTATGAGTACGGAGGGAATCACCAAGACCATGCACACGACCACCAAGAGCCCCACTCTGCACCCGCGCCTGTCCTCGGCCATCGGCCGCCGGGCCTTCATCCACCGCGTTGCCGCTGGAGGGGCCGCTGCCGCCCTGCTGCCCAGGGGGGTGGTTTCCGCGGCGCCTGCCGAGCGGGTGAATCTCGCCTGCTGCGGCATTGGCCACCGCGGGTTGGACGATGTCAGATCGCTGCACGCCACGGGGCAGGCCAACATCGTGGCCCTGTGCGACACCGACATCGGCGCGCCGCACACGCGGGCGGTTCTGGAGATGTTTCCGGATGTGCCGCGGTTCACCGATTTTCGGAAAATGTTCGACGCGCTCGGCCGGAGCATTGATGCGGTGAGCGTGGCGGTGCCCGACTTCTCCCACTTTCCAATCGCCATGCTCGCAATGGCGCAGGGGAAGCATGTCTATTGCGAGAAGCCGATGGCCCACAGCTTCCGGCAGATCAGCCTGATGATGGCGGCCGAGAAGAAATACAACGTCGCCGGGCAGATGGGGAATCAGGGTCATTCCCAGGCGAACTATTTCCAGTTCAAGGCCTGGGTCGAGGCCGGCATCATCAGGAATGTGACGCGGATCACTGCCTTCATGAACAGCCCCCGGCGCTGGCACGGCATGGATGTTTCGGGCTACCTGCCGAAGCAGCCCCTGCCCGAGACGCTCGACTGGGACAGCTGGCTTTCGTCGGCGGCCTTTCATGATTACAACGTCGGCTACGTCAATGGCGACTGGCGATCGTGGTTTGACTTCGGCAATGGCGCCCTGGGCGACTGGGGCGCGCATCTGATCGACACGGCCCATGAGTTTCTGAGTCTCGGGCTGCCGACGGAGATCGATCCGGTGATGTTGGAGGGGCACAACCGGTTTATCTTTCCGCAGGCTTCGACGCTCGCCTTCCGCTTTCCGGCCCGCGGCCCGCTGCCGCCGGTGGAGCTGACCTGGTATGACGGGCAGCAAAATCTGCCACCGCTGCCTGAGGGCATGGGCGACGACGACGAGGAGGATAACAAGGATCTTCCGCCAGCCCCGGAGAACAAGCCGGCGAAGAAGAAAAGCAAGCCCGGCAAGGTGATCTATGGCGAGGGGCTCACGTTCACTGGCGGCTCCCATGGCCGGACGCTGCGGATCATTCCGCAGGAGAAGGGGGACGAGATGGCGGCGTCGCTGCCGGAGGTGCCGGAGAGTCCGTCGGATCACTATCTGAATTTTCTGCGGGCCTGTCGGGGGGAGGAGAAGTGTCGGTCGTCATTTGCGGTGGCGGGGCCGCTGTGCCAGACGATGGCGCTGGGGGTGATTGCCCAGCGGGTGAATGCGAAGCTCGCGTTTGATCCGGTGACGGGGCAGATCACCAACCACAAGGAGGCGAACGAATTTCTCGCCGGCGTTCCCCCGCGGCCGGGCTGGGAAGAGTTTTACAACTTGTAAACGCGAAGCGGCCCCCCTTGTCGCTGCGATGCCCGTCGATCGTGAAGCCTCGGCTGAGGAGCATCGGCCGTAGCACATCGACCATAGCGCCTCGACCATAGCGCCTCGACCATAGCGCCTCGACCATAGCGCCTCGACCGTAGCGCCTCGACCGTAGCGCCTTGACCCTAGCGCCTTGACCCTAGCGCCTTGACCCTAGCGCCTCGGCTGCGGGACGGCAAAAGTCTCGTCGCATGCGCTCCTCGAGCGTTCGCCGACCCCTCCGCCTCCATCACCCGTGGGGATGAGGGGCAGATGGGTTGCGCTGAACCGCAACCCCAAAGCCGCCTGGAGGGCGGCGCTGCTTGGCATTCGAGGCACACCTTGGCTGTGCCTCCGAATGCCGTAAGCCTGAAGGGGCCATGGATGGCCCTTCAGGCGCGATGGCAACGGCACACCTTGGCTGTGCCTCCGAATGCCGTAAGCCTGAAGGGGCCATGGATGGCCCTTCAGGCGCCATCGCGCCGCACGCAACGCAAAAGCCGCCTGGAGGGCGGCTTTCCGAGCATTCGAGGCACACCTTGGCTGTGCCTCCGAATGCGTCAAGCCTGAAGGGGCCATGGATGGCCCTTCAGGCGCGAAAACTAGTACCGCACCGGCTGGGCCGGAACGGTGCGGGCCGGGGGCATGCCGGCGGGGCTGGTGAAGGGCCACCAGCCATTGGCGGTTTGCTGCTGTGGTGCGCCGGGAATGGCCTGCTGCATCTGGTTGGTGGCCTGCTGCATCTGGCCCGAGAGAGCCTGCTGCTGGGCTTGGAGATTCTGCTGCAACTGGTTGTTCCAGCTATTGAGCTGGTTCGACGCCCCCTGCTGGTATTGGTTGGCGGTGTTTTGCAACTGGTTGGTCAGCTGCTGCTGCTGCTGGCCGAGTTGCTGCTGCGTCTGGTTGGCCCACTGCTGCGGCTGCGCCTGAACCTGATTGGCATACTGCTGTGCCTGATTGGAAAGATTCTGCGGTGCCTGGTTGATCGTGGGGGGCGCGCCGTAGGTGGGGAGTGATGGAGGGGGCGTGGGCTGGCCCGAATTGGCCCAGGTCCATGAATTGGCTGGGGGAGCGGTCTGGGCGGCGGGCATCTGCGGGGCGGCGCTTTGCCAACTCGGGGCGGCGGGCATCGTCGGCGCTGGGCCTGGGCCGGGCATGATCGTCTGGGTGGGAGGATAGGCGGCCCCCTGTGGTGCGCTGACATAACCGCCGTAGGGGGCAGGCTGATTGATCATGCCGGTGCCTGGCGGAGGCACCACGGCGCCGTAGGCGGCGGGCTGCTGGGGCGTCTGGCAGCCCGCGAGGCTCAGCAGGAGGCCGGCGGCGATCGCCATGGCCGCCAGGCAGAGATACGGCCGGTGAGCCCGCAGGTTTCGCTGTGGTTGCACCGCATGCGGGGGGCAGTGGCCGACCGGGGTGGTCGGCTGTCGATTGGGTGTTGCAAGCGGCACGGCGGAATCTCCGCGGGAAAGCGGGGTTGGGAAACCTTCAAACCGGGGGGACAATAGCGACTCTTCCCATTCCGTCCAGATCACTTCTGGCAGCATGCCTCTGCGAGTGCCTCCATGGGCGGGATGGTGGGTGCCCACATTGCCCATCCGCCCACGCCGGGGCTCTTTTCCTCACCATGGCTGTCGATCTGCCTTCTGATGCCGGCTTCAATCGCTCGGGGGAGGGGTCTGCGCTGGTGGAGGGGCTGCGGAGTGAGGCCCGGCGGCTCGGATTTTCACGGCTGGGGGTTGCGGCGGTCGAGTCGGGACGCGACCCGCAGGTGCACGAGGCCTTTCGCCGCTGGCTCGATCTGGGGTTTGCCGCTGGGATGGAGCGTTGGCTGGCGGCGCACGAACCGCTGCGGCGCGAGCCGGCGAGTTTGCTGGCGGGGGTGCGGAGCGTGGTGATGCTGGCGACCGATTACGCCGCCACTGCCCCAGCGACCGGCGGCGGCCGCGTGGCTCGCTATGCCTGGGGGGACGACTACCACGATCTGCTGCGGCCCCGCCTCAATGCCTTGGGAGCCTGGCTGGAGGCGGCCTCTCCGGGGGCACGCACGCGGGGCGTGGTCGATTCGGCCCCCTTTTCCGAGCGCGAGTTTGGCTGGCTGGCTGGCCTCGGGTGGTTTGGCAAAAACTCCATGCTGATCGATCCGGCGGCGGGCAGCTATTTTTTCCTCTCGGCACTGTTGGTCGACATCGATCTGCCCCCGGAGGTGCCGATTCGGGTTGACCACTGTGGCAGCTGCACCGCCTGTCTGGAGGCCTGTCCCACCGAGGCCTTCGTGGCCCCTCGTCTGCTCGATGCCAATCGCTGTATCAGTAGCCTGACAATTGAAACCCGCGGGCCGGTGGCCGCCGAGCTGCGCAGCGGGATCGGCGACTGGCTCTTTGGCTGCGACATCTGCCAGGAGGTCTGTCCGTGGAACCGCTTTGCGCCGGGGTCGGTCGAGCCGACGTTTCAGCCGCGCCAGGGGCAGCCGGCCCTTGCGCTTGCTGAGCTGCTGGCGCTCGATGAGCAGGAGTTTCGGCGCCGGTTTCGCGGCTCGCCGCTGGGGCGGGCGAAGCGCAGCGGGCTGCTGCGCTCAGCGGCGCTGGTGCTGGGCAACCGGCCCGATCGAGCGGCGTTTGAGAGCCTTGTGGCGGCGCTTGCCGATGCGGAGCCGGTCGTGCGGGGGGCGGCTGCCTGGGCGCTGGGCCGCTGGCGGGTGGCGGGGGAAAGCCTCGCAGACCTCATGCCGAGGATCGAGGGGGCGCTGCGGGCCAGGCAGAAGGTGGAGGCTGATGCGGCGGTGCGCGAGGAGATCGCCGGCAGCTTGGCGGAATGACCGGGAGACGGGGCGTGGCGCTTGCGACGAACAGCTTCGGCCCGGCCGAATGCATTGTTCGAGCCGTGGAGCGTCACGATGTATGATCTTATCCATGAATCCAAGCCGTCAGGAAATCATTCTTCACATCGGTCATTGCAAAACTGGATCGAGCTTTCTCCAGTCTTGTCTGGCGCTGAGTGTGGGGCAGTTGCGGGAGATGGGGGTCGAGTATCCGGAGCTTGCGTCGTTGCCTTTCGACCGCGCGAAGCGGGGGTGGTTCACCAATGGAAATCTGGGGGAATCCGCTGGCTTTGTGGCGACCATCACTGACGAGGCACAGCGGCACCCTAAGGCCAGACGCCTGCTGTTCTCGAGCGAATATCTGCTGGAACACCTCGCCGCACATGGCGAAGCGCTGACGCAGCTCCAGCAGTCGTTTGATGTGACGGTCGTGCTGTTCATCCGTGAATTTCTCGCGCATGCGCTCACTCGGTATCGCCATGCAGTCAAGCGCGAAGGCAGCACGCTCGATTGTGCCGGGTATCTCCTGGCAAAGTACCGGCAGCCGGAACGCGTGCTGCGAGTCCTGCAGGCCATCGAACAGGCAGGGTGTCAATCGAGGATTTTCAACTACAGTCGGCATGCTGATCATCTGCTGGAAACGTTCGCCGCAGCGATTGGTATTCCTCATGACAGACTGTCATTACCGCCTATCGCCCGCGTCAATCGTTCGCTGGATGCAAGCGAACTCGAGTTGGCTCGCCGTTTCAATCAAGTGCTGGGCCCTTCCGGGTGGCTTGTCTCAGATCCGCTCTGCGAGCAACTCCCCCTGCATCCAGCTGGCGTGCCGCGAATGGCTCGCCGCGACTACGACGCCTTCCGTGCGAGCGTCGCTCCGTGGGAGGCACAGCTCAACCCACTGCTCCCCCACTCCGAGCGCTATTGCCTTGAAGAGCCTGTCGTCATTGAAGATCAGGATGCTCTCAGGCAGGACAGCCTCACGTTTTCCACCGCTCAGATCGATGCGCTGGCGCAGTCGCTCGGCGGGGAGATCAAACGACTGAGGGGGCAGCAGCAGTCGCAGAAATGCCAAGCTCCGCAGCCCCCTGCGAGCAAGCAGGGCCAGCCGTTGAGCCCGCCGGCCCTTGCGGCGACGATCCCCGCGACGATCCCTGCCTCCGTCCGAAGCCCGGCCATGGCCTCGGGGGCCTCTGGCCGTCAGGAGATCATTCTCCATATTGGCCATAGCAAAACTGGCTCAAGCTTTATCCAGTCGAGCCTGGCCCTGAGTGTGGGGGGCTTGCGGGAGGCTGGCGTCGAGTATCCGGAACTGCCCGCTTTTCCCTTTGACCGTGCGAAGCGAGGTGCTGGAAGTTGCGGTAATCTCGGCCACGCCGTCGGCTGTGTGAACACCGTTGCCGATGTGGCAGGGCGGCATGCAGAGGCAAAACGCCTGCTGTTCTCGAGTGAATACCTGTTTGAGCGCATTGGCAAGGAGGGTGGTTTACTGGCGACGCTGCAGGAGTCGTTCGATGTGACCGTGATTTTAGTTGTTCGCG
>CAISJI010000116.1 GCA_903885565.1 uncultured Planctomycetaceae bacterium
AAATGGTTCAAATAGAAGCATTTCTGCGGGTGCTGGCCCGGCCTACCTTGCCGCTGTTCTGCGGCGAGAAGACCCGGCGCAGATCGAGGCCGTGATCCGCGACGATCCCGAGGCGCTTGTCATGTTCACCGCTGCGATGAAGGGGCGGCCGGGAAGACCGGCGGCAGGGGAATCCCCTGACATTGTAAGGGGATTAGAAGGCGAGCACGGCAACTCCCGCGCCTACTCGCTCTCCCGCGTGCAACGCGAATGCGACGCTCCGACTGTGGCGGCCGTGATGGCCGGAGAGATCAAGGCCGCTGGCAACGCCAAGCGGGCGGCGGCGGCGAAAGTGCAGCCGAGGGACGCAACTGGAAAGATGGGGGCCAAGCCGGTAGTGGATCACAGTGATCCACCAGCGGCTAAAAAGAACGGTGGCCGCAGGCTGCCGGGGACTGTTTGGGGTGTCCCGAGCGATGGCCCTCACTGGGGCCGGGTGACGGGGAATAACGCGGAGCGCCGGGCCGGCCATCCCAACCAACTGCCGGAGCGGTATCTGGAGCGGTTGCTGCTGGCATACACCAACGCGGGGGATAGGGTGCTCGATCCGTTCGCTGGTTCTGGAACCACCGCTACGGTGGCAACGGCGCTGGGCCGGCCGTGCGTGACGATCGATGTCTCCCCGGCCGGTTGCGAGTCGGTAACCGCCCGAGTGGCCGTTGGGGCGGTAAGGAGCCGGTAGGACGAAAACCGCCCAACAGAAGACAACCGAAAAATGATGTGGCGGTAGAGCCCCCACACTGCGGTAGGATCGAGGCAACCAAAGGGAGGGAACGATGGCTTCACTGATTCGGGATAAGGCACGCGGAGCCGCAGCGGGCCACACATACAGAATCCAGTTCTGCGACGGGCAGGGGCAGCGGCTGGCGGTCTACCTTGGCCGCACATCTCTCCGCGTCGCCGAGGAATGGCGCTCCCGCGTGGAGCAGCTGGTGGCCGCGAAGATCGGAGGGGTGGCACTCTCCGCCGATCTGGCCGCCTGGCTGCGCGATCTGCCTGCGACGGCTCACGGGAAGCTGGCTCACGTTGGGCTGGTAGGTGAGCGGGTGAAGGCAGAGGTTGTGACGTTGGAGCAGACTTGCCAGAGGTTCCTAGATTCCGCCGTGGCCAAGCCGGGAACCGTGTTGATCTGGCGGCAATGCATCGACTCCATGCTCAGGTTTTTCGGAGCCTCTACGCCGATCAACTCGATCACTCCAGAGCAGGGGGACGGGTGGAAAAAATGGCTGAGCGAACCTCACGAAACGATTTTTGGCAGATCGAGAACCAAAGCTATTCGCCGGCTGGCGGTGGCCACGCAGGCAAAGCGGCTGGTTGTAGGGAAGCAGATTTTTCGATGTGCTGTGCGCTGGGGGCTGATGGAGAAAAACCCCTTGGATGGAATTCGGGGGGGAAGCAACGCGAATTCCAGCCGCGCGTTCTACGTCACCCCCCAGATGATTGCGGCCATCATCGACAACTGCCCCAACGTGGAGTGGCGGTTGATCTTCGCCCTGGCTCGCTACGCGGGCCTGCGCTGCCCATCGGAGGTGGCGGGGCTCTCGTGGCAGGATGTGAACTGGGAACAGTCAGGATTGCGCGTCAGGAGCCCCAAGACAGAGCACCACGCGGGAGGCGATTCAAGGATGGTGCCGATCACTCCCCCGCTGATGGCGATTCTGGATGGAGCGTTTGTTCTGGCCCCGGACGGGGCCACGCTGATTGTTCCGGGCTACCAGAAAATGACGGCGAATCTCCGCACCCAAGGCATACGGGTGATCGAGGCGGCGGGCCTGAAGCCTTGGCCCAAGCTATTCCAGAATATGCGTTCCAGCCGGGAAACCGAGTGGCTGGAGGAGTTTCCGATCAAGGCAGTGGCCAGTTGGATGGGCCATTCGGAGTTGGTGAGCCTGAAGCACTACGCCCAGATTCTCCCCGAGCACTTCATCTCCGCCACCGGGAAAATCGCGCACGCAGATTGCAGCGCACCAAACCCGCAAAACGCAGCGCAGCAAGGAGTTATGGCAAGCTGCATGAAGGTGGATAAAAAGAAAAAAACCGTGCTCCCCAGCGAGGGAAACACGGTTTTGTCGGGAAAAACAGAGGTTTTAGGTGAAAAGAGAATCGGAGCGGAGAGATTCGAACTCTCGACCTCCTGGTCCCAAACCAGGCGCGCTACCAACTGCGCTACGCTCCGCCGGCGCGCCACGTGAAACGTGCGGCCAGAGAACCAAAGAGTCTACCCGTTTGCGGGCTCCAAACATACCGGGCTGTCGGGTGTTTTCACATCCAGGGGTATCCCCGGAAGGATTCGGCCACCGCTCAGCCGGCCATGTGGGCCAGCAATCGCTGGAATTCAGCATGATCGGCAAACGGAATCACGATCCGCCCCGAGCCCTTGCTCGTGGCATGCACCACCACCTTGGTGCCGAGGGCCCGCCGCAACTGCTGCTCCACCGCCGCCACCTGGCTGGAGCGCTTCGCCGCCGGCCGGCCCGGCCGCCGCTTGGCCACCCCCTCCGCAGGCTCCACAACCCTCACGTCGCCGGTCAGCCCGCGCGGCAGCGGAGTTGGGGACGCGTCGCCGTCGTGGCCATCTTCGTCGGCCCGCAGGATCTCCTGTACCTCCGCCTCAATCGCCCGCACCGAGAGCCCCTCCTTGGCGATCCGCTCCGCCAGGCGAGTCTGCTGCTCCTCGTCGCCCAAGGGCAACAGGGCTCGGGCATGCCCCATCGTGAGGCCGCCTGCGCGCAGCCGCTGCCGCACTCCCTCAGGCAGTTCCAGCAGCCGCAGGAGATTGGTCACGGTGGAGCGGTCGATCGAGAGCCGCTTGGCCAGCTCCTCCTGCGTGCAGCCCCAACTGGAAATGTATTGCTTGAAGCTGGCAGCTTTCTCCAGGGCATCGAGATCGCGGCGCTGGAGATTTTCCACGATCGCGATCTCGGCCATCTGCCGATCGTCGACATCGAGTTGGCGGGCCGGCACGACCGTCCAGCCGAGGCGACGGGCGGCGAGCAGCCGGCGCTGGCCAGCAATCAATTCATAGCGCTCGCCACGGGCGCGCACCACGATCGGCTGCACGAGGCCATGCTCGCGCAGGCTCTCTGTCAGTTCGGCCAGATCGGCATCCTCAACGACACTGCGCGGCTGCCAGGGATTGGGGTCGACCAGGCCGATGCCGATCTCGCCGGTCGGCAGGGTTGCGGCGACCTGCTCCACCTCTTCGGGGGCATGGAGGATGAGTCGGGCGGCGCTGGCGCCAGGCGTTGGCTGGGGAGCAACCGCCGCAGTGCCGTCGGTGGCAGGGGCTGCATCGAAGCCGGCCCGGCCGAGCAACGCTTCGAGTCCACGGCCCAGGCGTCGTTCCTTACTCACAGTCGCGTACCTCCATGCAGAGTTCCGTGTAGGCCCGCGCTCCCCTCGAGCGCGGCGCGTAGTCGAGCACACTTCGGGCGTGGCTCGGCGCCTCCGAAACGGCCACATCCCGCGGGATCACCGTTTCGAAAACGATTTCACCAAAAAAATCGCGCACCTCCGCCTCCACTTCAGCGGTTAATTCGAGCGAGTCGTCGTGCATTGTCAGCACGATGCCGCTGAACCGCAGCCGACCCGGCCGCTCCTCCATCACATCGCGAATCACCTCGATCATCTGCGTGAGCCCCTCGAGCGCGAAGTATTCGCACTGGATCGGCATCAGCACCTCCGAACTCCCCGCCAGGGCAGTCCGGGTGAGATCGCCGAGGGAGGGAGGGCAGTCGATGAGGCAGTAGTCCCACGCATTGAGCCCGCGGGCAAGATGGGTTTCCAAAACTGCCGATCCCGACCGGGCCAGCGCCGCAATCCGCTCCACATCGCGCACACTACGGCTTCCGGGCAGGATGGAAAGTCCGGGGATCGTGGTGGCGACGATCGATTCCGCCAGCGGGAAACCCGACACCAGCGGATGGACCGCCGCCGGCTTGGCCCCCAGACCGGTGGTGGCATTGCACTGCGGATCGAGATCGACCAGCAGTGTGCGCAGGCCCCCCTTGGCCAGCGCGGCCGCAAGGTTGGAGGCGGTCGTGGTCTTCCCCACGCCCCCCTTCTGATTGACCACGCACAGAATCCGTCCCACGCGCACGTCCCTTCCGATCGATTGCACCGGCACAACAGGTGTACTCGGGATATCGGCTACCCACGGCACGATCGTCATGCCGCGCGCGCGGCACCGCCAGAACCCCTTCCTCGCGCAAGGTCGGCCCAGTCAGCAGGTTGGGTATTGCCGGCGCGGTCGGATGCGAAGCCTTGGTGCCGCCAAAGGTTCGCTCCTCGGCAGGGTTTCACGTGAAACACAACCCGACGCGCGCATCTTTCCCATGGCCCCCAATCTCTCGGAGCGCTCTCGTTTCACGTGAAACGGGTCGGGTGGGGGAACGCGGGCCGGTTGAGGGCCGCCGCGGGTGAGCTATTCCAGCGGGTTGAACACCAGCCCGCTGGCGAGCTTGGGATAGAAATAGGTGCTCTTG
Source organism: uncultured Planctomycetaceae bacterium (assembly GCA_903885565.1). GTDB lineage: Bacteria > Planctomycetota > Planctomycetia > Pirellulales > UBA1268 > CAISJI01. The sequence goes on from CAISJI010000116.1 coordinate 4,524, forward strand.
GCTGGCATCCGCTCGCCTGTTTCGCTCACGGTGCGGATGTCGTTGACGCTCGCCGGCATCACGAGCGCCGCCAGTGGATATTTGCCCGAGCCGAGTCCCTCCACCACCTCACCGATGAGATGAACGTAGCCGGGAGTGGGGATCGTGGGCGAGGCGAGCAGATCGCCAATCACCAGCCGGTGCAGGATCGATACGCCGAGGTTGCGCCAGGCGGGGCTGTGTTCCGCTGCCACCTGCTCCATTCGAGCCTTTCCGGCCGGGGTGATTCTGGCCAGCGTCCAGGCCTGATCGCCGGCGGTAAAAAAGCCGATCGTTCCCTGCTTATCCTCCCCCTCGATCCGGTCCCAGACACTCGCCGCAGCGGCGGGGCCCTGGCCAGCTGGCTCGGTCGTGAAAGCTGCGCCGAGCTTGGCTGTCAGTTCAGCGGCACTCTTCACCCCGGGCTCCACAAAGAGCCGGTGGGTGGGGAGCACAACCAGCCCCGGGTCGCTCATCCCCACGAGCATCATCAGGACGAAATTGGCCGGGTGATCGGTCGGGAGCGTTCCACCCTGGGCGGCCGCCACTTCATCCCGGTAGTTGCAGGCGGTCTCATAGCGGTGGTGGCCATCGGCGATGAATACCGGCTTGGGGCCCATCAGACCGGCCACCTTCGTCGCCACCGCCTCGTCTGTGAGCGGCCACATCCAGCTCTTCACGCCGAGGTGGTCGGTCGCCTCGACCGGGGGCTGGCCAGCCACGGCCTGATCGAGCAGCGTCTGCACCTCCCCCTGGGGATCGGGGTAGAGCCCAAACACCTGGCTGAGGTTGGCCCGGCAGGCCCGGGTGAGGAGCAGGCGATCCTGCTTGGGTCCCGACATCGTCTCTTCATGGGGGTGGATATTGCCGGTGCCAAACCGCTCCAGCCGCACCCGGGCCATCACGCCGCGGCGCACATGCTTCTCCCCCTCAACCTCAAACTCCTGGTGGTAGACATAGAGTGCTGCAGCCGGTTCCTGCATCACCACCCCCTGCTCGCGCCAGGCGCGGAGGAAGCCGGCGGCCCGGGTGTATTTGTTGGAGCGTTCGTTGTCGCCCGGCTCCTCCCGGTTGAGCTCAATGCGGATCACGTTGGCCGGGTGCTTTTGATAGAGCCGCTCCTGCAGGGCCGCGTCGATCACGTCGTAGGGAGGGGCGATCACCTGCGACAGGGTGCCGACATGCTTGGGGTCGTAACGCAGGCCGCGGAGGGGGGCAACGTGGGGCATGGGGGTGACGTTTCTCCAGTGGTAGATGAACGAAGAACGGGAAGGATGGCATGGTGGTCGGACGGGAGCAGAAGCCCCGGGGAGCCGAGGAGCACAGGATACAAAAAAAGGTCGGTCTTGGTGGCATCTGGGGAGGGTGGCTGGGTCGGGGTTACCCAGGCCTGGGCCCGTTCCCGTCAGGAACCAAAAAAAACCGGGGCGAGGCACTGGCGCCTCGCCCCGGCAGGTTCGATTCCGTTCTCCGAGTGGCTGGGATCAGCCAACCGCAGACCCGGGCTCAATACTTGTAATACTCAGGCTTGAACGGCCCCTCGACCGGCACATGGAGATACTCGGCCTGGGCGGGGGTGAGCTTGGTCAGCTTCACGCCCAGCTTGTCGAGGTGCAACCGGGCCACCTCCTCGTCGCGCTTCTTCGGGAGCATGTGAACACCGATGTCGTACTTGTCGGTGTCGGTCCAGAGTGCGATCTGGGCCAGCACCTGATTGGTGAAGCTCGTGCTCATCACGAACGACGGGTGGCCGGTGGCACAGCCGAGGTTCACGAGCCGGCCTTCAGCCAACACGAGCACCGACTTGCCGCTCGGGAGCGTGTAGCGGTCGACCTGTGGCTTGATCTCCACCTTCTTGACGCCCTTGGTGTTTTCCAGCCAG
>CAISJI010000117.1 GCA_903885565.1 uncultured Planctomycetaceae bacterium
ATCGCTTCTTCCAGCGGCTCCATCTGGTGAACAAGGGGGAGACAACGATGCCGGCCGGCTTCGGCTGGCATCCCTACTACCTCCGCGAGCTGACAAGCCCTGGCGAACCGGCGGTTTTGCAGCTGAATTTCAGCGGCATCTATCCCGATGACGACCACGACGGCCTCCCCGACGGACCGGCCTCGGCCCCGCCGGCGGATCTCAGCTACACCACGGCCAAGGAGATTCCCCGCGGCCGACTGATCGATGCCTGCTGTCGGGGCTATGACGGCAAGGGCTCGATCGAATGGCCAGAGAGTGGCGTGAAGCTCTTGTATGAGTGCTCGCCAAACGTCACGCATGTCGATTATTTCAATCCGGACGACCGCCCTGTGTTTGCGCTCGAGCCGACTGCCAACGCCCGCGATGGCGTCAATCTGCTCGCCCGCGGCGATTCCGGCACCGGCGTGATCTCACTCAAGGCGGGCGAAGCGCTTGAGGCCAGCTTCGCCGTACGGGTGGAAGTGCGGTAGGATGCTGCTGCGGCATGATGCTGCCGCCCAGAACCTTTTTTGCACATTCTGCCGCCAGTTCTGCCATCTGTTTCCAGCCTGCCTTGGGTTCTCATCTCTGGGGAGACTTTTTCTATGCCGCGTCCCGCTTCCGCTCCCGCCGGTCTTCCCCCGGCAGCCCCTGCCAGCCGCCGCCGGTTCCTCGGCTCCACGCTCTCGGCTGCCGGACTGGCCTTGGCTGCGCCCAACATTCTGCGGGCGGAAAACCGCCCCGAGAAACTCCGGGTGGTGGTGATTGGGTGCGGCGGCCGGGGCACCCATAACTTTGAGCAGATGCTCGGCGAAGAGGTGGTGGCGCTGTGCGATGTCAACGAGAAAGCTCTGGAATCAGCCGGGGCAAGAGTGCCAGAGGCGAAGCGATTCGCCGATTTCCGCAAGCTCTACGAGGAGCTTCCCTCCTCCGCCTACGACGCCGTGGTGGTGAGCACCCCCGAACACACCCATGCCTTCGCCACGCTGCCGGCACTGCGAGAGAAGAAGCACGTCTATTGCGAAAAGCCGCTGACGCATTCGGTGCGCGAGGCCCGGCTGATCGCCGAGGCTGCCCGCGCGGCCGGCGTAGCGACGCAGATGGGGACGCAGATCCATGCCGACGACAACTACCGCCGCGTGGTGGAACTGGTGCAGGCGGGGGCGATCGGGCCGATCAGCGAGGTGCATGTCTGGGTCGATCGGGCCTGGGGCTGGCAGTCGCCGGAGGATGCCAAGAGATACAACGATCTGGTTGCGGTGCAGGAGCGGCCGACCGGATCCTCGCCGATCCCCCCGCAGCTCAACTGGGATCTGTGGGTGGGGCCAGCCCCGGCCCGGCCGTTTCACGAGGTCTATTTTCCGGGGCCGAAGTGGTATCGCTGGTGGGATTTTGCCAACGGCACGATGTCGGACCTGGGCAGCCACTACCTCGATCTCCCCTTCTGGGCCCTCAACCTCGATGCCCCGCTGACAGTCGAGGCCTTTGGGCCCCCCCCGCACGCAGAACTGGCCCCCGCCTCGATGCATGTCAACTACACATTCCCCGCCCGGGGCGGTCGCGGCCCGGTGGCTCTCTCCTGGTATCAGGGGGTCGATAAGCCCCTCTGCTGGCAGGAGAAGCAGATTCCCCCGTGGGCCAGCGGCATGCTCTTTGTGGGGGCCAAGGGGCAGATCCTCACCGATTACGGCCGGCACATGCTGCTCTTGGGCCCCGACGTGCAGGAGTTCCAGCGGCCGCCGCAATCGATCCCAAAATCGATCGGCCACCATGCCGAGTGGATTCATGCCGCCAAGACTGGGGCTCCGACCACCTGCCCCTTCAGCTACAGCGGTCCGCTCACAGAAACGGCACACCTCGGGAATGTTGCCTTCCGTTCGGGCAAGAAAATCGAGTGGGATGCGGCCAACCTGAAAATTCCCAATGCCCCCGCCGCCGAGGCGTTTTTGGGCCGTGACTACCGGCCGGGCTGGTCGCTGGGGTGAATAGCCATGCACAACCGACCCCGGCGGTTGCCGTAAAGGGCCTTGAGAAGCGGTATGGATCGCTGCAGGCGCTGTCAGGCGTGAGCCTGGAGGTGGAGCCGGGCACGCTGTTTGGCCTGCTCGGCCAAAACGGTGCGGGAAAGACGACGCTGATCAAGATTCTGCTGGGGTTGGTGGCACCGACGGGGGGCCGGGCGAGCCTGCTGGGCCAGCCGGTGGGAGGCTTGGCTGCCCGCCGGGAAGTGGGCTATCTGCCGGAAGACCACCGGCTGCCGGACTACCACACGGCGCCGAGCCTGCTCGATTTTTATGGTGCCCTGCAGGGGCTCACCCGCCGGGAGCGGCAGGCCCGTATTCCACCGCTGCTGGAAATGCTCGGTCTCAAAGGGAGAGAAAAGCTGCGCATCCGCGGCTACTCCAAGGGGATGAAACAGCGACTGGGGCTGGCGCAGGCCCTGCTCCATCGGCCGCGGGTGCTCTTTCTCGACGAGCCGACCGACGGCATCGATCCGGTGGGGCGGAAGGAGATCCGCGACGTGTTGCTGGAAGAGCAACGCAGCGGCGTGACGGTGTTTATCAACAGCCATCTGCTCGGCGAGGTGGAGCAGCTGTGCGACCGGGTGGCGATCATGCGACGGGGCCATCTGCTCGTCTCCGGCACGGTGGCCGAACTGACGCATATCAAGCCGAGCTGGCTGGTCGGTTTTGATTCATCTCCCGCCGACCTGTGCTGGGAGGCCTGCCAGCTGGAGCCGGCGCGGCCGGGACTGTGGCGGGTGCATCTCGATTCTCCGGGCCCGGACGGCCTCGATCGATTCCTGGCCGAGGCGCAAAGCAGGGGCCTGCGGCTGCGGCATCTGGAGGCGGAGCGCGCGACGCTGGAAGACCTCTACCTCGCGCTTGCCACCCACGACAGGCAGGCCCCATGACAGACCACGCCAGTCAGGCCAGCCCTGCCAGAGAGAACAACCCCACAAGCCCGCCGAGCCCCCGGCTCCTGCGGGCCTTCTGCGCAATGCTGCTCGATGCCTGGCGCGAGTTTCTCGATGCCAAGATTCTGCTCTTGCTTGTGGGCCTCATCGGCCTGCTCTTTGCGGTCGCCCTTACCGGCCGAATCGAGCCGCAGCCGGCCGGAAAAAACTATCTCGATCTCTCCGCCCGCGCCATGGCGGCTGATCTGGAGGGGGTCGATCTGAGCCAGGAATCGGTCGCCAGCATGGCCGGGAGGCTCAACGGCTCGGTCGTTTGGATCGCCAAGGCGGAGCCGCTGGGGGCCGATCTGCCCACCGGGCAGTGGAACGTGGAGCTGAAGCGATCGTTCGTGCCGCTGGTGGCCGGGCCGCTGGCGGCGGAGGAGGTGCAGGCCCGGTTTGGCCGGATCGCCGATGGCCAACTGTGGCGGGTATCGAAGGCGGAGGAGACGAGCGACGCGCTGGGCCGAACCGTCGGCATGCAGAGCTTTCAGCTTACGGTGGCGCCGGGAGCCGATCTGCGGTTGCTCTGGCCCCATCAATTTTCGCTGTTTGGCGACAGCCTCGATCTCACGCCTCCGCGCGGGGCGCCGCTGGGGCTGGAAGTGTTGATTCTGCAAAAACTGCTGACCACCGGCCTGGGGGGGAGCTTACTGCTGCTGGTGAGCGTGGTGGTTACGGCGGCGTTTGTGCCGAACATGATCCGCAAGGGAACGCTGGAACTTTTGCTGGTGCGTCCCCTGCCCCGCTGGGTGCTGCTGGTGATGAAGTATGTGGGGGCGCTGGTGTTTGTGACGGTGCTGCTGGGCCTGCTGGTTCTGGCTGGCTGGCTGATCACCGGGATTCTGGCCGGGATCTGGTCGCCGGGAATTCTCCTGGCGCTGCCGAGCCTGATCCTCTTCTTCGCGCTGCTGCTGGCCGTGAGCGTGTGCGTGGGCGTGCTCACCCGCAGTGCCGTGGCGGCGATGCTGGTGACGGTGACCTACTGGGCGGTGCTGTTTATCGCTGGGCAGATGCACAACCAGGTGGTGGAGAGCCGGCTCCGGGAGGAGAATGTTGGCAAGCTCCGGCCGACGAGCGTGGTCGACAGCCTGCGGGGGGCCAAGCCCCGGCGGGAGGAGCCGCTCAAGGCGGGGCGCGTGCCGTTTTACCGGACGGCGGTGGGGCGGGTGGCCGATGGTATCTATACGGTGTTGCCGCATACCGAAGATCTCGACAACCTGGTCGACCGGCAACTGATGCGCGATCTGGCGGTATCGGGGCCGTTTCGGGCCTTGGTGGAGCGGGCTGAATTCTCCTGGTCGCAGGCGGTCGGGCTCTCGCTGCTGCATACGCTCGCCTTTCTGGCGGTGGCCTGTGCGATTTTTTCCCGCCGCGATCCCTAGCTGGCTGTGGGCTGTGGCCCAACCGACGCCAGAGCCAGAAAAACCCCTTTGCTGCGGCCTAGCATGCGAAAAAAGCCCCTGCACCGTATGATGGGAGGCTTGTGTCACGGGCTCTCCAACCGCTGGGGGCCATGGCACTTTCGGCCCGGAGTGCCACCGAGGGATTTCCGGCCATCACGACCCGTTTCAGCGGAGGCTTTTTCGTGGGAGCTCGCCATCTGATGCAGATGATCCAGACTGTTCAACTCAAGCGACTCGGGAGCGTCTGGCTGACCGCGCTGGCGGGCCTTCTGCTGGCGGCACCGTCGGTGGCGGTCGCCGGGGCGTTTCCACCCAGCGAGCAGATTCTGCCGGCCACGACGCGGGCTTGGGGCAGCATTGCCGAGCCCCGCCAGATGCGGCAGCGGTTCAATACCTCCGCCATGGGACGGCTCCTCCATGAGCCGCTCCTGAGCACGTTTCTCGACTCCCTGCGGGGGCCGCATCGCTCGAGCGAACGCGGCCAGCACACCCGGTTTGAGATCACGCTGGAGGAATTGGAAAAGATGCCGGGTGGGGAGATGGCACTGGCAGTCGTCGAGCAGGCCGATGGCACCCTTGCCAATCTGCTCCTGATCGACACCACCGGCCACGAAACCGAGAGCCAGGCGATTCTGCAGGATGTTTACCGCCGGCTCCCCGCCCGCGGCGCCACGCCCCTCAAGGCCCCTGCCTCGGTGACTGCGTTTGAGGTGCCGCCGGAGCCCAAGTCGGGCCTGGGGGCCATTGCCGCCCAGAAGCCGGGCCGGCTGGCGTTTGGCGAGGGGCCTTCGGCAGTGGTGATCGGCGATCGGCCCGAGGCGGTGGCGGCGCTGCTCGGGGCGCTTTCCCACGCACCTGCTGAGCCACTCGCCTCATTGCCGGCCTTTGAGAAGGTGGCCAGCCGCTGCGGCGAAGGGATCGCCCCGGGCACGCTCACGGCCCGCTGGTTTGTCGATCCGCTCGCCTACGCCATGGCCGACCAGAAAACCCACCTGCAGCAGCCCCGCAAGAGGAAGGGCCCCGACTATGTCAGCCTGCTCAGCCGCAACGGCTTCGATGCGATCAAGGGGATCGGCGGGGTGATGTTTTACGGCGAGGGCAACATCGATATGCGTTCCAACACGCTGGTGGTGGCTGCTCCCGGCCGCGGACAAGCGGGGCAGTTGCCGCACGAGCGGCTCGAGAAGGCAGCCAAAATGCTGCATTTCCCCAACACCGATTCGATCGATCCGGCGGTCTGGGTGCCAGGTGATTCATCCTCCTGGATGGCGCTTGAATGGAGCATCCCCAACGCGTTTGCCGCGGTTGCTCCGATCGTCGACGACATCGTCGGCGAACAGGGGGTGTTTGACGACGTGATTGCCAGCCTCAAGGAAGACCCCGACGGGCCGCAGATCGACGTGGAGCGCGATCTCATCCGGCATCTCGGTGAGCGTGTGGTGGTGACGGGAGATTTCATCACCCCCTTCACCTCCGACTGTGAGCGGATGCTGATCGCCATCGAAACTTCCGATCCGGCCACCGTGGCCACCACGATCGCCAAGAGCATGGCGAGCGAGGGCAACACGCAGAAGATCGAGGGGAACGGTCACACGATCTGGGAGAGCGTGAAGCCGGAGCCGGGCTCGGCGGGCGCCTTGGCCGTGGGGGGCCGGGCAGTTGGCGGCGAAGAGGCCGGCCGGCGGTTGGCCGCCCGCGGCGATGCCATGGAGCAGGATGCCCCCTGGCCCAATGCCTCGGTCGCCGTGGCGCAGGGGCATCTGTTCATCGCTTCCCACCGGGCCCTTCTGGAGCGGGTGCTCGGCCTTGCGCCGGGCCAGGAGATTGCCGCGGAGCCCGACTATCTCGCGGCGGTCAACACGCTCAAAGGGCTCCTTCCTGGCGGCGTGGCCCTGCGCACGTTCGGCCGCACCGATCGGATGATCCAGCCCAGCTATGAAATGCTCCGCAG